>NZ_JCALCE010000012.1:0-197757 GCF_059812195.1 Mycobacterium sp. NGS68 | reverse complement strand
ATTTCGTCCCGAAATGGGGGCTTTCGCGTCTGCTCGCGGGGTGAAAGTCACAAGTTCGCATCGCCCGGCGACACTCGACGGCAGCGCGAGGCATCGCAGCGTCGGGCGGCTTAGCCTCCCAGGGGACTGTGAGGAGTGCACACGTGAGCCATCTGGACCGGCGGCGGTTTCTGGTCGCCGTCGCCGCGACGGTCGCGGTTACCGGGATCTCGTGGTCCTCGGGTAACGGACCCAGGGAGACCGTGGCGCGCGCCGACGTACTCGGCGCGGCGCCCAACCCGATCACGCCGGCGGTACCGAAATTGCTGCCGCCGCCGGGCCCTGCATCCCGTGTCACGCTGCCCGGCGGTGCGGTGCTCAACAAGCTTCCCGGCAGCGACCTCGTGGCCTGGACGGTCGACGACGGCGTCAGCACCGACGTGGTGCGCCTGTACACGCAATTCGCCAAGGACACCGGCGTGCGGCTCACGTATTTCGTCACCGGCGCCTTCCGCTCGTGGACCGAGAACGCCGCCCTGCTGCGACCGCTCGTGGACTCCGGGCAGATCCAGTTGGCCAACCACACCTGGACGCATCCTGATCTGACGAAAATTCCGCCGCACAAGATCGCCGAAGAACTCAGGACCACCGACGCGTTCCTGCGCAACACCTATGGCGTGGACGCGGCACCGTACTTCCGGCCGCCGTATGGCCGACACAATGCCGCGGTCGACGCCGTGGCCGCGGATCTGGGCTATCACGTTCCTACGCTGTGGAGCGGTGATCTGAAGGATTCCGCGGTGATTCCCGAGGACCAGATCGTCAAGCAGGCACAGCAGTATTTCACTCCGCAGAACATCGTGATCGGCCACCTCAACCATCCGTCGATCACGCATGTCTACGGGCAGCTGGTGGACATCATCCGGGCCCGCAAGTTGCGCACCGTGACGCTGAACGACGTGTTCCTGCGGCCGGAGATCCCGCACCGCACGCTGCTGGGGTGAGCAGACGCAAAAGGGCTAGCCGAGCTGATCGCCAATCTCCTTGGCCGCCTCGGCAAGTGCCGCGGCCACGCCGGCGTACTGCGCCGGCTCCAGCCGGTGCTGCGGGGCCGCCGCGTTGAGTGCGAGGCGCAGGCCCGGGGCGCGTACCGGTATCGAAACCGCAACCGAGGCAACGCCTTCCTCGCTCTCCTCGCGATTGACGGCGTAGCCGCGTTCGCGGACGCGGGCGAGCTCGGCCTCCAGTTCGGTGCGGCTGCCGATCGAGCGCGTCGTGACACGCTCCAGTTCCTCACGCGGAAGCAGTTGCCGCAGTTCGGCTTCGGACAATTCGGCCAGCATGGCCTTGCCCGTCGACGTGCAATGCGCGGGCATCGTCCGGGCCAGCCGGGACGCCACCCGGACCGCGGAGGGGCCCTCGACCGCGGCGACGAACCGCACGGCGGCGCCGTCGAGCATCCCGACGTGGATCGTTTCGCGCAGGCGCTGGCTGAGGCCGCGCATGATCGGCGTGGCGACGGCCGGAACGTCGAGGCGGCCGAAGATCGCAAAGGCCACACCGGTCAGCGCCGGGCCTGGCAGGTACGCCTTGGACACCGGATCCTGACGGACGAACCCGCGGTAGGTCAGCATCGCCAGCAGTCGATGCGCGGTGGACGACGCCACGCCCAGATACCGGGTCGCCTCGCTCAGCCGGATCTGAGGCTGCTCGCCGAGCAGCAACAGCAGCTTCAGCGCATTGTCGACGGACTCGATCGGGTACTGGGGCGCAACAGAATCCGCGGCCCCTGAGCCCTTCTTCGCCATGCCGGTAACGGTACCTGCGGGTCTCGGTCAGCTCGCCGTGCCGTTGGTGCCGGGGTCGCCCGGGATGCCCTGGTTGCCCTGGATGCCGGCGCTGCCGCCCGCCCCGCCGGCGGCCCCGCCCGCGCCGCCCGCGCCGCCGAGCGCAAGATTTCCGCCGATGCCGGGCGTCGCGGTGGCGCCGCCGGTGGTGTCGCCGCCGTTGCCGCCGCTGCCGCCCTTGCCGCCCTGGCCGCCCACGCCGCCGTCGCCTCCTGCGCCGGCCGCTCCGGACACACCCGCGCTACCGATCGTCCCGCCGGCCCCACCGGCACCACCCGTGGCGCCACCCGCGCCCCCCTGGCCGCCGACGCCGCCGTCGCTGCCGACCAGGCCGTCGGAGCCGTTGCCGGCAATCACGGTGCCGGTTCCGGCGGCCGCTCCCCCGGCACCGCCGCTACCACCGGCACCACCGATGCCGCCGGTCCCGCCGGTTCCGCCCACGCCGCCGGCGCCCCCGGCACCGCCGTTGCCGATGAATCCGGCGTCGCCGCCGTGGCCGCCAACCCCGCCGGTCCCACCGACGCCGCCGGTGCCGCCGATGCCACCCGCGACACCGCCGGCACCGCCATTACCCGCGGTCGCGTCGCCGGTGGTCGCCAGGGCGGATCCACCGCCGCCGCCGTTTCCACCTGAGAAGCCGCCGGCGCCGGCACCCCCGACACCACCGGTGCCACCCGCGCCGCCGACGCCGCCGTTGCCGACGAACATCCCGCCATGCCCGCCGTTGCCGCCCGCCCCGCCGGTGCCGCCGGTACCGCCATTCGCGCCCAGTGTCGTGGAGCCGTTACCGCCCGCGCCGCCGGCCCCGCCGGTGGTGGTGGTGCCGGTACCCGTGACCTGTGCTGCGCCGCCGGCGCCGCCGTTGCCACCGTTTCCGCCGCCGGCTCCTGCGCTGGTGCCGTTGCCGCCGCCAGTGGCGGTGGCAGTGACGTCGCCCCCGATCGTGCCGGTATTCGTGATCGTGGCGTTCCCACCGGCCCCACCGTTGCCGCCGTTGCCGCCGTTGCCGCCGGTAGTGCCCGCGTTTGCGGCGCTGCCGGCGGTGACGTCGACGTTGCCCGAGACGGAGCCGGAATTTGTGAATGACGCGCTGCCACCGGATCCGCCGGTGCCGCCGGTCACGCCCGGGCCCCCGTTGTTGCCCGGGGTGCCACCGCTAGCGCCAAGCCCTACGTCACCGACAATCGGGCCGGTGTTGTTGGCGGTGACGCTCCCGCCATTCCCACCAGGTCCGGCCGTGCCGGTCGGGACGGGGTTGACACCGTTCGCGCCCGCCAGGCCGGTGCCGCCCTGCCCGCCCGCGCCGCCGGCGCCGAACCAGTTGGCGTTGCCGCCGTTGCCGCCGGTCCCGGCACCCGTAGCGAGGACATCGACACCACCCTGGCCACCAGCACCGCCGTTGCCCGCGAAGAACCCACCGGCGCCGCCGTTACCACCGTTTGCGTTGCTCCCACCCACGCCGCCGACGCCGCCGTTGCCGTAGAACACCCCGCCGGCGCCGCCATCGCCGCCGTTCGCGTTGGCCCCACCGACGCCGCCAGTACCGCCGCCGCCGAAGAAGTTCGCGTCGCCGCCGTTACCGCCCTTCGCGCCGACGTCGCCCGCGCCGCCGAACCCACCGCTGCCGAACACCCCGCCGCCGCCGCCGGTCCCGCCGACCCCGCCGCCGGCACCGCCGGCGCCCCCGCTGCCACCGTTGCCGACGAAGCCGCCGGTCCCGCCGACCCCGCCGGTGCCACCGCCCGTGCCGCCGACGCCGCCGGTCCCGCCGCTGCCCAGCAGCGTCCCGCCGTGTCCGCCCATCCCGCCGGCCGCACCCGCCGCGCCCTGCCCGCCGGCCCCGCCGTTGCCGATGAACCCGGCCGCGCCGCCGGCGCCGCCGACGCCCGTGGTCGCCGATCCGCCGTTACCACCGTTGCCGAAGATCCATCCGCCCTGACCCCCGGCGAGGCCGGACCCCGGCGCGGCATTCGCGCCGTTGCCGAACAGCGGGCGTCCCGTCAGCGCCTGCACCGGCGAGAACACGGCCAAACCCGCCAGCGGCGTGGCATTGGCGGCCTCGGCGGCCGCGTAGGCACCCGCGCCGGAACCGAGCGTCTGCACGAACTCGTCGTGGAACGCGGCGATCCGGGCGCTCAGCGACTGATAGTCGCGAGCATGCGCACCGAACACCGCCGCGATCGCCGCCGACACCTCGTCCTGCGCGGCGGCCGCGATGCTCGTCGTCGGACCCGCCGCCGCCGCGTTGGCGCCCGTGAGCGTGGATCCGAGCCCGGCCAGATCCCCCACCGCCGCTCGCACCGCCTCGGGCACGGCAATCACATACGACATCTGTAACCTCCCACCGGGTCACGGCACCGCCGACTGCGGCGAGGCGAATCGTATCGCCGGTGCGGCGTGTGCACGGTGTATTCAGCGGCGCGGCGCAATTCGCCCGCACCCCCGCGCACCCCTGGATATCGGGCGGCGCCGCACCGCCGTTACGCCGCGCGCGTATTCCATTCCCGTGCTGGCCAATTCGTTTCCGAATTGGCACCAAATGCCGCATCGAAAAGGAGTAATCTCTGGCGGCTATGGCAGATCGGCCCGAAGGCAAGCTCATCCTGCTCAACGGCGGATCCAGCGCGGGAAAGACGTCGATCGCCGTCGCGTTTCAGGACGTCGCCGACGAATGCTGGATGCACCTGGGCATCGACGTGTTCTGGCTCGCCCTGCCGCCCAGGCAACTCGATCTCGCCCAGGTGCGGCCCGAGTACTACAGCTGGGAAAGTGTCGTCGAGCCCGACGGCCTGGACTGGTTCACCGTGCATCCGGGCCCGATCCTGGACCGCGCCATGCACGCCCGCTATCACGCCATCCGCGCCTACCTGGACGACGGCATGAACGTCGTCGCCGACGACGTGATCTGGAAGCGCGAGTGGCTGGTGGACGCCCTGCGGGTGTTCGACGGCTACCGGGTCTGGATGGTGGGGGTGCACGTGTCGGACGCCGAGGGTGCCCGACGGGAACAGGCGCGCGGCGACCGTTACGCCGGCTGGAACCGCGGCAGCGCCCGCGCCGCCCACGCCGACGCCGAATACGACTTCGAGCTGGACACCACGGCCACCCCGGCCTCCACACTGGCGCGCGAACTGCACCAGCGCTATCAGGCCTGTCGCGAGCCCACGGCTTTCCTGCGGCTGCAAGAACGCCTTCTGCCCTGAAACCGCCGATAGGCCGCCCGACTTCTTATACCGTCTTCTCGTTGAGCTGAGGTAAAGGGCGGGCGCGGTGAATTTCTCTGTCTTTCCACCGGAGGTCAATTCGGCGCTGATTTTCAGCGGCGCGGGTTCGGGGCCGATGCTGGCAGCCGCCGCGGCCTGGGATGGGCTGGCCGCCGAATTGGGCGCGGCCGCCGAATCATTCGGGTCGGTGACCTCGGGGCTGGTGGACTCGGCCTGGCAGGGCGCGGCGTCGGCGGCGATGACGGCCGCGGCGGCACCCTATGCCGGCTGGCTGGGTGCGGCGGCGGCCCGGGCCGCGGGCGCCGCGGGGCAGGCGAAGGCGACGGCGGCCGCCTACGAGGCGGCGCGCACGGCGACCGTCCACCCGGCGACGGTGTCGGTCAACAGATCCCAACTCGTGTCGCTGGTCCGCGCAAACCTCTTCGGGCAGAACGCCCCCGCGATCGCGGCCATCGAGGGCATCTACGAGCAGATGTGGGCGCAGGACGTGACCGCGATGGCCGGCTACCACGCCGGGGCGTCTGCGGCCGCCAGCCAGTTGGCGTCCTGGCAGCAGAAGCTGGCGAGCCTGAACACCAGCATCGGTAACACCGGCGCGTGGAACCTGGGCATCGGCAACAACGGCGACTTCAACCTGGGCAGCGGAAACTGGGGCGGCAAGAACCTGGGTAGCGGAAACACCGGTAATACGAACCTGGGCAGCGGAAACTGGGGCGATACAAACCTTGGCAGCGGCAACGTCGGCAACACCAACGTCGGCAGCGGTAACTCGGGCAACACCAACTTCGGCAACGGCAACATCGGCAACCTCAACTTCGGCAGCGGCAACGGCAACACCGACACCGGCCAGGACCCCTACTACTACGCCAACGGAAACGTCGGCAACGGCAACGTCGGCAACCGGAACTTCGGTTTCGGAAACTGGGGCGACAGCAACATCGGCAGCGGCAATTTCGGCTCGGGCAACGTGGGTGGCGGCAACCTCGGCTCCGACAACGTCGGGTCTGCCAACATCGGCAACGGCAACTACGGGTTCGGCAACCACGGCAACAACAACATCGGCTTCGGGCTCGAAGGCGACAACAAGTTCGGCATCGGCAAGCTCAACACCGGCAGCGGCAACATCGGCTTCGGCAACACCGGCAACAACAACATCGGCTTCTTCAACTCCGGCGACAACAACGTCGGCTTCGGCAACTCCGGCAACGGCAACTTCGGCTCCGGCAACGCCGGCTGGGTCAACACCGGCTTCGGCAACGCGGGCTCGGTCAACACCGGCTTCGGCAACGGCGGCGACTACAACTTCGGTTGGAGTAACGCGGGCACCAGCAACGTGGGCGCCGGCAACGTGTTCTACGACAACGGCGGCTTCGGCAACGGCGGTTCCGGCAACACCGGCAATTTCAACTCGGCCGACTACGGCACCAACACCGGGTCGTTCAACTCCGGCTACTTCAACTCCGGCCTGTTCAACTCCGGCAGCGTCAACTCCGGCCTGTTCAACTCGGGCAGCGTCAACAACGGCCTGGGCCACTCGGACACCCCGGCCGGCGCGGTCAACTCAGGATTGAGCAACAACGGCTACAACCTCTCCGGCTGGTCCAATACCGGCAGCGACACCTCCGGCTACCTGAACATGACGGATGCCGACTACGGCTACACCTCCGGCATGGGCAACGAGGGCGGCCGCGGCCACGTCGGGTACTTCAACACCGGGTTCGCCAACGCGGGCTATTTCAACACGGGCAACCACACCTCGGGGGCCTGGAATTCGGGCATCTACAGCTCGGGCGTGGGCAACGCGGGCACCGGCAGCTCAGGGTTCTTCAACAAGGGTGACGGCAAGGCAGGTTTCTTCAACTAGGCTGCGCGACTTGGGCTTTGGCCCACCGGTAATCCGCCTTGCCCGACGGCGACCGCTGCAGCCTGTCGCAGAAGACGACCTCCTTGGGCAGTTTGTAGCGCGCGATGTGGCGGGCGGCCTCGGCGACGATGCTGTCCTGCGATGCCTGCGCACCGTCGGCCAGCTGGACCAGCGCGACCACCTCGTTTCCCCACCGCGTGCTGGGACGGCCCGTGACGACGACGTCGTAGACCGCGGGATGCTCGGCGATCGCGGCCTCGACCTCCTCGGCGAAAATCTTCTCCCCTCCGGAGTTGATGGTGACGGAATCCCTTCCGAGCAGCTCGATTTGGCCGTCGGCGCCCCAGCGTGCCCGGTCGCCGGGGACCGAGTGCCGGATCCCGTCGATGACGGGAAACGTGCGCGCGGTCTTCTCCGGGTCGCCGAGGTAGCCCAACGGAATCAGACCCTGCTGCGCCAGCCAGCCGATCTCGTCGTCGCCCGGTGACAGGATCCGGGTCAGGTCCTCGCTGACGACGACCGCGCCCGGATTCGGGACGAACCGCCCCGACGCGCTCAGCGCGCTATTGGAGTACTGACCCATCTGGGCGCCGGATTCCGACGACCCGCCCGTGTCCATGATCGTCACGTGCGGCAGCAGCTCGACGAATCGCTGCTTGAGCGGCGCGCTCAGCGCGGCCCCGCCAGTGACCAGAACGAACAGCCCGGACAGGTTGTAATCGCCGGACTCGAGTGCGTCGACCAACGGCCGGCCGAAGGCGTCGCCGACGAAGGACAGCGAGATGACGCGTTCCCGGCTGGCCAGCGCCCACGCCTCGGCCGGATCGAAGTGGGTGGTCGTCGGCGCCATGACGAACGGCCGTCCGGTGCACAGGTTGATGAATGCCGCCCATTGCGCCGCGCCGTGCATGAGCGGCGCCGCGGTCATCGACCCTGGCCCGTCGGGCCGCGACCGCTCGACGATTTCCTCCAGGCTGCTCACCGTCTGGCCGCTGCCGAACGTCCGGCCGCCCATCGCGTTCAGGTAGATGTCGTGTTGCCGCCACAGCACCGCCTTCGGCATGCCGGTGGTGCCGCCGGTGTAGAGGACGTAGAGGTCATCGGGCGCGGGGACCACGTGCAGCGGCTCATCGGACGTCGAGGCGAGCAGTTCCTCGTAGCGCACCGCACCGGGCAGCGGCGGGTTCCCGGAGGCGTCGTCGACGTGGATCAGGCGGGGGTCGCCGCCCAGCTTGCCCAGCGCTTCGGCCAGCGTCGGCGCGAACCGCGCGTGGTACATGATCGCGTCGGCGCCGGCGTTGTCGAGCAGGTAGACGAGTTCGTCGGCGACATAGCGGTAGTTGACGTTGAACGGGGCGACACGGGCCCGGTATGCGCCGAGCATGGCCTCTAGGAACTCGTTGCAGTTCGCCATGTACAGCCCGAGGTGGCTCTGGCCCGACTCGTGCGGCGCGAGCTCGGAGCGTTCCCGACGGGCGCCCAAACCCCACTCGTGCAGGGCGCGGGCGAAACGGCGGGAGCGGTCGTCGATCTGCGCGTAGGTGAATCGCCGGTCACCGAACACGATGCAATCCCGGTCGGGATTGGCCGCCGCCACCGCGCCGAACACCTGGGCCAGGTTGAATTCCACGGGCTTCATCATCGTGCCGAGCAGACGCAAAAGCACCCATTTCGGGCGCTATTTGGGGGCTTTTGCGTCTGCTCGCGCCAGTGGGCTCCGGTCAGGCATTCTGTACGCATGCATGTGGAGGCGCTGCTGCAGTCGATCCCGCCGATACTGGTGTACCTGGTCGTCGGCGGCGTGGTGGGGGTCGAGAGCCTGGGCATCCCCCTGCCCGGGGAGATCGTGCTGGTCAGCGCCGCGCTGATGTCGTCGCACCACGAGCTGGCCGTCAACCCGGTGGGCGTCGGCGCCGCCGCGGTGATCGGCGCGGTGATCGGCGACTCGATCGGATACAGCATCGGCCGCAAGTTCGGCATGCCGCTCTTCGACCGGCTGGGCCGGCGGTTCCCCAAACACTTCGGGCCGGGGCATGTTGCACTCGCCGAGAAACTGTTCAACCGCTGGGGCGTGCGGGCTGTGTTCTTCGGTCGCTTCATCGCGTTGCTGCGGATCTTCGCCGGACCGTTGGCCGGCGCCCTGAAGATGCCCTATCCGCGCTTCCTGGCGGCCAACGTTGCGGGCGGCATCTGCTGGGCCGGCGGCACGACCGCGCTGGTCTACTTCGCGGGGGAAGCGGCCGAACGCTATCTGCAGGACTTCTCCTGGATCGCGCTGGTGATCGCCGTCGTATGCGGTGTCATCGCCGCAATCCTGTTGCGGGAGCGGACATCCCGCGCGATCGCCGAACTCGAGGCCGAGCACCACCGCAAGGCCGGCACGACGGCGGCCGAAACCGGCTCGGCGGCCTAGAGGATCAGCCGGCCGACGGCCGGTGCTGCTCGATCAGTGCGCGGGCCATCCGCTGGGCGCGGCGCGCCGCTTCCGAATCACCGACGGCCGCCAGGATGATGGCGCCCTTCATCAGGATGTGCCACGACCAGGCGAAGTCCTCGACGTTGCTGAGCCCGGCCGCCACGGCGCGCTGCCGAACGATGTCGCGGACGTTGTCGATATGCCCGATGCAGGCCTGTCCGGCGGGATGGTCCGGCCCCAACTCGAGCAGCACGTTGATGAACGAACAGCCCTCGTAGCCGTCGCGGTTCTGAAACCAGTCGTGCATGACGTCGAAGATGGCCAGCAGTTGCTCCTCGGGCGTGGTTCCGCGAAGCTGCGACTGCTCCTCGATCAGCCCGTGCGTCCACAGCTGTTCACGGCGCTCCAGAACGGACAGCACGAGGTCGTTTTTCGTCGCGAAATGGCGGTACAGCGTCGCCCGGGCCACCCCGGCACGCTCGATCACTTCGTCGGTCCCTACGGCCCGGATTCCACGCCTGCTGAACAGCTCATAGGCCGCGGCGAGGATGCGCTCGCGGGCCGATGCGCCGGGCGTCGCGATGTCGAGGCTATTCATGACGATCCTTACCATATCCATAGGTCACCATCTGTAGACAGACCGCCCTGTCTTGTTATACAAATGAGATTCCGCACTCGCGGAAAGTCTGTCTTCAGACAACAGGACGGGCATCCATCCTGGCGCCCTCCGCGCCAGTCGATTAGGGAGCCACCATGCGCCTGGCCATTGCAGAACCAATCTCCACACACTTGATGCTCAGCACCCGGCTGGTCTACGAACTCGGCGACCCCCACAGCACCCTGCGGGCGACCACCGACCGCAGCGGACCGGCCGTGCTCATCACCGCCGGCGGCGAGGTCGACGCCTGCAACGAGCACACCTGGCGACGCCTGGTCAATGAAGCGGCCAAGGTCGTCACGCCCCCCGGACCGTTCATCGTCGACGTCAACGGTCTGGATTTCATGGCCTGCTGCGCACTCTCGGTGCTGGCCGACGAGGCCGAGGGGTGTCGTCGGCGGGGCATCGACCTGCGCCTGGTGAGTCGCCAGCCGATCGTCGCCCGGATCGTCAAGGCCTGCGGCCTCGAGGCGCTGCTGCCCATCTACCGCTCCGCGGACGACGCGCTCGCGACACCGCTGGCCGGCTGAGCCGGTTCGGCCCCACTGTCCTGTGGTGGCCGCATGAGTGACGTACCCACCTTCGGCGTGGAGGAGGAATTCCTCCTCGTCGACCCCGACAGCGGCGAACCGGTCGCCCGCAACGACGCGGTGGCCGAGGAATCCGAACGCCGCGGCGTCGAGCTTGACCTGGAACTCAGCAGCTGTCAGGTGGAGACCACCTCTGCCGTATTGACCGGCAGCGCGGAACTGGGCGAGGAGCTGACCCGGCTGCGGCGCGTCTCCGCTCAGGCGGCCGACGCAGCCGGGGTCCGCCTGTTGGCCCTCGGGCTGCCGCCGGCCACCCCGCGGGAATTCCCGGTCACCGACACCGAGCGATATCGCCGGATCGGTGCCGCCTACGGGATGGTCGCGCACGAGCAGGGCATCTGCGGTTGCCACGTACACGTGCAGGTGCCCGATCGCGCCGCCGCGATCCACGCCAGCAACTGGCTGCGGCCGTGGCTGCCGTCACTGCTTGCGCTGTCGGCCAATTCGGCGGTGTACCGCAACGCCGACACCGGCTACGCGAGTTGGCGCAGCATTCTGTGGCGGCGCTGGCCGGTTGCGGGACCACCGCCGTTCTTCGCCTCGGTCGACGAATACGACCGCACCGTGCGGATGCTGGTCGACACCGGGGTCATCCTGGACCCGGGCATGGTCTATTGGGACGTGCGGCTGTCGTCGGACTTCCCGACGATCGAGGTGCGCGTCGCCGACGTGCCCGCCACCGTCGCCGAGACGGTCCTGCTAGCCGGCCTGATCAGGGCCGCGGTGATGACGGCTCTCGACGAGGGCGGCGCCGTCGAGCGGCTGCCACCGGCCGCGCTGCGGGCGGCGTACTGGAGGGCCGCCCACGACGGGCTTTCCGGTCAGACGCTGGATCTGGCCGACGGCCGCGGCGCGGTGCCGGCGCGTGCGCAGCTGGACGCGCTGGTGCGACGGGTGCGCCCCGCGCTGGAGTCGGTCGGTGAATACGACCGCGTCACAGCGGAACTCGGCCGCATCGCGACCGAGGGCAATGGCGCGATGCGGCAGCGTCGGGCGTGGCGGAAGCGGGGTGAGGTCGCCGATGTCATCGCCGAAGCCACCGCCGCGACGCAGGCTGGGGCTAAACCGTGAGCAGGCGGTACAGCCCGATGAGGCCGACCACGACGATCGTGGCGCGCAACGCATTCGGCGACAGCCGACGCCCGTAACGCGCCCCCACCACTCCCCCGATCAGCGAGCCCGCCGCGACCAGCCCGGCGATCGGCCAGCTGATCCGATCGAACGCCACCAACGTATAGCTCACCGCCGCAACGATGTTCACCAGCGTCGAGAGCAGATTCTTGGCGGCGTTCATGCGTTGCACCGACTCCGGCAGCAGGGCCCCCATCACGCCGACCAGCAGAATGCCCTGGGCGGCGGTGAAGTAGCCGCCATAGGCGCCGACGGCGAAGGTGCCGAGAACCAGTACGGCCATTCGCACCGGTGTGATGTGCTCCGCGGAACGCCCCGCCGCCTCCGCCCGCCCCCGCGCCCACGCCTGAATCCGGGGCCCGATCACCACCAGCGCGAGCGCCAACACCAACAGCACCGGTACGACCTGGGTGAACACCTTCTCGGGCAGATGCAGCAGCAGGAACGCACCCACCGCGGCGCCCGCCACCGACGCCGGGATCTGCCACCGCAGCCGGTCCCATTGCCCACGCAACTCGGCGCGATAGCCCCAGGTGCCCGACACGCCACCGGCCACCAGCCCCACCGCGTTGGACATGGTCGACGTGACCGGCGGATAGCCGAGCGCGACCAGCGTCGGGAACGTGATCAGGGTCCCGGAACCGACGATCGCGTTGATCGCGCCGGCGCCGAACCCGGCCGCGCCGATCAGAACCATGTTGGAAGCGGAAACTGCGCTCAGACCGGCGGCGCCTCCGCACCCCGATCCACGCCGGTGCGCAGCTTGACCGACGCCGAATAGGCCTTGCTGCGGAACCGCAGCACCGGGTCGTCGGAGGGCTCGATGCCGTCGGTCACCCGCATCGGGTCGAACACCACGATGTCGCCGCCGTGCTCGCGTTCGGTGTCGCGGCCGGTGATCTCGATGGTGCCGACGTCGATCAGCTCGGTGCCGGCCCAGGGCGCCGACGGGTCGACCGTCGAGTCGTCGGGCCCGGCGATCTGCACCCGGAAGTGAAACCGCACCGGCCCGGCCGCCAGGCGCGCGTCGAGCTCGTCGGTCAGGAAGTCGGCGTCGCGGGAACCCGCCCCCGACAGGTACTCCTCACCCGCCGCGGGGGCCAGGTGATAGCGGACGAACCGGGCGCTGCCGTCGGCGGCGGTCCAGCGAAACGCGTGCAACCCGTGGTATTCCGCGGTGGCGTAGCTCGCGGGGACTCGCTGCGCCGCCCGCAGCACCGGCAGCGCGCGCAGCACGCCCGGATGGGTGACCAGGAACGCGGCCATGCGCAGCGGCAGCGTCGGACCGGGCCGCATCGCCTTGAGCAGATCCACGAATCCGTCCGGCGTGCTGGAGACGAACAGCCGCGCGGTCTGCGTCGACACGTCGGTGGTGGACCCGTCCGGCAGCGTGAACTTCACCGCCATGCCACGCACCCCCGACGCCCCGTCGCGCTGCGCCGGGTCGCCCGACCCGTTGGAGAAGCGGACCAGGGCCGCGACGGTGGAGCCGTCCAGATGTTTCGCGCGCGAGAGCGCGGACGCCTCGGGGGTCGCGGTGAAGGTGCCGCGGTACAGGGTGCCCTTGGCGTGCAGCGCCCGGTAGCCGGGTTGCGCTCCGCCGGTGCCCCGGATCGCCTCGATCGCCTGGTCAGGAGTCACCGCGCCGCCCATTGGCGAATCGTAGGTCTTTGGAACTGGTGTGGCATACCGAAATCTTCGGGCTGAACCGATGTTGCTGAGCGCCGACGGCCGGGTGACGCTGGGCCGAATGAAAGGGAGGACTCGGATGCGTACTTGGTTGGTGTTGATCCTGGGGACGATCATCGGCTCCGCGATGTTCATCTACAGCGTCGCCGATCTGGTGGGCGACCACGGCGTGAGCTGCGGCGGACACCAGATGAAGAAGGGCGACACCTGCCTGTCCGTCAGCCACGGTTACAGCCAGCGCCGGGACATCGCGCAGCAAGAGTCCAACAACACCCGGCAGAGCTGGATCGGCGTCGTCGTGGGTGGGCTGATGGCGCTCGGCTCCGGGGCCATCGTCTGCACCGCCCTCGCGCAGCGATCGAGCCGCCAGGGGACCGCGCAGCGCCTGTAGCGGGCGCGGCCGCGCGCCGGCGGGGTTGCCGCGCCGCGATCGGGCGTCGTGCTGCATTGTGGAACGTATGCCACCAGCGGAGACCCTTGTCGGAATCGTCGAGCAACACGCCCGGCACCGTCCCGACGGGATCGCCATTCAGTTCGGTGACCGGCAGTGGTCCTGGGCGCAGTGGGCGGAGCGGATAAGTCGCACGGCCGGCGCGCTGCGGGCGGCGGGCGTAGAGCGCGGTCACCGGGTGGCGTTCCTGGACAAGAATCACCCCGCCTGCCTGGAGCTCCTGATCGCCGCCACGTCGATCGGCGCGGTGGCCACCATCCTCAACTGGCGGGCGATCGGCGAAGAACTGGTCCACGTGCTCAACGACTGCGGGGCGAGGCTGCTGTTCGTCGGCGCCGAACTGCACCCCGCGGTACGGGACATCGCCGCGCGGGCACCCGGCATCGAGCGCACGGTCGTGGTGGGAGGCGATTCGTCAGGCGACGAATACGAATCCCTGCTCGCCGCAGCCACACCCGCGACACCCGACGACGGTGACCCCGCGACCGACGACGCGCTGGTGATCTACAGCTCGGGCACCACGGGGCGTCCCAAGGGCGTCGCGCTGAGCCAGCGGGCGCTGGTCAATCACATCGTCAACCTGGCGCCGGCGTTCCCGTTCGCCGACGGGGAAGCCAACCTGGTCGCCATGCCGTTGTTCCATGTCGGCGGAATCGGCTATGCGTGTTTCGGGATCCTCGCCGGGGCGCCGACGATCCTGACCCGCGAACCGGAACCCGCGACGCTGATTCGCGCGCTGAATGACGGTGCGACGCATGCGTTTTTCGTGCCACCGGTGATCGCCCGGTTCCTGGACGGCGGTGACGCGGCCCGCGACGCCGTCGCGCGCCTGCGCTACCTCGTGTACGGGGCGGCGCCCATGCCGGTGCCGCTGCTGCAGCGGGCTCTAGAGACCTGGCCGCAGGTGAACTTCGTCCAGGTGTACGGGCAGACGGAGCTGTGCGGGGCGGTCACCGCGCTCGACGCGGCCGACCATCGCGACCCGAACCGGCCCGACCTGTTGCTGTCGGCCGGCAAGGCCGCGATCGGCACCGAACTGCGGATCGTCGACCCGGAAACCGGCGAACCGCGCAATCCCGGTGAGCCGGGCGAGATTTGGGCGCGCAGCGATCAGGCCATGAGCGGCTACCTGAACCGGCCCGAGGCAACCGCCGACACCATCACCGACGACGGCTGGCTGCGCACCGGCGACATCGGACGCCTTGACGCCGACGACTACCTCTACATCGAGGACCGGCTGAAGGACATGATCATCACCGGCGGCGAGAACGTGTACGGGCCCGAGGTGGAAAGCGTGCTCATCGAGCATCCCGCGGTCGACGACGCCGCGATCATCGGTGTGCCCGACGACTTCTGGGGCGAGTCGGTCAAGGCGATCGTCGTCACCAACACCCCCGAAGTGGCGCCCGCCGACATCATCGAGTTCTGCCGGACCCGCCTGGCCGCATACAAGTGCCCGCGGACCGTCGACTTCCTGCCGTCGCTTCCCCGCAACGCCAGCGGCAAGATCCTCAAAGCCGCGTTGCGCGAACCGTATTGGCAGAGCCAGGCGCGGAGTATATGAGGCGCCTGGCGGCGGTCGTCGCGTCGGCTGCGCTCCTGACGGGCTGTACAACCACGGTGGACGGGGCGGCGGCCAAGGGAAAGGACGCCGACACCGCGAACGTGGCCCTGATGGACACCGGCACCTATCCCACCACGCTGGGTCATATCTTCGGAACCGCCGGCGACGACAAGTTCTCGCAAACCGTCCTGGAAGCGCACCGGCTCGCCGATTTCGTGGTGGGCCCGTGGCAGGTCGACGAGGCGATCACGCAGTTTCCGATACTCGAGCTGTTCATCGAGATCGGCGACATCCCCAGCATTCCGACCCTGGAGCGGGCTTTCGGGACCGCGATGTCCGACGTCGCGGCCAAGCACGGCTACGTCACCGGATTCTCCAGCACGCGGACGTCCCCGGGTTCTCCCCCGTGGCGGGGAATGACCAATGTCGTGCTGCGCTTCGCCGACCCGGCCGCCGCGACCGCCGCGGCCACCGAGCTGGCCGCGGCCAACCCGACGTTGCCCGGCGACTCGCCGCACGAGCCGGCGGCCATCGAGAAGCACCCCGAAGCGCTGGCGGTCAGGTACGTGCAGAACGGCGGCGCCCGGGCCGTCGCCAGCTTCACCGCGCACGGGCCGTACGTGCTCTATCAGACCGCCTTCAACCGTCCCGGCCACGGCGTGGAGACCATGCCCGAGCTGATCATCGAGCTGGCCCTGGACCGGCAAACCAGGCTGATCGACCAGTTCGCCCCGACCGATTCCGCCAACCTCGCGTCGCTGCCGGTGGACCCGTCGGGGCGGCTGCTGGCGGCCACCCTGGTTCGCGAGGGCGCCAAGCTGCCGTTCAACGCCGGCGTGTGGGAGCGGGCGGGCTGGCCGCACTTCGCGGTCGATCCGAGCGGGACGGCCGCCGCGCTCCAGGCGGCCGGCGTGGATTACGTGGCCCAGCGGCTGGCGACGGTGTATCAGGCCACGAACGCCGACGCCGCGCAGCGGCTGATGAGCTTCCTCGCCGATCAGGTCAGACACAGCCCCGACGTCAAGCCCCTGGCCGACAGCGTGCCGGGGTTCCCCGCCGCGCAGTGCTTCCAACGGAACGGCCCGACGCAGCCGCCCGACGCCCCCGCTACCTTCCGAATGATGCAGTGGCACTTCAAATGCGTGGCCAAAGCGGACCGTTACGCCTACACCGTCTTCTCGGACACCCAGAAAGACGTCATGCAGCAGGTGTCCGCACAGTACCGGATTTTGGCCGGCAAGTGACCGGGCTAGAGGTACTGCAGCGTGGCGGTCGCGTGGGTCTCGGAGTCGCTGGCGATCAACTCGCTTAGCTTGGCCTGCAGCGCCGCCGACGGGCCCCACACCGGTTTGTCGCAGTGCCGGCAGTGCGCTTTGAATCTGCCTTGCTCGTCCTCCTGCGGCCAGAATTCACGCGGGCCGACGGCGGCGCCGGGGTCATACTGGATCGCGTGATGCGCGGCCTCCCGCAGGACCCGGCCGACGCCATGCTGTTGCGGACATTCGAGCCGCAGGGTGCCGATACCTTCATTGCCCATCGACGAACCCTAACCAGTAGAACTCAACCCTCCAACACGGCGACGACCTTCTCCGCCGTCGCCTTGGCGGACGCCGGATTCTGGCCCGTCACCAGCCGCCCGTCGACGACGACATGCGAGGCGAAGGGAATCAGACCCTTCTCGTAGCGGGCGCCGCGCTTCTTGATCTCTTCTTCGGCGTTGTAGGGCACCAACTTGTTGACCCGGGCCAACACCTCCTCCAGCCAGGCGAACCCGGTGAGCTTGCGCCCGTCGACCAGCACCTTCCCGTCCGAGAGCTGCGTGTTGAGCAGGCCGCAGTAGCCGTGGCAGACCGACGACACGACTCCGCCGTGCTCGAAGATTTCGCGCGTAATGCGTTGCAGTCCTTCGCTGTCGGGAAAGTCGAACATGACCGCGTGACCGCCGGTGAAGTAGATCGCGTCGAATTCCGCCGAGTCGATCTCGTCAGGTGATGCGGTGTTGTCCAGCAGGGCCATCTTCGCGTCGTCGGCCTTCCACTCCTTGGCGCTCTTGTTGTAGGCGGGAAACTTCAGCGAGCGTGGCTCCAGCGGCGACGGGCCGCCCTTCGGGCTGACGATCGTCTGCTCGTAACCCGCCTCCGCGAAGACGTCATAGGCATGCGTCAACTCCGAGAGCCACAGCCCGGTCGGTTCTGACGGGTCCTCGTAGTGGGAGACGTTGCTGACGACGTTCAGGATGCGCTTGGTCATGTTCCAACAATTCCCGTTTTCGCGCTGTTAATGCCACCAGCCGGCCATCCGTACGCTCGGTCATGTGACCACTCGGTAGCGCACGCCAGGAGGAAGCTGCATGTATGCCATAACGCTCAACGGTTTTGGCGAGCCTGAGGTGATGCAGTGGGCCCGGGTCGACGACCTGCCGGCACCGGGCCCCGGTGAGGTCGCCATCGACGTGGTTGCCGCGGGAGTGAACCGCGCCGATGTCATGCAACGCATGGGCCACTACCCGCCGCCGCCGGGTACCAGCGAAATCCCTGGTCTTGAGGTTTCCGGCGTGGTCGCCGAAGTCGGTGGCGGAGTGCAGGATTGGGCGCCCGGCGATGCCGTGTGTGCGCTGCTGGCCGGCGGCGGCTACGCCGAACGGGTGAACGTGGCCGCCACCCAGGTCCTGGCGGTGCCGGAGGGCGTCAGCGTCACCGCGGCCGCCGCGCTGCCCGAGGCCGCCGCCACCGTGTGGTCCAACGTGGTGATGACCGGCGGGCTGCACAGCGGACAGACACTGCTGATCCATGGCGGGGGCAGTGGAATCGGCACCCACGCAATACAAGTGGCCCGGGCGCTGGGCGCCAACGTGGCGGTGACGGCCGGAACGCAGTTCAAGCTGGACCGCTGCCGCGACCTGGGCGCGCAGACGTTGATCAACTACCGCGAGCAGGATTTCCCGGCTGTGGTCAAAGCTGAGCACTCGGGCGCCAACGTCATCCTCGACATCATGGGCGGCAGCTATCTGGCCAAGAACATCGAAGCCCTGGCCGAGAACGGCCACCTCACGATCATCGGGTTGCAAGGCGGCACCGAGGCGACCCTGAACCTCGGCGCACTGCTGTTCAAGCGGGGGTCGGTGCACGCGACCAACCTGCGCCGTCGCCCCGGACAGGGCCCCGGCTCCAAGGCCGAGATCGTGGCGGAACTGCGGCGGCGGCTGTGGCCGCTGATCGCGGAGGGGGCCGTCGCGCCCGTCGTCGCCGCCGAGGTACCCATCACCGAGGCTCCTGAGGCGCACAAGCTCCTGGACTCCGACCAGACGGTCGGCAAGGTCGTACTGATCGTCCGCGAGCCCTGACTTTTCGAAGCCGCGCGCATTTGGCGTCACCGTGATGCTTTTGCGTGAGGCCGGCCGATGGGCAGCCCGGAGGTTGCTCACGCTTATCGCTGGTCAGGGCGGCGGCGAGGCGTGCGGTCGATGGGCAATATGGCCCTGACCTGGTGGTCCCGGCTGGGATCGAACCAGCGACCTTCCGCGTGTGAAGCGGACGCTCTTCCACTGAGCCACGGGACCGGCGCCGAGAGGCAACGAGGTCGAAGACTAGCACGAGCCCCCGCCCCTCAGTCGCGCCCATGGCACGCGACCTGGCCACACGCTAGCCTAGACACGCGGTCGACCAAGAGATTTGTGTGCGCCCGCTCACTTGGACTATCGTCGTGCTTCGCACCGGGCGACGATCTCGTCCGTTGCGCGCGGATGTAGCGCAGTTGGTAGCGCATCACCTTGCCAAGGTGAGGGTCGCGGGTTCGAATCCCGTCATCCGCTCGAAGGTGCTTTTGGCATCAACCCCAGCGGTGGAGTGGCCGAGTGGTGAGGCAACGGCCTGCAAAGCCGTGCACACGGGTTCGATTCCCGTCTCCACCTCCGAATTGAACCTCCCGGCGCGATTAGCTCAGCGGGAGAGCGCTTCCCTGACACGGAAGAGGTCACTGGTTCAATCCCAGTATCGCGCACCAGTATTACCGCAGTTCAATGGCTCTATTTAGCCAGTCCCTATAAGCTTCGCGCAACATACGCGCAACTGCTCCTCGCGGGGAGCCTTCATTGACACGCGCGGCGCGTACGTCTGCCTGTCACCCCGGCTTGCCATAGTGAAAGCCTGACGTTTCGGGGGTAGAGCACATGGCACATCCGTTTCAAAAGGCGCTTGAAGCGCTGGCGAACGTGGCGAGCGGCGGAGTACTTGACCGCATAGACAATCGGGCGAACCGAGCGCGCGAACTGCGGCAATGGGGGCTACATCCACACCATCCCGAACCTGGTAGTCCGTTGGCGGCTGACGACGACGCCTTCGAGGCCGCCTATCCCCTAGCGCTTTCGGGCGATGCCGCAGTGACCGAAGAGTGCCTGTTCCCCATGATGAATGCGACTGAGAACCTCTATGCAGTTGCGTTGCTCGTTGAGGAACGCTCGAAGACACGAGACCTCTACGCCTCATCCATCATGCAGTTGTGCCGTTCTGCGATGGAGACCTCGGCCCGCACTATTTGGCTGCTCAGCGATCCAGAACGAGAGGTACGCCGCGACCGCAGCATGAGTGTTGAGATGGAGCAATTAGAACAGCAGAGTTACTTTCTGAAACTGGAAGCCGAGTTCGAGCAACGTGGTCGCAATCCTCGACCGCAGCACATCATTGACGACAACAACGCTCACCGCGTGAAGCACGCAGCCCTGGTTGAAAGTCTGAAAAGCACGTATTCATACAACAAACTACCGTCTTTCACTAAGACGATTACGCACGCCGCGAAATGGGTGGACGACCACCTGCCGCCGCATGACACCGGAGAGCTTGGAGCTTCTGGACTAGAGCAGGGCGCTCGGTCCTTCTATTCGTACGGGTCCAGTTTCGTCCACGGCTACTCGTGGACCACCGACTACGCGCGCGGCGGGGTTCTATTCGGGATGATTGCAGACGGGCTTGCCGCCGCACTGAACATGACCGAGTGCGCCGTTTGCCTTTACGAAGCCGCGTGCCGCGCCCCTGGCGCACGTCGCGCAGCCGATAGCCACGTGCCCGAACGCCTAGCGCCAACCATCAGCGCTTGGTCCCAAGAGTTGTTCGGCTAGTAGGCCGCTCCCATTGCGTCGCTAGCCGCATTCACGTCTCAGAACTTGAGATCTGCGATTCGTCCCAAGGCCCATTCGGCGTGTTTGCGATCGCCGTTATCCCGCCCTGACCCGATGGAGCCACCTCGCCGGCCTCGTCGATCGCGGCAATCTCCGATGTCTCGCTGTCGTCGCATCAGCGCCGCCAACGCCGTCACCTGCGTCGCACGCATGGGCTGCACAGAACTTCGGCATCGCCACCGACCTCTCCTCAGGCGACAAACGTCGCATTGACAACTTGCTTGCAACCGGCGCGGTGAGCCTCCAGCGTTTTTGCGGCTCCGACGCTGTAGCAAAAGTCGCTGCTATCGAAGCGGGCAATTGACCTTGCTAAATCTTTCGGTAGCTACCTTGAGTTGACGGGGCAAGTAACGCGACTGACCTGTACCGAGAGCCAACCGAGCAGCACGCGCGACATGGGCGAACATCAGTCAAACGTATTGTCGGACTTCAGAAGATGTCCGGCAGACATTGCCCACTTGCCGACGCTGATCGTCTGGGGTGGCGCCGAGATTGCCTTGCGTCCCCGGAGCTCACCCGCCTGGAAGCGACCCTCCCAGGGCAGCGCCGTGGCCATGCAGGGCGCCGAACCTTCGTCGGGTCCGACGAATTCGGCGCCGCGATTCGCAGCTGGGCAGCGACGCCGGTCGACGACGCGAGTCGTCACTGAGGGCGACGCGACCGCGCAGGCCCGACCGCCGCCCCGGCCTAGGCGAAGAAACCCGCCTGGTTATCGCCGACGTTGAAGAAGCCGGAGTTGCCGTAGACCGCATTGCCGAAGCCCGAACTGTACGTCCCGGCGTTGAAGAATCCCGAATTCTGCACTCCTGTGTTCACATACCCAGAGTTGTAGTCAGCGGTCGGCCCGGGAACGATGCTCGGTCCGGTGTTTCGGAAGCCTGAGTTGTTATTTCCGAAGTTGCCGTAACCCGAGTTAACGCTCCCCCAATTTTCCAGACCGGCATTGTGCTGGTTGGTCGTGTGGTTACGATTCCCGTTGCCGGCACCCGATTCGAATTGTCCGGATTGATAGATGCCTGAATTGCCATAGCCCGCGTTGACGAAGCCTGAACTGTCGCCTGAACCATTGTCGGCGTGACCGAATCCGGTGTTCACGTCGCCGGCATTCAATCCACCAGTGTTGGTATAGCCCGAGTTGTAAGCGCCCGTGTTGACGCTGCCGGCGTTGTACCGGCCGGTGTTGCCGTCGCCCGCGTTGAAGCCGCCGGCGTTGTAATCGCCGGAGTTCGACATCCCCGTGTTGAGCGAGCCGGAGTTGAACCGTCCGGTGTTCGCCCAGCCTGAATTGGCCGATCCTGTGTTCATCGAGCCTGCGTTGCCAAAGCCGGTGTTCAGGTCGCCCGCGTTGCCGAATCCCGTGTTGAACTGACCCGAGTTTCCGACACCAGTGTTGAGCATGCCGGAGTTCCCGATACCCCAGTCCGAGCTGGCCTCGTTGATGGTGAAGTTGAGTCCGAGATTCGGATCGCCCAGGCCTGAATTGCCGAGCCCGACGTTTCCATTACCCGAGTTGCCGAAGCCGACATTTCCGTTGCCCGAGTTGAAGAATCCGATATTGTTGTTGCCCGAGTTTCCGATCCCAATATTGCCGGTACCGGTGTTCAGCGAGCCGAACCCGATCTGGTTATCGCCGGTAAGCCCGAAGCCGATGTTCCCGTTTCCCTGGTTTCCGAAGCCGATGTTACCGACGCCAAGGTTGCCTAGGCCAAAATTGTTATCCCCGGTGTTCCCCAGTCCGATGTTCTGGTCGCCGGTATTGCCCATACCCGCGTTACGGATCCCGTTGTTTCCCATGCCGAGGTTCTGCTCGCCGGTGTTTCCACCGCCAACGTTTCCGATACCTGTGTTGCCGTTGCCCAGATTGGTGTTGCCGATATTTCCGCGGCCCAAGTTGGAGTCGCCGATATTGCCGCTACCAAGGTTGAGGCTGCCGCTGTTGCCGTTGCCGAGGTTCGTGCTGCCGGTATTGCCGCGACCCAGGTTGTATGAGCCGAGGTTACCGCTGCCGACATTCTGTCCACCGATGTTGCCGTTGCCTAAATTCGCGTTCCCCTTGTTGCCGCTGCCCAGGTTAAAGTCCCCGGTGTTGCCGCTACCCAGGTTGTAATCTCCGATATTTCCGACGCCCAGGTTGATCGACGCGGCTATTTGGGCCAGCCGGGCACCGAAAGCACTCTGCTGCACGCCGCGCAACAGCGACGCACCCGCCGCCTCAGCGCTGGCGTAGGCCTCTTCCGCCGCGGCCAAGGACCGCACGAAGTCCGCATGAAAGGCCGTCACTCGCGCGCTGAGCGCCTGGAAGGTCGCTGCGTGATCAGCAAACAACGCCGCGATCGCCCTCGACACCTCGTCCTCGGCGGCAGCCACCAACCCGACGGTCGGCCCCGCCGCGGCGGCATGCGCCGCCTTGATCGCCGTCCGAATGTCGGACACATCGCCGGCCGCAGCAGCCAGCGATTCCGGGACCACCGAAGCAAAAGACACCTACGCACCACCTTGCGACTTAAAAAGGAATGACTCGGCCCCGGCCAGCCGGATTTGAAAAGCCGGATAATGTTGTTCGTTACTCTAAACCGGTTTCCGTCGCGCACACAATGACACACCACAAAGCGGTGGATATACAACCGTTTAGTTGCAATTCATGGGTCCGCGGAATACAAGTTGCAACACGCATTAATTCGGTTGCGCAATACGAATTACCACTTCACCTGAAACACAGGGAAACCCACCAGACCGCGGCAGACATGCGCTGGCCGGCACGTGCGACACAAACGCGGTCCAGCAAGGGCCCTGCGCAGCCACGGACGCCCCGGGCTCGATTCCACCCCGAAGATCAGCTGGACAGCGCGCAACGCCCGCACCGGAAAGGCAATCGACCTGTTGCATTTGCGAACTCGCATAACGAATTTCGGCTTCCGAGGCACTAAGCATGTGCCACCATCGAGCGGCGGCGGGCTGGCGGCCGAAACTGCGACACAGAAAGCATCGACGATGACTGTGCCCCTTGCGACATCGAACTGCCCACCACGGGATGCGCGCTATCCGCACGATGTTCTCCGACCCCGCGGGGGCCGGGCGCGAAGCTCTGCCCGCAACGACGGCACCGAGGTACAGGTCCTCGAGTCCGGCCCCAGCATCGCCGCGCGAATGCTGGCGGTGACCAGCCGGCTGACGATCCGACCGTTTCTGGCCGTGGGCAGCCGCGTTCCCCATCTGCCATGGCCCTGGGACCTCATCGACCACGCCGCGCGCTTACTACTCCCAGCAACCACCGCCGTCCGGGCAAGGGTGAGCTTGCCGAACTCGTCGGCCCAGCTGGTCCGCGCCTCGGGAGTGCTGCCCGCCGACGGAACCCGCCGGGTGGTTCTCTACTTGCACGGCGGAGCGTTCCTGACATGTGGGGTGAACACGCACGGCCGAATCATCGAGTCGCTGTCACAATTTGCCGACTCCCCGGTTCTGGCGGTCGATTATCGGCTCGTGCCCAAGCACTCGGTCGGGACAGCTCTGCAGGATTGTCACGACGGCTACCTATGGCTTCGACAGCAGGGCTACGAGCCGGACCAAATCGTCTTGGTCGGCGATTCCGCGGGCGGGTACCTCGCGCTCGCGCTCGCCCAGAGACTCCAGCAAGACGGCGAGGAACCGGCGGCTCTGGTCGCGATGTCGCCGCTGCTGCAGTTGACCGCGGCCGACCGGCAAGCGCACGCGAGCGACACCACGGATGCAATGTTTCCGGCGCGGGCGTTCCAGGCACTGGTCGCGATAGTCGCCAAAGCGGCCGAAAAGAACATGGTCGACGGCAAACCCGAACCGCTGTACGAGCCGTTGGAGCACATCGCACCGGGCCTACCGCGGACGCTGATCCACGTATCCGGATCCGAGGCGTTGCTCCACGACGCACAACTGGCCGCCGCCAAACTGGCCGCTGCGGGCGTGCCGACCGAAATCCGGATCTGGCCAGGTCAGATCCACGACTTTCAGATCGCAGCACCACTGCTGCCCGAAGCAATCCGCTCGTTGCGCCAGATCGGCAATTACATCCGCGAGGCCACCGACTGAATGGCTCGCATGCGCCGATTCCGCAACGAGAAGCCCGCTTGATCTGCTAACCAGACAGGGTGTGGAAACTCCTGTCGGTGGCTTTCGTCGCCGCCTGCGCATCAGTGCACCCCGTCGCACATGCGGACCGCGCCGAACCGGTCCCCGTCTATGGGTACTACAACGCCTACATCGACCGGACGAAGTTGACGTTCAACGGCGCACCCACACCGATGGACCCGTCGGACATGCTCGGCCTGTTCACCACCGCCTGTGACGTGAACGGATGCACGATGAAGTGGCTCAGAGAAACCGCGATCGTCCAGAACCCCACCGCGACAGACGTTTACGTCTACACTTGGAACAACGGCCGCTGGGAATCCAGCAGCGATTACCCCTACTTCTGTGACGCCGCCGGCGTCAACGGCACCGTGCCCTCCCGCAGATCGGACTTCCTGGTCCCCAATCCCGACGGAAGCTTCTGGGGGGAGCGAACATTCGTCGTCGACGGGCCCGGCTGCCCGGGCGCGGGACCGGGCGTCTACTGGTTGCCGATTTCATTGCATCCGATCGATCCGCCGCCGCGTTAGGCCGTCCACTCGGAAAGCGCGGCCCGGACTTCACGATGCGCGTCGGACTCGAACGCCACCAGGCTGACCTGCTCGACGTGCGTGTTCGCCGTCGCGATGGTCTCGACCGCCGCCGCGATGCCGTCGAGTCGCGGCCAGCCGTAAACGCCCGTGCTGATCAACGGAAAGGCGAGGCTACGGGCGCCGAGTTCGTCGGCGACCTGCAGCGCACGACGGTAGCAGGACGTCAGCAGCGCCCGATCACGTTGCCCGGCAGCGTAGTTCGGTCCGACGGTGTGGATCACCCAGCGGGCGGGCAGGTCACCGGCCGTCGTCCATCCGGCATCTCCCGTGGCCAGCCCGTTGGGAAACCTCGCGACACAGTCGCGCAGGATCGCCGGGCCGCCGCGGCGGTGAATCGCGCCGTCGACGCCGCCACCCCCGCGCATGCGGTTATTCGCGGCATTGATGATCGCATCCACGCCCTGCGTCGTGATGTCGCCGAGAACGGCGGTGATGACCGGCACGACGCCAGTATGCCCGCCAGAGCGCCGTTGGCAGGTTTCCCCTCTCAGCGCGCGGCATTAGGGCCTATGCGTAGTCGAGTACTCCACTTGAAATCGACGGGTCAATTGTAGGCACGGCAGTGGTAGCGTTTCGATTCCGCACCGGGCTTTAATCGGGGAGACACAATGGGTTTCGGAACGGCAATTTCGACCGGGTTCAGCAAGTACTTCAATTTCAGCGATCGAGCCAGCCGATCCGAATTTTGGTACTGGACTCTTTTTACTCTCATCGTCACCGTCGCGGCGGCCATCGTCGATGCCCAGCTGAACATCGGGCTCGTGTCCGTGCTCGTGAGTCTTGCCACCTTCATTCCCAATTGGGCCATCGCCGTGCGGCGCCTGCACGATCTCGACGAATCAGGTTGGTGGCTGCTGCTCGGCATCATCCCGATAATCGGGCCCATCGGGCTCTATATCTGGTTTGCGCTCAAGGGCACCGACGGACGCAACCGGTTCGGTCCGGATCCGTTGGCCGCGGAAACTTCACCGACGGATGAGCAGTTCGGCGTACCGGCGTAGCTCCCGTATGTGACCTCAGTCGACGTCGAGCGTCTCGCTGATCCGGACACGGCGTCTTCCCCCGCCACCTCAAGATCGGCACCCTTGCCGAATAATCTCTACCCGACGACGAGCCAACGGCACCGAAATCAGCACCCACAGCCAACCCGAAAACCCGTCAAGGGTTTTTCAGGTCGAACTAGTTAGGCCGGCCCCATTTCCCGTGCCGCACCCGCCAGGTGCCGTGCAAGACACCTCAGCAGCCTTGTCGGTGGTCGGTGAGATGGTGGCGAGCATGCAAACCACAGCAGCTGCGTTCGAGGAATCATCCCTGGCGGTGCGAGCCGCTACGTGGTCGGACTCTGCACATGGGTAATTGTTTGCCGAAAGTGACAAGACCCTCGCCACCCGTCAGGGGCGGGCTTATCATCAATCCGTTGTCTAAAGATTCGAGTTAGCCATGAATCGCATCCGACGAATCTCAGCCATCTCGGCTACCGCACTGGCGATCGGCGCGGCCAGCTTCGCAAACCTGACGCCCGCTTCCGCTGATCCGAACGTGTGCGGCGGCCCCGACACCCCACCGTGTGCGGGGCCGAGCCCACTGACCGCCGAGCAGCAGTGCGCGCTGATCGCGTGGCGGACCTGGACGCCGTGCAACTGGATGGGTGTGCAGGTTCCCGTCGGTACGCCCGGCAGCATGTGACCGCCTAATCGACCGCTGTCAGAGCCCGCCCGGCTGCGCGCCGGATGGGTCAACGGCATCACGCATTGACGGGTGGACTACAGCGACGGGTGCCCGAGCGCGCGGTGAGCGCCAGCTCGTCCCGCGCGTGCTTCTCGACGAACAGCGGGACGAAGCCCCGCAGCGGGCTGTCGTCAAATCGCGCGTGTTCTCGGCGCACCAAGGCGTCGACGGCCTCGGGAGAAGCCTCGGGGAACTCGTGAATCAGTCGTCGCTCGATGCGCGCCAGCACCGGCTCCTCGCTGATCAGAACGGCCCGTGTCATAGCGCGAAGCTATCCTCGCGGCGACTCGGATCAAAACGCGTCGTCGCTTCCGTGGACCGGGCGTCGGCGGCTCGGGACCACCCGATGCGAGCCGCGCGCAGCAACCCGCCGCGACGCCGCTCCCGTCACCCAAAAGCCCACGAATCCAGCTTCATATGCGGCTCAGGGAGTCCTCAAAGGGATCGGCGCCGCAAAGCGGCAATGGAGCCTACGCGGCGGAAAACGCGTCCTTAACAGCAGAAAAAATCATGATGAACGCCAGCCGCCGGAGCGGCGGGCCTAGTGAACGGCTCCGACTGCTAGGCGGTGCCGGAGAGTTCGTCGCGCGCGTGTTTCTCGACGAACAACGGGATGAAGCTCCGGATCGGGCTGTCATCGAAGCGCGCGTGCTCTCGGCGCACCAGCGCGTCGACATCCTCGGCGGAGACCCTGGGGAATTCGTCAATCAATCGCCGCTCGATGTGCGCTAGCAGTGGTTCCTCGCTGATCTGCGTGGCCCGGCTCATAGCCAGCAGCTTTCCCCTTGACGGAGTGGATGTAAACGCCCCGCGCCGGTGGGCGGACGGCGGCGTGTACTGGACCTGCCACGTGAGCACCACAGACCCCAACTGCCCCGTGCGACACCGAAAATCCAACTGGCCCTTGTGAAAACGCGACCTGCAGGGCAGGGCAACGAGCCCGCGCTCACGGCGCCGAATTCGGCGCGGACGACGCCGTCAGCGCAGTCTCGATGCCGTCAGCGCAGCTCGGCGAAAATCACGCAGGGCGCGCGGGGAAGGACTCGACAACCTCGACCAACTCGTTGGCGGCCTCCCAGTTCAGCAGGTGACCCGCATCGCGAATGGTCACCAGTCGCGCACCGGGAATTCCGGCGGCAAGGCGACGCGAATGGCTAGGCGGCGTCGTGCGATCCGCGGAACCGACCATGACGACCGTCGGCACCGCGATCTCGCCCAGCCGCGGGTAGCGATCCTCGGCCGAGAAGGCCCGCACGATCGGCAGCAGCGGCCCATGCGCGTCGAGATGCTCGTGGAACGATTCGAGGAACACCGAGATCATCTCCGGCGAGGGGTGCTTGCCGCACTGCGCGGCACCGAACAACATGGCGACGGTCCTGTTGCGCAGCATCCGCTGCAGGATGCCCAACCGCAGCAGCGGAATCTGCAGCCGGTTCTGCGGCGCCCCGTCCAGCACGCGGCCCGCCCAGGTGGCGAACGGCACGAACCCGCGCAGGCGCCGCGCGATGTCGGGATGGTCGAGCACGGCGCGGATCGAGACGAACCCACCCATCGAGTGTCCGATCAGCACGCCGTCGCGAACGTCGAAATGCGCTAGGACAGCGGCGATGTCGGCCGCCATGGATTCAGAGCCGATACCGTCGGAGCCCAGCGTGGAAGCCCCATGGCCGCGCTGGTCGAATGCGATGACGCGAAACCCTTTGGTCTGCAGCTTGTCCCAGATGACATTCCACTCCTGCGCACGAACGGTGTAGCCGTGCACCAGAACCACCGGCGGACCCTGACCCGCCGACAGCGCGCGCAGCACCGTGCCGTCCGGGCGGGTGATCAGCGTCTCCTCCCCCTGCGGTTCGGCGAGAAGCTGTTCGCGGGAATAGGGATTCGAGTTCCCCTCGATCCGCGCGACCAGCGCCCGGGCGCCTGCGGAAGTCAGCCCGGTCGCGATCAGGGCGAGGCCCGCGGCCCGTCCCGGCCTCACAGCGCGCCGATCCAGACGGTGAGAGCTCCGACGACAACGGCCAGCAGCGCAAGCAACACCGTGTCCGCCGACTTGAGGTGTGGCGGTTCGGCTGCGCCCAAACGGATTTCGCGAGCGATCAGGAACAGGGGAAACGTCACGCTGACAGCGATCGCGAAGGAGCCGAGAACGTACAGCCAGACAAATCGCACTCCATGCTTTCTGCCTTCGATCACCATCAGTATCGTCGCGGCGAGCAGAAACAAAAGGATGTCGACAGTGATGCTCCGCGACGCCGGGTTGACCTTGGTGTCCCGCAGGAAATTCAGCAGGAAGCCGGCCGCATCGTGGCGGTAGGCGAGGTTCTGACTACAGGTCGCGATCAGCGCGGCCAGCGCAATTACCGCGTAAACCCCACAGAGCATCTTGCGGGACGTCGGCAGCGTCGAAGTTGTCTGCTCCACGGGCTCAACAGTAAGGGAGCCGCTAAGCGGCCGACGACACCCGCGACAACCGCAGCACGACCCGACGCGCCGGTCGCGGTTCGGTCAGCTCGCCGACCGGCACGCGCTTGGGAATCTCCCAGATGTCGTCGTCGAGGACACCGGGCAAGTCGGCCTCGCTGGCAACGAAGACCGGTTCCTGTCCCAGCGCCGCCTGACGCTGGTAGTCCCTCAGCGCCGCGAACGCCCACCGGCTCAACAGGCAGATGGCGATCAGGTTGGTAATCGCCATCACGCCCATCGCCAGGTCGGCGAGCGCCCAGACCACCGTGAGCTGGGACATCGCCCCGAACACGATCGACAGCAGCGTCACGAGTTTCAGCGTTGTCGTCCCCCAACGGCGCCCGCCCAGGAAGAACAGGTTGGCCTCGGCGCACACGTAGTTGCTCAGCACCGACGCGAACGCGAAGAAGAACACCACCGCGGTCATCCATACGGTCGTCCACGACCCCATATCGGCGGCGATCGCCGACTGCGTCAGGCTGGCACCGGAGAGCGTGCCGGTGTGGGCGGGATCGTAGACGCCCGACATCAGCACGATGATCGCCGTCGCGGTGCAGATCACCATCGTGTCGACGAACACTGCCAGCGACTGGATCAGGCCCTGCTCCACCGGGTGTGCCACGGTCGCGGCGCCGGCGATGTTGGGCGAGCTCCCCATCCCGGCCTCGCACGCGAACAGGCCGCGCTTGATCCCGGTGGGCATCGCCGCCGCGATTCCGCCGGCGAAGCCGCCCGCCATCTGCTTGATTCCGAAAGCGCCCCCGACGATCTCCTGGATCACCCTCGGCAGTTCGGTGATGTTGAGCGCCACGATCGCCAGCGCCATCAGCGCATACAACAACGCAATTACCGGAAGCACCATCCCGGCGAACTTGGCGACCCGGCGCACGCCACCGAACAGCACCGGTGCCGCCAAGAGCGCCAGGCCCACCGTGGTCCACCCGACCGGGATGCCATGCGATGACTTCAGGACCGCGCTGACCGAGTTGGTCTCCACCATGTTGAACGCGGTCGAGAACGTGACCGTCAGCAGCGCGGCGAACAACACACCGCCGGCGCGGGAGTGCAGCCCGCGCTGGATATAGAAGGCGGGACCACCGCGGAAGGCCCCGTCACCGGAGCGGACCTTGAAGATCTGGGCGAGCGTGGCCTCGATGACCGAGGTGGCCATGCCGACCGCGGCCACCACCCACATCCAGAAGATGGCGCCCGGCCCGCCGACCGTGAGCGCGATGGCGACACCGGCGATGTTGCCGGTGCCCACCCGCGACGCCAGGCCGACGCAGAACGCCTGAAAGGACGAGATCCCACCGTCTTGGCGGTGGGATCTGCGGAGCTGACGGAACATGCGTCCGAAGTAGCGGATCTGAATACACCTGGTGCGCACCGTGAAGTAGAGGCCGACACCGAGGAGCAGATAGATGAGGACGTAGGTGTTCAGGACGTTGCTGAGTGGATCGATCACGTGCGCCTGAAGGAAGTCCAAATTTGCTTCCTCTCCTGGACACACGCGATCACTACGTCGGTCACAGAATCGTAAAGACGAAATGTTGAGTACACGTTTCGTTAACCCGGCGCCGTGTAGCCGCGGTGTTACGGCTCGCTCACAGCCGCGCGGGCGCCCTTCCCCGAAAGTGAACTGGCTGCGGAATCAGCGCAGCATTTTCGCAGCCAGTTCACGTTCGGCGCAGCGTGTGCCGCGCTCAGCGCAGCGTGCGCCGAGCTCGCGATCACCACTAATTGCCGTTGACTACCGCCACGGCGCTCGGGCAGTACACGTGGGCGGCGATGGCAGCGAACTTGGCGGCCTTGTCCTCGGTGAGCCCGGGGTTCATGGATTCGACGCTCTTGACCAGATCCGCCATGTGCGCGCCGGTTCCGGCCTGCTGGCACACCCATCTGCCCGCGGCGATCACCCGCTGCGGGTCCGGGTAGCTGATGCCGGCGGCCTGCACCGTCGCGAGGAATTCCTCGTCGCTGGTGTAGGCGTGGGCGGGCACGGCCGAGCCGATCACGAGGGCGAGGCCGGTCAGGCCGAAGAGTAATGGCTTCACAGTGCACTGATCGTCTCACCGCGCGGGTCAATGCGCATCCCGTTCGTGACGGCGCCGGACCGCTGCGGCGGTGCGGACGGCTGACCCGAACCCCTCCCCTTTGCTATGGCGCGTGTGTCATCATGCGAGGGTCCGCCGAAGGAGCCGAGGAGGCAACGATGCGCCGCTGGCTGACCGTCCTGACCGCGTTCGCCGTCGCCGTGCTGGCCTTGCTGGTCGCTGTGGGCGGCACCGTCGCGACCAGCACGGGCCTGCCCCGCGCCTGGGCGGGCGACGCACCGATCGGCCGCATCGGCGACACCCTGCGCGTGGACACCGGCACCTACGTCGCCGACATCACCGTCAGCAGCGTCGCACCGTGCGACCCGCCGCCGGGATTCGGCTACACGCGCAGCGGCGTGCCGGTCAAGAGCTTTCCCGACAGCACGGTCACACGGGCCGACGTCACGATCCGGGCCGTGCGGGTGCCGAACTCCTACATCATGGGCACCAATTTCGCGTTCGACGGCGTGACACCGTTCGCCGACGCCTACAAGCCCCGCCCGAACGACGCGCCGGACAACCTGGACAACGTGCTCGTCAACGCCCCGCAGGGAGCGATCGTGCGCGGCGGCGTCTATTGGGACGCCTATCGCGACCCGGTGAGTAACGTCGTGCTGCTGGACCGCAAGACCGGCCAGCACCTGGCGCAGTGGAACCTGTAACGCCGTCCATCCGGGTCACTGACTGCTTCGACACCGACGAACTCGCGGACCTAGCCGCGCGCACGTTTCCGCTGGCGTGTCCGCCCGCGACAGCTCCGGAGAACATCGCCGCGTTCATCGACGCCAACCTGTCGGCCGGGCGCTTCGCCGAGTACCGGGCCGATCCGCGACGCGCGATCTTCGTCGCACGGCACGACGACGGCATCGTCGGCTACGCGATGCTGATTCGCGGTGTCACCGAGGACCCCGATGTGCGCCGGGCCGTCACAGCGCGCCCGGCCGCCGAGCTGTCAAAGCTACCTGCTGCCGGACTTTCACGGCTCCGGGGCCGCGGCGGCGTTGATGGACACCGCGCTGGAGACCGCCGCGCAGTGGGGCGCGCGCTGCGTGTGGCTGGGTGTCAACCAGGAAAACCTTCGCGCGCAACGCTTTTACCTCAAGAGCGGGTTTACGGTCAGCGGCACCAGAACTTTTCAGGTCGGCGATCGCCTCGAGGACGACTACGTGATGGTGTGCGACGTCTTCGAGGTCAAGGCCAGCAGCCGCGACGTGGCCCGAAGGTACTTCTTGCGGTAGCCGCCGGCCAGCATCTCCTCGCTGAAGACGGTGTCCAGCTTCGCCCCGGACGCCACCACCGGGATGCCCGCGTCGTAGAGCCGGTCGGTCAGCGACACCAGCCGCAGCGCCACGCTCTGGTCGTCGAGGGCGTGCACTCCCGTCAGGAACACCGCCGTCACACCCTCGATCAACGTCAGGTACCGCGACGGATGCATCGTCGCCAGGTGCGCGCACAGCGCGTCGAAATCGTCCAGCGTCGCGCCATCCACCTCGGCGGCGCGCGCGGCGACCTCCCCGTCGGACAACGGCTTGGGCGCCGGCGGCAGATCGCGGTGCCGATAGTCCGGCCCCTCGATCCGCACGGTTTCGAAAATCTCGGCCAGCGTGTTGATTTCGCGCAGGAAGTCCTGTGCGGCGAATCGGCCCTCGCCGAGCTGCTCGGGCAGCGTGTTGGACGTGGCGGCCACCGACACGCCCCGCTCCACGAGCGACGAGAGCATCCGAGAGATCAGCGTCGTGTTGCCCGGGTCGTCCAGCTCGAACTCGTCGATGCACACCATGGAGTAGTCGGCCAGCAGGTCGATGCATTCGACGAAGCCGAACACCCCGGCCAGCTGGGTCAGCTCGCCGAACGTGGCAAAGGCTTTCGGCGGGCCGCCGGCGCCGGGACCGGGCACCTCGTAGTAGGCCGACGCCAACAGGTGCGTCTTGCCGACCCCGAACCCGCCGTCCAGGTAGAGCCCGACACCGGGCAGCACCTCCCGCTTGCCGAACAGCTTCTTGCGGCCCGCGCGGCGCTGCACGGCCTGCCGGCAGAACTCCTCACAGGCGACGACGGCCGCGGCCTGGCTCGGCTCGGCCGGATCGGGGCGGTACGTCGCGAAGCTCACGTCGGCGAACGTCGGCGGCGGGCGCAATTGGGAGATCAGCCGCTCCGGCGACACGCTCGGGTGCCGGTCCACCAGGTGCGCCACCGGACGGTTACTGGACCCGTGCATGCAGGCACTGTAGCGGCGTGCTGCAATCAAACTCATGCCCGCACTGAGCATGCTCGAATCGGGACGCAGCGTCGGCGACGACGAACTGGCCGGCCTCTACGACTATCCGGCCGACCACGACGGCATCTGGCTGCGAGCCAACTTCATCACCAGTGTGGACGGGGGCGCGACCGCCGACGGCGCCACCGCCGCGATGGCGAGCGACGACGACAAGCTCATCTTCAACCTGCTGCGCGAACTCGCCGACGTCGTGCTGGTGGGCGCGGGCACGGTGCGGATCGAGAGCTACTCGGGCGCGCACGCAAGCGCAGCGCAGCGCCAACGAAGGCAGGCCCGTGGGCAAAGCGAGGTCCCGCAGCTCGCGATCGTCACCAAGTCGGGCCGCCTCGACCGGGACCTAGGCGTGTTCGCCCACACGGAGGTGCCGCCGCTGGTGCTGACCTGCGCCGCGGCCGCCGACTCCACCCGCCGCATGCTCTCCGACGTCGCCGAGGTCCTCGACTGCTCCGGCCCCGATCCCGCAGATCCCGCCAAGGTCGACGAGGACGCCGTGCTGGCGGCCCTGACGGCTCAGGGTTTTCGCCGCATCCTGACCGAAGGCGGCCCGATGCTGCTCGGCTCGTTCGTGCAGCGCGGACTGCTCGACGAGCTGTGCCTGACCATCGCGCCCTACCTGGTCGGCGGTCTGGCCCGGCGGATCGCGACCGGTCCGGGCCAGCTGCTGACCAAAATGCGGTGTGCCCACGTCCTGACCGACGACGCCGGCTACCTGTACACCCGCTACGTCAGGGCCTGACCGCTACTGTGGTCGGCATGAGTCGGCGCGTCACGTCCGCCGCGAAGCTGATCGCGGCGGCTCTGCTGGTGACCACGGTGCTGTCCGGCTGCGTGCCGTTGCTGCCCGCGAACCCGCGCTTCGCGACCAATTCCGGCGCCAAGCCGCAGGGCGTGGCCACGCCCAAGCCGCCGCCCGCCGGGCCGCCGAAGGTGGCCGCGCCGAAGAACGACCTGTCCTGGACCGACTGCGCGAAGCGGGTGTTCGGCGACGCCGGCGTGTCGGCCCCGCCCGGCATCCAGCTGGAGTGCGCCACCTACGACGCCGACCTCGACCCGGTCAACGGCGGGTCGGGGTCGTTGAGCATCGGCGCGGTCCGCGCGCGGTCCAGCCAGACGCCCCGCGACGCCGGCCCGCTGGTCCTGACCACCGGCGCCGACCTGCCGTCGTCGACGCAGCTGGCGGTCTGGCTGGCACAGGCGGGCGCCGACATCCTGCGCACCCACCCCATCGTTGCCGTCGACCGTCGGGGCGTGGGCCTGTCGAGCCCCATCGACTGCCGCGACCGCTTCGACCGCCAGACGATGCGCGATCAGGCGCAGTACAAGTCCGGCGACGATCCCGTCGCCAACCTCTCGGAGGCCTCGAACACCGCCACCACCAACTGCACCGACGCACTCGCGCCGGGCGCGTCCGCGTACGACAACTCGCACGCGGCCTCCGACATCGAGCGGCTGCGCAACATTTGGGACGTGCCCGCCCTCGCCCTGATGGGGGTCGGAAACGGCGCCCAGGTGGCGCTGGCGTACGCCGGATCGCGAACCGACAAGGTCGCCAGGCTGATCCTGGACTCCCCCGTCTCCCTGGGGATCAACGCCGAGGGCGCCGCCGAGCAGCAGGTGAAGGGCCAGCAGGCGGCCCTCGACGCCTTCGCCGCACAGTGCGTGGCGGTGAACTGCTCGCTCGGTCCGGACCCGAAGGGCGCGGTCAACGCGCTGCTGGCCGACGCCCGCTCCGCCCGGGGGCCGCGCGGCCTGTCGGTCGCGTCCATCGCCAACGCCATCGTCACCGCCCTGGGCTACCCCACCGGCGGCCGCGCCAACACCACCATGGCCCTGTCCGACGCGCTGGCGGCCGCCCGCGCCGGCGACACCAACCCGCTGTCCAACCTGGTCAACCGCGCCGACGGGACCCTGGACACCGACGGCCAGTTCGTCAACGGCTGCAGCGATGCGCTCAACCGCCCGACACCGGACCGGGTCCGGCAGCTGGTGGTCGCGTGGGGCAAGCTCTATCCGCAGTTCGGCACGGTCGCCGCGCTGAATCTGGTCAAGTGCGTGCACTGGCCGACGACGTCGCCGTCACCGCCGCCGAAGGATCTCAAGGTCGACGTGCTGTTGATGGGCGTGCAGAACGACCCGATCGTCGGGGCGGAAGGGGTCGCCACGACGGCGGCCACCATCATCAACGCGAACGCGGCCAGCAAGCGGGTGATGTGGCAGGGCATCGGCCACGGTGCCAGCATCTTTTCGTCCTGCGCGGTCCCCCCGCTGATCGGCTATCTGGACACCGGAAAGCTGCCCGCAACCGACACCTACTGCCCCGCCTAACGGTTGGCGGCCGCCGAAGCCGGTGTACGGTTCGCTCGTGACGGCAGCTGACTCGACCGGCTTGCGCGATTGGATACAGGCCGCATTCCGCCCCCGTACCGGCCCGTTGGACGCGGCGACCGTACTGAAGTTCGCGTTGTGGCCCGCGGCCATCCTGTCGGTACTGCATCGCAGCATCGTGCTCACGACCAACGGGAACATCACCGACGATTTCAAGCCGGTATGGACGGCGGTGCGCAACTTCCGGCGCGGCTGGGACATCTACAACGAGCACTTCGACTACGTCGACCCGCACTACCTGTACTTCCCCGGCGGGACGCTGCTGCTGTCCCCGTTCGGATATCTGCCCTTCGCGCCGTCGCGGTACCTGTTCATCTCGATCAACACCGTCGCGATCCTGGTCGCCGCGTACCTGCTGCTGCGGATGTTCAACTACACGTTGACCTCGGTGGCGGCCCCGGCGCTGATCCTGGCGATGTTCTGCACCGAGACCGTGACCAACACGCTGGTGTTCACCAACATCAACGGCTGCATCCTGCTCTTGGAAGTGCTGCTCCTGCGCTGGCTGCTGGACGGCCGGACCAGCCGACAATGGTGGGCGGGGATCGCGATCGGGCTGACACTGGTGCTCAAACCCCTGCTCGGTCCACTGCTGCTGCTGCCGCTGCTGAATCGCCAGTGGCGGGCGCTGGTGCCCGCCCTCGCCGTTCCCGTCGTCGTCAATGCGGCAGCCTGGCCGCTGGTCAGCGACCCGATGGACTTCGTCACCCGCACCCTGCCCTACATCCTGGGCACCCGGGACTATTTCAACAGCTCGATCGAGGGCAACGGCGTGTACTTCGGCCTGCCGACGTGGCTGATCGTGTTCCTGCGGCTGCTGTTCACCGCGCTGGCGATCGGGGCGTTGTGGCTGCTGTACCGCTACTACCGCACTCGGGACCCGCGGTTTTGGATCACCAGCTCGGCGGGCGTGCTGCTGCTGTGGTCGTGGCTGGTGCTGTCGTTGGCGCAGGGCTACTACTCGATGATGCTGTTCCCGTTCCTGATGACGGTGGTGCTGCCGAATTCGCTGATCCGCAACTGGCCGGCGTGGCTGGGAATCTACGGCTTCATGACGTTGGACCGCTGGCTGCTGTTCAACTGGATGCGCTGGGGCCGGGCCCTGGAATACCTGAAGATCACCTACGGTTGGTCGTTGTTGCTGATCGTGGCGTTCACGGTGCTCTACTTCCGGTACCTGGACGCCAAGGCCGAAAACCGGCTGGACCGCGGCATCGATCCGGCGTGGCTGCCGAGCGAACCCGAGAGCGACGCGGTGATCGCAAGCGCGGCGGAGCCGGGCGCGGCGGGTCACCGCCAAGAGAGCGCTAGCGTGGACAGCGTGGCCCCCGCCGGCGAGCGCAGTGATGAGGAGGAGCAACGCCGATGACTTCCGAGACCGCCCGTCCGAAGCTCGAACTCTCCGACGACGAGTGGCGCAAGAAACTCAGCCCGGAGGAGTTCGCCGTGCTGCGCCGCGCCGGCACCGAGCGGCCGTTCACCGGCGAGTACACGGACACCAAGACCCAGGGCATCTACCAGTGTCGGGCGTGTGGAACCGAATTGTTCCGCAGCACGGAGAAATTCGAGTCGCATTGCGGCTGGCCGTCGTTCTTCGACCCGTCCAGCTCCGATGCGGTGATCCTGCGTCCCGACCATTCGATGGGCACGACCCGCACCGAGGTGCTGTGCGCCAACTGCCACAGCCACCTGGGCCACGTGTTCGCCGGCGAGGGGTACCCGACGCCGACGGATCAGCGTTACTGCATCAACTCGATCTCGCTACGGCTGGTACCCGACGGGGCCTAGTCGGGGCGAACTCAGGGCGTCGAGCCCGCGCTGAGGGCGTGATTTTCGACCAGACCCGCGCCCTCACTGCGGTTTCGACGCCACCACAGGTGTCAGTCCACCCGCCGGGCGTGCACTTCCCAGAACGGCGCATGCACCCGCCCACCCACCAGCCACGGCTCCATGGCCTCGAACCGCTCCCGCAGCTTCGCCGCCTCGTCGGCCATGTCGGGATAGCGCGCCGCCGTCATCGCAACCGACTCCGCGCTCATGTTGACCTGGTAGGTCGTCGGGCCCAGGTAGGTGATCTCCCAGCCCGCATCGGGCAGCACGTCGCGAAAAGCGCTCTCGGGCAACGACCGCAGCATCTTGAAGCCGTTGACGTCGTGCTCCCCGAACGCGAATATAAACAGCCGCGCTCCGGGCTTGGTCGCCCGCCGCAGCGCCTGCATGTACGACTTCTGCAGCTCGGGTGCCGTGCTGAAGGTGTGGTAGAACGCGCAGTCGACGACGGTGTCGAAGCGGCCGTCCAGACCTTCCAGCTTCGTCGCGTCGGCCACCTCGAAGTTCACGTTCACGCCGGCCTTGGCCGCGTTCTCCCGAGCCCGTTCGATCGCCGCGGCCGACCCGTCGATGCCGGTAGCCGAGTAACCCTTCGAGGCGTAGTAGATCGCGTGATGCCCCGGCCCGGTCCCCGGGTCGAGCACCTCACCTTTGACGGCGCCCAGCGCGACCAGCTGCTGGACCACCGGTTGCGGCCCGCCGATATCCCACGGCGTGGCCGTCGGCAGGCCGTGGGACCGCCGGTCGTCGCGGTAGCTCTCGTCGAAACGCGTCGGGTCGGTCGGGTCGAATGGAGTCGTCACGGCAGCGAGTTCACCAGCTGCTCGACAGCCACCCGCGGCCCGGTGAAGAACGGCGTCTCCTCGCGGGTGTGCCGTCGGGCATCGGTGGCCCGCAGTTCCCGCATCAGGTCGACGATCCGGTCCAGCTCGGGCGCCTCGAACGCCAGGATCCACTCGTAGTCGCCCAACGCGAATGCCGGCACGGTGTTGGCCCGCACGTCCTTGTACTCACGGGCGGCCATGCCGTGCTCGGCGAGCATCCGGCGGCGTTCCTCGTCGGGCAGCAGGTACCACTCGTAGGACCGCACGAAGGGATACACGCAGATGTACGCCCCGGCCTCCTCGCCGGCAATGAACGCCGGCACGTGGCTCTTGTTGAACTCCGCCGGCCGGTGCAGCGCGACGCTGCTCCACACCGGCGAACTGGCCCGCCCCAGCAGCGTGGTGCGCCGGAAGTCGGCGTAGGTGGCCTGCAGGGCCTCGACCCGTTCGGCGTGGGTCCAGATCATGAAGTCGGCGTCGGCACGCAACCCGGCGATGTCGTAGAGCCCACGCACGACGACGCCGCGCTCCTCCTGCTGCTTGAAAAACGTGGCGGCGTCGTCGATGACGGCACCGCGGTCCTCGCCGAGCTCACCGGCGCGTACCGAGAACACCGAAAACATCAAGTAGCGCAGGGTCGAGTTCAGAGCGTCATAGTCGAGTCGTGCCATGGCACCTATCGTGCCACTTGCCCTTCCAGGGCCTCGATGACGCTGGTGACAGCGCGCCCGGCCGCCGCGACGCACGCCGGGACGCCGATGCCGTCCAGGTAGCTGCCCGCCACGGCCAGCGTCGGCGGCAGACCCGCCCGCACCTGCGCCACCAGGTCCGCGTGGCCGGGCCCGTATTGCGGCATCGCGTCAGGCCATCGCTGCACGCGCACGTCGACCGGGTCGACGGATACCCCGAACACCGTGGCCAGGTCGTCCAGCGCCCAGGCCAGCAGTTCGTCGTCGGACGCGCGGACGGCCACATCGTCGCCGAGCCGCCCGAACGACAGCCGCAGCAGCTGCACGTCATTGTTTGCGCCGGAAAAGCCCCACTTACGCGTCGTCAACGTGATTGCCTTGGCCCGCAACGCTTCTCCGCTGGCGACCAGCACGCCGGAATTCTGCGGGAACGGGGTTGCGGCCGGTACCGCCAGCGCCACCACGGCCGACGACGCGCTGACGATCCGGTCCGCGGCGGCGACGCTGCGCGGAGCCAGAGACTCGAGCAGACCCACTAGTCGAGGGGCCGGGATGGCCAGGATCACCGCGTCGGCGTGCCAGCTCGAGCCGGTGTCGTCGTGCAGCTGCCAGCCGGGTTCCAGCCCCGTCACCGCGGCCTGCACCCACTGCGCCCGGCTGCGCGCGATCAGCTCGTCGAGCAGCACGCGATATCCGCCGTCCACCGCCCCGAACACCGGCGCACCGCTGGCCGGCGGCATTCCCCGCCGGACCGCGTCGGTCAGGCTCCCGGCGCCACGGTCCAACGCCGCCGCCACGCTGGGCGCCCCGGCGCGCAGGCCGATCGTCGCCGCCGAGCCCGCGTACACCCCGCCCAGCAGCGGGTCCACGGACCGGGAAACGACCTGCTCGCCGAACCGGTCGGCGACCAACGCCGCCACCGCCGGATCGCTGCCCGGCTGCCAGCTGAAGGATCGGCCCACTTCGGCGTCGATGCGCGCGAGGGTGGCCTCGTCGACCAGCCCGGCCAGCGACGACGCCGACGATGGGATGCCGGCCACCGTGCCCGCCGGCAGCGGATGCAGCTGCGCCTGGCTGTAGATCAGCGGCCGCGCGCCGGTCGTGGTGCGTTGGCGGCCCGACAGGCCCAGTTCGGCCAGCAGCGCGGGCATCTCGGGCCGGCGCAGCACGAACGCCTCGGCGCCCAGATCCATCGGTCGGCCACCGACCGACTCGGTGCGCAATACCCCGCCTAGCCGGTCGGCCGGATCGAACAGCGTGATCCGGGCCTCGTCGCCCGCGGCCATCCGCAACCGATAGGCCGCCGTCAAGCCCGAAATCCCGCCGCCGACAACGCAGTACGAGCGCGGGGTCATAGCGAGTGGACCAGCGACACCAGCTCGGCCAGCACTCCGGGATCGGTCTCCGGCAGCACCCCGTGACCCAGGTTGAACACGTGGCCCGCGGCCCCGGCGTCCACCGCCCGACGCCCGTCGTCGACGACGGCGCGCGCGGCGCGTTCGGTCGCCGGCCAGCCGGCCAACACCACCACCGGGTCCAGGTTGCCCTGCAGCGCCGTGCCGGGCTGCACCCGGGCGGCCGCGTCGGTCAGCGACGTGCGCCAGTCGACGCCGACGGCGCGGGCCTGCCCCGGCCCGACCGCCTCCGACATCGCGCCCAGCAACTCCGCGGTCCCCACGCCGAAGTGCGTCATCGGCACGCCGTGCCCGGCCAGCGCCGCGAACACCCGCGCGCTGTGCGGCAGCACGTACTGGCGGTAGTCGGCCAGCGACAGCGTGCCCGCCCACGAGTCGAACATCTGGATGGCGTCCACGCCGGCGTCGATCTGGCCGCGCAGGAACGCGATGGTCAGGTCGGCCAGCTTGGTCATCAGGGCATGCCAGCTCGCCGGGTCGGCCAGCATCATCGCCTTGGTGCGGGCGTGGTTTCGGCTCGGCCCGCCCTCGACCAGGTAGGACGCCAAGGTGAACGGCGCGCCGGCGAAACCGATCAAAGGAACCTCGCCCAGCGCCGCGACCAGCAGACCGACCGTGTCCAGCACCGGCTGTACCGCTTGCAGGTCAAGGGGTTTCATCGCGTCGACGTCGGCGGCGGTGCGCACCGGGTTGGCGATCACCGGCCCGACGTCGGCGACGATGTCCAGATCGATGCCCGCGGCGCGCAGCGGCACGACGATGTCGGAGAACAGGATCGCCGCGTCGACGTCGTAGCGGCGGATCGGTTGCAGGGTGATCTCGCAGGCGACTTCGGGCTCGAAGCAGGCGCCGAGCATGGTGTGGTCGCGCCGCAGCTCCCGATATTCGGGCAGCGAGCGACCGGCCTGCCGCATGAACCACACCGGAATCCGGTGGGGTTTGCGGCCGGCGACGGCGGCCAGATAAGGCGACTGCGGGAGGTCGCGACGCGTATTCATTGGCTCCCATGCTGCCATGCGTCCCGGTGTCGTCCGTAACATCACGCCAATGCCACTGACCTACGACGACTTCCCCAGCCTGCGCTGCGAACCGGGCGGTAACGGCGTGCTGAACCTGGTGCTCGACGCGCCGGGACTGAACTCGGTCGGCCCGCAGATGCACGGCGACCTCGCCGACATCTGGCCGGTGATCGGCCGCGACCCGGACGTCAAGGTGGTCCTGGTCCGCGGCGAAGGCAAGGCGTTTTCGTCGGGCGGCAGCTTCGACCTGATCGACGAGACAATGAACGACTACGAGGGCCGCCTGCGCATCATGCGCGAGGCCCGCGACCTGGTGCTCAACCTGGTCAACCTGGACAAGCCGGTGGTCTCGGCGATCAAAGGTCCCGCCGTCGGCGCCGGCCTGGTGGTGGCGCTGCTCGCCGACATCTCGGTGGCCGGCCGCACCGCGAAGATCATCGACGGGCACACCAAGCTCGGGGTGGCCGCCGGCGATCACGCCGCGATCTGCTGGCCGCTGCTGGTCGGCATGGCCAAGGCCAAGTACTACCTGCTGACCTGTGAAACCCTCTCCGGCGAAGAGGCCGAGCGCATCGGCCTGGTCTCGACCTGCGTCGACGACGACGACGTGCTGCCCACCGCGACGCGGCTGGCCGATAACCTGGCGAACGGCGCGCAGAACGCCATCCGGTGGACGAAGCGCAGCCTGAACCACTGGTACCGCATGCTCGGGCCCACGTTCGAGACGTCGCTGGGGCTGGAGTTCCTCGGGTTCAGCGGCCCCGACGTCGCCGAGGGGCTGGCCGCGCACCGCGAGAAGCGTCCGGCGCGGTTCGGGGGCACCGCCCAGTAGCGCAGAAACGGCGCGCCTGTCGCGGCGTGTCGGTCGATAGGTCTACCGTCCAAGTCTGTGACACGCGCCGTCGACGATGCAGAGCAAAGCGATGAGGAGGAGCGGCGCCCATGACATCCGCAGCCGAACCTGCCCCCTTCCGCGAAGCGGTCGCGGCCATGAACGCTGTCGCCGTGCGGCCGGAGATCGAACTCGGGCCCATCCGCCCACCGCAGCGGCTGGCGCCGTTCAGTTACGCGCTGGGAGCCGAAGTCAAACATCCCGACCTCGACATCGTCCCCGAACGATCCGAGGGTGACGCGTTCGGTCGCCTGATTCTGCTGTATGACCCGGACGGCTCCGACGCGTGGGACGGCACCATCCGCCTGGTCGCCTACATCCAGGCCGACCTGGACTCCCACGAGGCGATAGACCCGCTGCTGCCGGAGGTGGCGTGGAGCTGGCTCGCGGACGCGCTACAGGCGCGGACCGAGCAGGTCACCGCGCTGGGCGGCACGGTCACCGCCACCACGTCGGTGCGCTACGGCGATATCTCCGGGCCGCCGCGGGCCCACCAGCTGGAGCTGCGCGCATCCTGGACGGCGACCACCCCCGAGGTCGGCGCCCATGTCGAGGCCTTCTGCGACGTGCTTGAGCACGCCGCGGGCATGCCGCCGGCCGGGGTCACCGACCTGGGCTCGCGGTCACGCGCCTGACATGGCGCGCGAGCCGTCGCCGCCGGCAGACCCCCACCCGCCGGACAGCACGGACCCCACGGACCCCACGGAAAGCAACGCCACCCCGCTGACGCACCCGGCCGGCGGGGTTCCGAACGTCTCGGTGACCGCCGGCAACATCGAGGCCGCCGCCGCGCAGCTGGATCGCGGGTCGGGCCCCTTCGCGGTGGACGCCGAGCGCGCGTCGGGCTTCCGCTACTCCAACCGGGCCTACCTGATCCAGATCCGCCGGGCGGGCGCCGGCACGGTCCTGATCGACCCGGTCAGCCACGGCGGCGACCCGCTGACGGTGCTGCGGCCGGTCGCGGAGGTGCTGAGCCAGGACGAATGGATCCTGCACTCCGCCGACCAGGATCTGCCGTGCCTGGCCGAGGTCGGCCTGCGCCCGCCGGCGCTGTACGACACCGAACTGGCCGGGCGTCTGGCCGGGTTCGACCGGGTGAACCTGGCGACCATGGTGCAGCGGCTGCTGGGGTTCGGGCTGGCCAAGGGCCACGGCGCGGCGGACTGGTCCAAGCGCCCGCTGCCGATGGAATGGCTGAACTACGCCGCGCTTGACGTGGAGCTGCTCATCGAGCTGCGCGGGGCTATCGCCGAAGTGCTGACCGAGCAGGGCAAAGCCGGGTGGGCCGCGGAGGAATTCGAATACCTGCGCACCTGGGACGACCGTGAGGCGGCGCCGGCCGTCAAGCGGGAACGCTGGCGCCGGACCTCCGGCATCCACAAGATCCGTGACCCCAAGCGGCTGGCCGCGGTGCGCGAGTTGTGGGCCGCGCGCGACCGCATCGCGCAGCGACGTGACATCGCGCCGCGGCGCATCCTGCCGGATTCAGCGATCATCGACGCTGCGATCGCCGACCCGAAGACGGTCGACGACCTGGTTGCGCTGCCGGTGTTCGGCGGGCGCAATCAGCGCCGCAACGCCGCGATGTGGCTGGCGGCGCTGGAGACGGCCCGCGAGCGCCGGGACCCGCCCGACGAGGGCGAACCGAGCAACGGGCCACCGCCACCGGCGCGGTGGGGCAGGCGCAAACCCGAGGCCGCGGCGCGGTTGGAGGCGGCCCGGGCGGGGCTGTCGGAGGTGTCCGAGCGGGTCGCGGTGCCGGCGGAGAACCTGATCCTGCCCGAGCTGGTGCGGCGCCTGTGCTGGGACTGGGAGGCCATCGCTGCGGGCGTGCCCGACGCCACCGACGCCGTGGCCGCGGTCGATGCGTATCTGCGGTCCGGCCAGGCGCGGGCGTGGCAGCGCGAACTCGTCGACCCCGTGCTGGCCGAAGCGGTGACCCAGGTTCCGCCGGATACCGGTTAGTCGCGGTCGTCGAGTGCCGACCGCTTAATCGAGCGGCTCGCGGAGCTCGGTTTCCGACGGGATCGGAGCACCCAGCGCGGCCACCCAGCCGGTGATCCGGCGGGCCACGTCCTGATCGGTCAGCCCCAGGTCGGCCAGCACCTCACCGCGGGAGGCGTGGTCGAAGAACGCCTGCGGCAGCCCGACGTCGCGGCACGGCACGTCGATCTCGGCACGCCGCAACGCGGCCGACACCGCCGCACCCACGCCGCCGTTGACGCCGTTGTCCTCGAGCGTGACCAGCAGCTTGTGCTGCCGGGCCAACTCGCCGACGGCGTCGGACACCGGCAACACCCAGCGCGGGTCGATCACCGTCACGCCGATGCCCTGGTTGTGCAGCCGCTTGGCCACCTGCAGCGCCATGGGCGCGAAGGCACCCACCGCGACCAGCAGCACGTCGTTGGTCAGCTCGCCCGCCGGCACGGCCAGCACGTCGATCCCGCTGCGTCGTTCCAGGGCCGGAACGTCCTCGCCCACATCGCCTTTGGGGAACCGCAGCGCGGTGGGACCGTCGCTGACGTCGAGCGCCTCGCCGAGCTCCTCGCGCAGCCGGGTGGCGTCGCGGGGCGCGGCCACCCGCATGCCGGGCACGATGCCCAGGATCGACAGGTCCCACATGCCGTTGTGGCTGGGGCCGTCGTTGCCGGTGACGCCGGCCCGGTCCAGCACGAGGGTGACCGGCAGCTTGTGCAGCGCCACGTCCATCATGATCTGGTCGAAGGCCCGGTTGAGGAACGTCGAGTAGATCGCCACCACCGGATGCAGGCCGCCCATCGCCAGCCCGGCCGCCGAAGTCAGCGCATGCTGCTCGGCGATCCCGACGTCGAACAACCGGTCCGGGAACTTGCGGCCGAACGCGCTGAGCCCGGTGGGGCCCGGCATGGCCGCGGTGATCGCCACGATGTCGCGGCGCTTCGTGCCGTAGCCGATCAGCGCCTCGGAGAACGTCTGCGTCCAGCCCGGGCCCGCGACCTTGGTCGCCACCCCGGTGACCGGGTCGAGGGGTCCGGTGGAGTGCATCTGCTCGGCCTCGTCGGCCTCGGCCGGCGCGTAGCCCATCCCCTTGCGGGTGACGACGTGCACGATCACCGGCCGGCCGAAGCCGCGGGCCTTACGCAGCGCGACCTCGACGGCGCGTTCGTCGTGGCCGTCCACCGGCCCGACGTATTTCAGCCCCAGGTCGGTGAACATCAGCTGCGGCGACAGCGAGTCCTTGATGCCCGCCTTGACGCTGTGCAGGAAGTGGTAGAAGGTCTCGCCGACGAACGGCATGGACCGCACCGCGCCACGGCCCCGCTCCAGCGCCTGCTCGTAGGCCGGCTGCAGGCGCAGCGTGGCCAGATGGTCCGCGACGCCGCCGATGGTGGGCGCATAGCTGCGGCCGTTGTCGTTGACGACGATGACGACCGGCCGCCGGGAGGCCGCGATGTTGTTCAGCGCCTCCCAACACATGCCGCCGGTGAGCGCCCCGTCCCCGACCACCGCGACGACGTGCCGGTTGCGGTGCCCGGTCAGCTCGAAGGCCTTGGCCAGGCCGTCGGCGTAGGACAGGGCCGCGCTGGCGTGGCTGGACTCCACCCAGTCGTGTTCGCTCTCGGCCCGCGACGGATACCCCGACAGCCCGCCCTTCTTACGCAGGCTCTCGAAGTCCTGGCACCGGCCGGTCAGCATCTTGTGCACGTAGGCCTGATGACCCGTGTCGAAGACGATCGGATCATGCGGCGAGTCGAACACCCGGTGCAACGCCAACGTCAGTTCGACGACGCCCAGGTTCGGGCCCAAGTGTCCCCCGGTGGCGGCGACTTTGTGGATCAGGAACTGCCGAATCTCCGACGCCAGATCGCGCAATTGCCGCTGTGAGAGGTGCTGCAGATCAGCGGGCCCGCGGATCTGTTCCAGCATCCCGCCAGTCTACGCAGCGACCGCAAGAGGGCTCCGGTTCGAGCGTTCAGGCGGAGAACAATTCGGCAAGCGTGTCGTGCAGTTCTGGATCCGCCAAGACCACGACCTCGTCGTCGGCCTGAAGTTCGGTGTCGCCGCGCACCGATACCAGGCCGGTGGCCCGAACCACGATGCTCACCCAGATGTCGCCGACCCGGTCGCCGAGGCCCTCGACGGTGCAGCCCTCGGCCGCAGAGCCCGCGGCAACGCTGAACCGGTGGACGCCCTGGGGTTCGTCCGCGAGCCGGACGCCTATCTCCCAGGGTTGTGTCTGCACGGTGCGCATGGGCAGGTGCAACAGCTTCGCGACGCCGGGCACCGCACTTCCCTGCACCAGAACGGAAAAGATGACGACGACGACCACGATGCCGTACAGGCGTTCGGCGTCGGCGATGTGCGCGGCCCGCAGGAACTCGCCAAGCAGGATCGGCACCGCGCCCTTGAGGCCGGCGAACAGGATGAACGCCCATTCGTTTCGATCCAGTTGCACCCGAACCAGGCAGGCGCTCACCGCCAGCGGACGAATCAGGGCGGTCAAAGCCACGCCGAGGACGAGGCCGGGAATCCATACGTCGGGGTGGGCCAGCATGCGGATGTCGACGGTCAAACCCAGCACGGCGAAGGCGAGGATTTCCGCCAGACCGGCCAGGGCGGCGTGAAACCGCTTGATTTCCAGCTTGTACGGCGCGCGCGCGTCGCCGATCACGATGCCGGCGACAAACACCGCGAGGAACCCCGAGCCGTGCGCCAGCGTCGCGATGCCGTACAGCATCAGGCAGCAGGCCAGGGTCCGCAGCGGGTACAGGCCCTCGCTGGGCAGCGCCACGCGGCGCATGAACACCAGCAGCAGGCGCCCGCCGGCCACCCCGACGACCGCGCCGATCACCATCTGCAATGCGAATTGCGTTCCCACGCTGACGAAGCCGGCCGCGCTGAGACCACCGGCGGCGATCAGACCGGCCATCAAGGAGATGCCGACCGGATCATTGGTCCCGGACTCGCCCTCCAGGATGGTGCTGCTGCGGCCGGCGATCTCGCGTTTGCCCAGAACGGAAAACACCACGGCCGGATCGGTGGGAGCCACCGCCGTAGCCACGAGCAAAGCCAGGTACCAACTGATCCCGAAGGCGAGGTGCAGCAGCAGCGCCGCGCCGAGGGCGACTAGGCCGGTTCCCACCACGCCGACCGACAGGATCGGGACTGCCGCCGCGCGAAAGCGCGACGGCCCGATGTGCATGCCTCCGTCGAACAACACCAACACCAGAGCGACGGTGATCACCCGCTCCACGGTCCGTTCGGAAGGCTGCTGCACCGCGGGCACCGCGTGCACCACGAAAGCCGCCCCGACCAGCACCAGAACGGCCACCGGCACCTTCACCCGCTCGGTGAGGCGGTTCGCGAGGACGGCGACCAAGCCGACGGCACTGGTGAACAGGATGATCAGCGCGTACCGAGCAGTTTCGCTCACCAGGGCCTCTCGGTCGCTCGACAAAGACGTCGCCGACCAGACTTCCCGGCACACCGCGAGGGAGTTTAGCCGGTCGGCGGGGATATCACCCGCAAGCGCATCGTCCTGGCGGGCGTGCTCGGCGCGGTGCGCCTAACGAGTGAGCAGTGCCACGCATTCCACGTGATGGGTCAGCGGGAACGCGTCGAACACCGCGATCTTTTCGACGGCATAACCGTGCCCGCGGTACAGGCCGACGTCGCGGGCGAACGCCGCCGCCTCACAACCGACGTGCACCACCCGCGGCACCCCGGCGGCAGCCAGCAGGTCGATGACTTCGCGACCGGCACCCGCCCGCGGTGGATCCAGCACCGCCACATCAGCTTTCGGGGTTTTGGTGCTTGCCTGCTGGGCCGTCAGGGCACGGCGCACCGAATCGCTGACGATCTGCACCTGCGGCAGATCGGCCAGCGCGGCCCGGGCGGCCCGCGATGCCGCGCGCGACGTGTCGACGCTGAGCACCCGCCCGGACTCCCCCACCGCTTCACCCAGCGCCGCGGCGAAAATGCCCGCGCCGCCGTAGAGATCCCAGGCGGTCATGCCGGCGTCGGGCCGCGCCCAGTCGACGATCAGCCGGCTGTACACCTCCGCCGCGGCCCGGTGCGCCTGCCAGAAGGCGGTCACCGGCACCCGCCAGGTGCGGCCGCCGACGCGCTGCACGGCCTCGTAGTCGCCCTCCACCACCGAGGTCGCCGTCCGCTTGCCGTCGCGCTGGGTGCGCACCACGTGGCGTCGCCCGTCGTCGTCGACGGCCACGTGCAGTTGGGCGCCCGCCGGCCAGTCGGCTGCGTCCAGCCCGTCCAGCATCCCGTCCGGCAATTGCGCACAGCGCAGGTCGGTCACCAGCTCGTCGCTGTGGTAGCGATGAAAGCCCGGCCGGCCCTCTGGCCCCACGTCGAGCCTGACCCGGGTTCGCCAACCGGTGGGGTCGTCAAGCGGTTCACCGGCGCCGCTCCATTGCAGCCCGCCGAGTCGCTGCAGCTGATTGGCCACCACCTGCGCTTTGAGGTCACGGCCGGCGGCCGGGTCGACGAATGCCAAGTCGCAACACCCGGCGCCGTCCACACCGGCGATCGGGCACAGTGACTCGACCCGGTCGGCCGACGGCTCGATCACCTCGACAGCCTCTGCGTGCCAATAGGATCCGCGGTCCGCGGTGATTCTGACCCGCACCCGCTCGCCGGGCAGCGCGTAGCGGACGAAGACCACCCGGCCCTCGTGGTGCGCGATACAACTGCCGCCGTTGGCGGGCGCACCGGTGACCAAAGTCAGCTCCCCGGAGGCGGATTCAAGCGTCAATCGAATATTCCCCGACGGGCGTCACCCGGAGCGGCGTGCGGCTGCAGCAGCTTGCGCCGCTCCGACGACGTCAGCTGCCAAGGCACCGACGTCACCATCACCCCGGGCATGAACAACAACCGGCCCTTGAGCCGCAGCGCACTCTGGTTGTGCAGCAGCTGTTCCCACCAGTGGCCGACCACATACTCGGGGATGAACACCGTCACCACCGTGCGCGGCGACTCCTTGCTGACCCGCTTGACGTAATCCAGTATCGGGCCGGTGATTTCGCGGTAGGGCGAGGCAATCACCTTCAGCGGCACGCTGATGTCGCTGTCTTCCCACTCGTGCTTCAGCGCACGGGCCTCGCCCTCGTCGACGTCCACCGTGATGGCCTCGAGCACATCGGGGCGGGTCGCCCGCGCGTAGGCGATGGCACGCAACGTGGGCAGGTGCAACTTCGACACCAGTACCACCGCGTGGTTGCGGCTGGGCAGCACGATCTCGCTGCCGTGCTCGGCGGCCTGCTCGGCCAGTTCGCGGCTCACGCCGTCGTAGTGCCGGCGGATCATCTTCATGATGAGAAACAGGAGGGCCATCGCGGCGATGGCGTATTTCGCCCCGGCTTGAAACTTTGTGACTAGCACAACGAGGAGAACCGCACCGGTGGAAATCAGTCCGACCGTGTTGACCACCCGCGAGCGCATCATCTTGCGCCGCATCGGTGGATCGGATTCGGTGCGCAGCAACCGGGTCCAGTGCCGGACCATGCCGATCTGGCTCAAGGTAAATGAAATGAACACGCCGACGATGTACAGCTGGATCAGCGCGGTGACCTCGGCCCTAAACGCGATGATCGCCAGCAGAGCCGCCGCCGACAGGAACAGGATTCCGTTGGAGAAGGCCAGTCGGTCGCCGCGGGTGTGTAGCTGGCGGGGCAGATAGCTGTGCTGCGCCAGTACCGAGCCGAGCACGGGGAACCCGTTGAAGGCGGTGTTGGCGGCCAGCACCAGGATCAGCGCCGTCACCGTGGCGATGACCAGGAACCCGATGTGAAAGCTGCCGAACACCGTCTCCGCCAGCTGCGTCACCAGGGTCTTCTGGTAGTAGGTCGCCGGGGTGCCGAGCTGGCTCACGGGATCCTCGACGAGCTGCACCTTGATCTTCTCGGCCAGCACGATGATGCCCATCAGCAGCGCCACCGCGATCACGCCGAGCAGCAGCAACGTGGTCGCCGCGTTGCGCGACTTGGGCTTTTCAAATGCGGGCACCCCGTTGCTGATCGCCTCCACCCCGGTCAGGGCCGCGCATCCCGACGAGAACGCCCGCGCCACCAGGAACGTCAGCGCGAAACCGACGATCTGGCCGTGCTCGGAATGCATCTCGAAATGCGCGGATTCAGCCCGCAACGGATTTCCCAACACGAAGATCCGAATCAGCCCCCAGCCGACCATGCCGGTCACGCCGATGATGAAGGCGTAGGTCGGAATGGCAAACGCCAACCCGGATTCGCGGACCCCACGCAGGTTCATGGCCGTCACCAACATGATCGCGGCCACACAGAACCACACTTTGTTGTGCGCCACGATCGGCAGGGCCGAGCCAATGTTCGACATAGCCGACGCCGTCGAAACAGCAACGGTAAGAACGTAATCCACCATCAACGCACTGGCCACGACGAGGCCGGCGGTGTCGCCCAGATTGGTGGTGACCACCTCGTAGTCGCCGCCACCCGAGGGGTAGGCGTGCACGTTCTGCCGGTAGCTGGCGACCACGACCAGCATGACCGCGGCCACCGCCAGCCCAATCCACGGGGTCAACGCGTACGCCGCCAGGCCGCCCACCGAGAGCATCAGGAAGACCTCTTCGGGGGCGTACGCCACCGAAGACAGCGCGTCCGAGGCGAACACCGGCAGCGCGATGCGCTTCGGCAGCAGCGTGTGAGCCAGCCGGTCGCTCCGGAACGGCTGGCCGATGAGCAGCCGGCGCGCGACGGTTGAAAATTTGGACACGAGAGCCAAGGGTAAGCCCACTCGAGTTTCCCGGTAGCGTTCCCTAGGCGAGAATGTTTGCCGAGCGTAAATCGGTTGGCCGCCCCGGCTTACCGATCGACCATGACCTGCAGGATCCAGCCGGAAGGACCTCAAGTGCGGGTGATTGTGATGGGGTGCGGCCGGGTGGGATCGTCGGTCGCCGACGGGCTGTCCCGGATCGGCCACGACGTCGCCGTCATCGACCGCGACAGCACGTCCTTCAACCGGCTCAGCCCGGAGTTCGCCGGCGAGCGGGTGCTGGGCCAGGGCTTCGACCGGGACGTCCTGATCAGGGCCGGGATCGAGGGGGCCGACGCATTCGCCGCGGTCTCGTCCGGCGACAACTCCAACATCATTTCGGCGCGACTGGCCCGCGAAAGCTTCGGCGTGCAGCGCGTCGTCGCCCGGATCTACGACGCCAAGCGTGCCGAGGTCTACGAGCGGCTCGGCATCCCCACCATCGCGACCGTGCCCTGGACCACCGACCGGCTGCTCAACGCGCTGACCCGGGAGACCGAGACCGCGAAGTGGCGCGATCCGACCGGGACCGTCGCCGTCGCCGAGGTCGTCCTGCACGAGGGCTGGGTGGGACGTCGCGCGAGCGAGCTGGAACAGGCCACCGGCGCCCGCGTGGCCTTCATGATCCGCTTCGGGACGGGCATCCTGCCGGAACCCAAGACGGTCATCCAGGCCAGTGACCAGGTCTATGTCGCCGCGATCTCGGGTCGCTCCGCCGAGGCGGTGGCGATCGCTGCCCTGCCACCGAGTGAAGACCTCAACCCATGAAGACAGCACCATCGATGACTGAGGAGCGCCGGAAATGAAGGTAGCTGTCGCCGGTGCGGGCGCGGTGGGCCGTTCAGTCACTCGCGAGCTCGTGGACAACGGCCACGACATCACGCTCATCGAGCGCAATCCCGACCACATCGACGTCGACGCGATTCCGGCCGCGCACTGGCGCCTCGGCGACGCCTGCGAGCTGAGCCTGCTGGAATCGGTGCACCTCGAGGAGTTCGACGTGGTGGTCGCCGCCACCGGCGACGACAAGGTCAACGTGGTGCTCAGCCTGCTGGCCAAGACGGAGTTCGCAGTCCCCCGCGTCGTCGCGCGGGTCAACGACCCGCGTAATGAATGGCTGTTCACCGACGCGTGGGGGGTGGACGTGGCGGTGTCCACTCCGCGGATGCTGGCGTCGCTGATCGAGGAGGCCGTCGCCGTGGGAGACCTGGTGCGGCTGATGGAGTTCCGCAAGGGTCAGGCGAACCTGGTCGAGATCACCCTGCCCGACGACACCCCGTGGGGCGGCAAGCCGTTGCGCAAGCTGCAACTCCCGCGCGATGTCGCGCTGGTCACCATCCTGCGCGGACCGCGGGTCATCGTGCCGCAGGGCGACGAACCGCTGGAAGGGGGCGACGAGCTGCTCTTCGTCGCCGTCACCGAGGCCGAGGAAGACCTCAGCAAGCTGCTTCTGCCGAGCGGACCCGGCGAATAGTCGGCCTGGTCGCCGCGCTCCCTTGCCGCCGCCGACACTTAAACCGCTGCGCCGCTGCCCGGCGTGTCGTCGCCGTCGTTTAAGTGTCGCGGGTGTGCGTAGTCTCGGGCGGGGACGGGACTAGTCGGGAGCGCCGGCCTCGGCGGCCTCCGCAGCCTCCGCAGCCTCGGCCCCATCAGCCTCGTCATCCTCGTCAGCGACGGGCATGGCGCGCCGCACGGCCTTGACGGCCGCATAGGTGGCCAACGCGGCGACCGCGGTCAGCGGCCAGCCCATCGCGATGCGGGCCACGCCGAGCCAGCCCGTCTTGTCGGCGTCGTACAGCAGCCCCTGGACCACGAACCGGGAGGCGAACACCAGCGTCCAGCACAGCGTCGCGATGTCGAACGCGTACACCGCGCGCGGCACGTCGCGCCAGCCCCGATCGCGCCCGCTGGCCCAGGTCCACAGGTAGCCGACCACGGGCTTGCGGATCAGCATCGACACCAAAAAGACGACGGCCCACAGCAGCGACATCCAGATGCCCAGCAGGAAATAGCCCTTCGACTCCCCCACGACGTAGGCGATCAGCGCGCACACGGCGACCCCGAAGAAGCCGGACAGCGCCGGCTGCGTGGATTCCCGCCGAATCAGCCGCCACACCAGGACCAGCCCGGCGGTGCCCAGCGCGAACCCGATGGCGGGCAGCAGTCCGGCCACGCTGGACGCCGCCACGAAGACCACCACCGGCACCGTCGAGTAGACCAGCCCCGCGACCCCGCCCAGCTGGGCCAGCAGGCGGTCAGGGCTGGGGCGCCGACCGCTCACGGCCGACTCGCCCACCTCGCTCGGGACGGTCACCGCTGAATCTCGTAGTGCGGGTTGTAGATGGCCTTGGAGCCGTTTTCCAGCTTGCCCAGGCGGCCGCGCACGCGCAGCGTGCGGCCCGAGTCGATGCCGGGAATCCGGCGCTGACCCAGCCAGACCAGCGTCACCGTGTCGCTGCCGTCGAACAATTCGGCGCGCACCCCGCCGGCTCCGCCCTTGCCGGCGGTTTCCACGCTGCGCAGGGTGCCCACCATGGTGACTTCCTGGCCGCGCTGGCAGTCGATCACGCGCTGCGCGCCGGTGTTGGCGACCTCGTCGGACAACTCCTCGCAGTCGCGTTGTTCCGGGTCCTCCGTCAACCGACGGGAGAGCCGGCGCAGAAAACCTTGGGCCCCCATGGCCACTCCTGACACTGTTTAGCTATCGGCGCGATACCTATTGCAACGGCAACCGTAGACCTGTTGGTTCCCGGACGCCAGCGGACCAAACCCCGTCGTGTTTGCGCCCTCGCGGAGGCCGGGCAGTATCAAGGAGTGGCTGTCGATTTACGCGGTGTCACCACGGTGTTGTTGCCCGGCACGGGATCCGACGACGACTACGTCGACCGGGCGTTCTCCGGGCCCCTGCAGGAGGCCGGCGCGGTGGTGGTGACGCCACCACCGCAGCCGGGTCGTCTGATCGACGGCTATCTGTCGGCCCTGGACGAGGCCGCGCGGTCGGGCCCGATCGGCGTCGGGGGCGTCTCGATCGGTGCCGCGGTCGCCGCCGCGTGGGCGCTGGCGCATCCGGACCGCGCGGTGGCCGTCCTGGCCGCGCTGCCGGCCTGGAGCGGGGACCCCGGATCCGCGCCGGCCGCCCTGGCGGCCCGGCATTCCGCATCGCAGCTGCGGCGCGACGGTTTGGAGGCGACGACGACGTTGATGCGCGCGTCCAGCCCGCCGTGGCTGGCCGACGAGCTGGCCCGCTCGTGGCGCGATCAATGGCCCCAACTGCCGGATGCCATGGAGGAAGCCGCGGGTTACGTCGCCCCAACGTGCGACGAGCTGCGCCGGCTGCGCGCCCCGCTGGGGGTGGTCGCCGCGGTCGACGACCCCATCCATCCGCTGCAAGTCGGTGTCGACTGGGCGGCCGCCGCGCCGCACGCGGCCCTGCGCACGGTGACGCTGGAGCAGATGGGCTCCGACAGCGCCGCGCTGGGCGCCGCCTGCCTGGCCGCTCTCGCGGAGGCCGTCTAGCCGCCCGTGGTGGTGCGCAGCTGCTGCATGGCCGACCCGTCGGCACTGCGCCGCGCGGCCGGCTCGTCGGCAGGCTGCTGCGTCTCGTCCGGCTGCTGGCCCGCCTGCGCGGCGGCCGCCTCCCGCAGCTGCTCGACCATCGGCTCGGGCAGTTGCACCTGCAACGGCGTCCGCACCGGAAGCGGTGTATCGCCACGACGAACCACCGTGTCCGCCAACGCGGTGCGGGCCTCCTCGACTAGCTCGTCGATGGTCTCGTGCGGGCCGCTGACGACGCAGCGGATCATCCAGCGGTAGCCGTCGACCCCGATGAAACGCACGACGCCGGCGGCGGTGCCGACCACTTCCCGGCCCCATGGCCCGTCCTTGATGCTGACCTGGGCCGAGTCCTTGCGCAGCGAGTCGGCGAGCTCGCTGGCGACCTCACGCCACAGCCCGCCGGTCTTCGGCGCGGCGTACGCGGCGATGGTGAACCGGCCGTTGACGGTCACGACCCACACCGCGCTGGGCACGCCGGTCTCGGTCAGCTCGACCTGCAGCTGGCCACCCGCGGGCATCGGGATCAGCACGGAACCCAGGTCGAGCCGCGCCACCTCGGCGTCGGCCGGATCGTCGAAGTCCTCGATGTCGAACGGGCCGTCCAGCTCCTCGTCGACCTCGGAGGCCACCCGCTCCACAGGCTCCACGGGCTCCACAGGTTCCGGGGCCTTGGGTGCCTCCACGGGAGCCTTCGCGCCGTCGTCTTTGCCTGAACGTCTACCGAATGCCATCGTCACAAACTCGCATGTCCGCCGGAGGAGCCGTGGCCGCCGTCGCCACGGGATGTTTGCGCCAGCCCGGCCTCGTCGAACGACGAAACCTCGACCAGCTCGACCAGCTCGACCCGCTGCACCAGCAGTTGCGCAATCCGGTCACCGCGGTGCACGTCGATCGGCGTGTCCGGGTCGAGGTTGATCAGCGAAACCTTGATTTCACCACGGTAGCCCGCATCGATGGTGCCGGGACTATTGACGATCGAAAGTCCCACGCGCGAGGCCAATCCCGAGCGGGGATGGACCAGGCCGACCATCCCGTGCGGGATGGCGACGGCGATCCCCGTGCGCACCAGGGCGCGATGCCCGGGCGCCAACTGGACGTCTTCGGCGCTGAACAGATCGACTCCGGCGTCACCGTCATGAGCACGGCTGGGCATCGGGAGACCGGGGTCGAGACGAACTATGGCGAGACTGGTCGACACGGGGCCACAGACTACCCTTGACCGCGTGTCCGGTACGCGAGTCGCACCGCACAGCGTGCGATATCGCGAACGGCTGTGGGTGCCATGGTGGTGGTGGCCGCTCGGCTTCGGGCTGGCGGCGCTCATCGCCTTCGAAGTCAACCTCGGCGTAGCGTCCCTACCCGACTGGCTGCCGTACGCCGTGCTGTTCACCGCCGCGGCCGGCGTGTTGCTCTGGCTCGGCCGCATCGAGATTCGCGTGACGGCCGGTGAGACCGTCGAACTCTGGGCCGGCGAAGCGCATCTGCCGGTCACCGTGATCGCCCGCTCCGCGGAAATCGTGCCGTCGGCCAAGTCCGCGGCACTGGGCCGGCAACTGGACCCCGCGGCATTCGTGCTGCACCGGGGCTGGGTGGGCCCGATGGTCCTGATCGTTCTCGACGACCCGGATGACCCCACACCGTACTGGCTGGTGAGTTGCCGTCACCCCGATCGCGTGCTGTCGGCCCTGAGAAGCTGACTGAAGCGCTCAGGCAGCGCAATCGGTACAGATCATCATCCCGTTCTTCTCGCTGGCCAGCCTGCTGCGGTGTTGCACCAGGAAGCAGCTCGAGCAGGTGAACTCGTCAGCCTGCTTCGGAATGACGCGAACCGATAGCTCTTCGCCAGACAGGTCGGCACCGGGCAGCTCGAACGACTCAGCGGATTCGGATTCATCCACGTCGACCACTGCCGACGCCGCTTCATTCCGCCGCGCTTTGAGCTCCTCCAGCGAGTCTTCCGAGACGTCGTCTGTCTCGGTGCGCCGCGGAGCGTCGTAGTCGGTAGGCATCGTCCTATCCCCGTCCTATCCCCTCTTATGCCCTCTAATGATCCAAAGCCCTCTATGTCTTCAAGCAACGCTTTGTACCAGCGTCGAACGCATCCACCAAACGATTCGTGCCCGGATCGCCGCGCATTAGAGTGTGATTTACGTCACACCCCAGGATTCACCCTTGAGTTCGCCCTTAAACAGTGCGTTCAGCGGCCGACTAGAGTGCACCTGTGGTCGCACAAATCACGGAGGGTACCGCCTTCGATAAGCATGGTCGGCCCTTCCGTCGGCGCAACCCCAGACCGGCGATCATCGTGGTGATTCTGCTGACAATCGCAACCGGCGTCGTCTGGACCGTCGCGCTGACGCGGCCGGCCAAGGTCCGCGAGGTGGCGGCCTGCAACCCGCCGCCGCAGACGGCCGGGGCGACACCGGCCAAGGTCGGCGAGCCGGTATCGCGGTCGGAGATGACGGATGTCTCGCCCGCCAAGCTCGGCGAGACCAAGATCCACGTCCTCAATGCGAGCGGCCGCGGCGGGCAGGCCGCCGACGTCTCCGGGGCGCTGCGGGACTTGGGGTTCGCGCAACCGACCGCCGCCAACGACCCGGTCTACGCCGGCACCCGGCTGTCCTGCCAGGGCCAGATTCGGTTCGGCACCGCCGGGCAGGCCGCCGCGGCTGCGGTATGGCTGGTGGCGCCGTGCACCGAGCTGTTCCACGACGGCCGCGCCGACGATTCGGTCGACCTCGTCCTCGGCACCGACTTCACCGCGCTGGCGCACAACGAGACCATCGACGCCGTTTTGGCCACCCTGCGCCCAGGCGCCACCGAGCGGTCCGATCCCGCGCTCCTGACCAAGATCCACTCCAGCAGCTGCTGATCTCGGTCAGCCCGGGATGGGGTCCAGGCCGTTGAACCGTTTAAGGGCCGCCAACAGCTCGTCGGCGATCCCGGGCGCAGCCGCCACCACCAGGCCCGCGCTGCCCTCCGGCGTCCGGTAGTCCGGCAGCACGATCCGCGCGCCCGCCTCGGCCGCGATCAGGGCTCCCGCGGCGCCGTCCCACGGCTGCAGGCCGTGCTCGTAGAAGGCGTCCAGCCGGCCCGCCGCGACCATGCACAGATCGAGTGCCGCCGATCCGATTCGGCGCACATCACGCACCACCGACAGCATCCGGGCCACCAGCGCGGCCTGCACGGTCCGGCGCCGCTGCGAGTACGCGAAGCCGGTGCCCACCAACGCCATCGACAAGTCCTCGACACCGGTGCAACGCAGCGGATGGGCTCCGCGCTCGTCGGTGACGTGCGCCCCCTGGCCGGTCGCCGCCGAATACACCCGCCCGGCGACGACATCGGCGACCGCGCCCGCCACCGACACGCCGTTGACCTGGGCGGCGACCGACACCGCGTAGACCGGGATGCCGTAGACGAAATTCACCGTGCCGTCGATCGGGTCCAGCACCCAGGTGACGGTGTCCGGGTGGCTGGTTTCGGATGCGGGGTCGGGCCCGCCGCCCTCCTCACCCAGGATCGGGTCACCCGGCCGCAGCTGCGCCAACCGATCCCGCAGCAGGCGTTCCGTCTCCGTGTCGACGACGGTCACCGGGTCGGTCGGCGTGGTCTTCGCCCGCACCACTGTGCTGTTGCCAGCGGTGGGTGGATGGGCACCGAAGACCTCCGCGCGGCGGTCGCGCACGAACGCGGCGGCTTCGGCCGCCAACGCTTCGGCCGCGGCGCGCAGGCGCGCCGGGTCGCTGCCGGCTGGTGTCACCGCTCTATCGCATCACAGGAGCCAAGCCCATGCAGATTGCCCGCCTCCTCACTCGCGCCGTCCCGGCGCTCGCCGTCGCCGGGCCCACGCAGATTGCCCGCCTCCTCACTCGCGCCGTCCCGGCGCTCGCCGTCGCCGGGCCCACGCAGATTGCCCGCCTCCTTACTCGCGCCGTCCCGGCGCTCGCCGTCGCCGGGCTAAGGTAGGCCCACCGCGGTTAGGCCCGCCGCGATGTCTCGCCGAGGAGGTTCGATGACCAGCACCGATCCCGCGCCCCAGACAGCCGACGCCACCCCGCAGCGTCGTGGGTTTGGCATCGACGTCGGCGGTAGCGGCATCAAGGGCGGGATCGTCGACCTGGACACCGGACAGCTGATCGGCGACCGGATCAAACTGCTGACGCCGCAACCGGCGACCCCGGCGGCCGTCGCGAAGACCATCGCCGAGGTGGTCAATGGCTTCGGGTGGACCGGCCCCCTGGGCGTCACCTATCCCGGTGTCGTCACTCACGGCATCGTCCAGACCGCGGCCAATGTGGACAAAGCCTGGATCGGCACCAACGCGACCGACATCATCGCGGCCGAATTGGGCGGTCAGGACGTCACGGTGCTCAACGACGCGGATGCCGCCGGACTCGCCGAGGAACGCTACGGCGCGGGCAAAGGGCACGAGGGCCTGGTCGTGCTGCTCACTTTCGGGACCGGAATCGGGTCCGCCGTCATCCACAACGGAAAGCTGATACCGAACACCGAGTTCGGGCACCTCGAGGTCGGCGGCAAGGAGGCCGAGCACCGGGCGGCCTCATCGGTCAAGGAGAACAACGACTGGTCCTTCAAGCGCTGGGCCAAAGAGGTCACCAGCGTGCTGATCGCCATCGAGAACGCGATCTGGCCGGACCTGTTCATCGCCGGCGGCGGCATTAGCCGCAAAGCCGACAAATGGGTGCATCTGCTGGAAAACCGCACGCCGGTGGTGCCCGCGGCTTTGCAGAACGCCGCGGGGATCGTCGGTGCCGCTATGGCATCCACTACAGACGTCACCCATTGAATTTTGCCCGCTGGCGCAGTATGGGGGCGCACTGTCGTTACAATGGTCAACGGCGACCGCCCGACCGATAAGGCGCGAGTACTCACGCTGGTATCAACGCCGACATTCGACATAGCAGACACTTTCGGTAAAGCACGCCCAGATCGCCGGAAGTGAGTCCGACCGAAGGGGTGTATGTGGCAGCGACCAAGACGAGCCCGGCTACCGACGACGCGGTAAAGCGAACCGCCGCGAAGTCCGCGCCAGCTGGGCCGCACGGGTCTCCGGCCAAGGCAGTCGCGAAGCGCGCGCCGGCGAAAGCCGCGGGCGACACCGCCGCCCCCGCGAAGCGGGCGACCAAGGCGGCCGCCAAGACCAGCAAGCCCGCCGACTCTCCCCACGACGGCGAAGCCCCCAAGAAGACCCGCGCCCGCGCGACCTCGCCCCGCGGGGCAAAGGGCAAGGACGCCGGGGACGAAGCGCAGGACGCCGCCGTGGTCGTTCTCGAGGACGCCGAGGAACTCGAGGTCGATGCCGAGCTGGAGGTCGAGCCGGGCGAAGACCTCGAGATCGACGCGGCCGACCTGAACCTCGAGGACCTCGAGGAGGTCGCGACCGAGGAAGTCGAGCTCGAAGGTGACGCCGAGGGGGTCGAAGGCACCCCGGCCGTAGCGGCCGTGGCCCCCGCCCAGCCCGCCGGCGAGGAAGACGAAGAGATCGCCGAGCCCAGCGAAAAGGACAAGGCCTCGGGCGATTTCGTCTGGGACGAGGACGAATCCGAGGCGCTGCGGCAGGCCCGCAAGGACGCCGAGCTCACCGCGTCGGCAGACTCCGTTCGCGCGTACCTGAAGCAGATCGGCAAGGTCGCGCTGCTCAACGCCGAAGAAGAGGTCGAGCTGGCCAAGCGGATCGAGGCCGGTCTGTACGCCACGCAGCTGATGGCCGAGCACACCGAGCGCGGCGACAAACTGCCCGCCGCCCAGCGCCGCGACATGATGTGGATCTGCCGAGACGGCGACCGCGCCAAAAACCATCTGCTGGAAGCCAACCTGCGGCTGGTCGTCTCGCTTGCCAAGCGCTACACGGGCCGCGGCATGGCGTTCCTGGACCTGATCCAGGAAGGCAACCTGGGCCTGATCCGCGCGGTCGAGAAGTTCGACTACACCAAGGGATACAAGTTCTCCACCTACGCGACCTGGTGGATCCGTCAGGCCATCACCCGCGCCATGGCGGACCAGGCCCGCACCATCCGCATCCCGGTGCACATGGTCGAGGTGATCAACAAGCTGGGCCGCATCCAGCGCGAGCTGCTGCAGGACCTGGGCCGCGAGCCCACGCCCGAGGAACTCGCCAAGGAGATGGACATCACACCTGAGAAGGTGCTCGAGATCCAGCAGTACGCGCGCGAGCCGATCTCGCTGGACCAGACCATCGGCGACGAGGGCGACAGCCAGCTCGGCGACTTCATCGAGGACAGCGAGGCCGTGGTGGCCGTGGACGCCGTGTCGTTCACGCTGCTGCAGGACCAGCTGCAGTCGGTGCTCGAGACGCTGTCCGAGCGCGAGGCCGGCGTGGTGCGGCTGCGGTTCGGTCTCACCGACGGCCAGCCCCGCACGCTCGACGAGATCGGCCAGGTCTACGGCGTAACCCGCGAACGTATCCGCCAGATCGAGTCGAAGACCATGTCGAAGCTGCGCCACCCCAGCCGCTCGCAGGTCCTGCGCGACTACCTGGACTAGGCGACACTCCGAGCCACTGGGCTTGACCAGCGTATTTGCGAGTCAATCCAGAAGTAGTAGACAAGCACAGCGCAGCTAGTCAAGATAGCGGCATGGCTGATCTAGATGAGGGCAAGCTTGAACGCGCCCGTTCGCGCGTCGTCGCGTTTGAGAAGATGGTGTCTGCGGCGCTAGGCAATCCGACCCCGCCGCACCCATTGCTTGCGTGGCGGTTGGAAGAACTCGTCACCGACTACATCGACGCGGCGATCTACCCACTGGACCGATTGGCTGGGGTCGCCGACCGGGCTATAGATCTGAAGGTGCAGTACCTGTCGATCCTGGACACCATTGCATTGCACAACGCCTACGTCGGCCCCGGATTCGACATTCACAATCCGTTAAGCGAACCGCGCCTACATTTCCGACACCTGTCGATGATGCAGACCTTGATCGGGCAGGTCCGGATTCTGTGGGAGCGGCTTATGACGCTGGTCTACTACCTTGAAGTGGGCAAGGACCCCGGAAAGTCGATCCGCAAGACGTTCTTTCCAGCCATCGCCGGATGGTCGGGGCGATGGGATGTGATGACAGAGTGGCAAACGATCATCGACCAGTACGACAGGGACTATCGAACGCCTGAATACCATCTAGGCTCACGTTTGCGAAGAGAGCTATTCGGCTCCCCGTCCACAGATCCGAACGCGGTGATTGCACCACTCACACCCGCGATGAACGGCTTTTGGGAAGTGCTCAGCGCGAACGTACGCGGGGTTGAGTCAGGCGTGAGCCGGCTCGGTAGGAGTGACGTGCTAAGCGGCTTCCATGGCCCATAAGCGGCAGCCCCCAGCATTGGACTTGGCCGCGCTGTTGCCTTCATGGCTGCTGTCGCTGCGCTCCGAACGCAAGTCCGCAGCGACCATCAAGGTCTACGGTGACGGCGTACGCGCGTTCCTGAAATGGTGCTCCGACCACGCGCACTCCCCCGCCCTGGACCGCGACCTGATGAAGTCATTCGTCGCCGACCTTCTCGACGCCGGCGCCGAGCCGTCCACGGCCCGATCACGCCAGCTCGCCGTGCGCCGGTTCTCGGCCTGGCTCGAAGAAGAGGGCGAGATCGCCGATGACCCGCTGCTCGGACTCAAGGCGCCGAAGCTCGACACGAAGGTGACCGAGTCGCTTTCTGAATCCGAACTCAAGCGGCTCGTAAAGGCCTGTGACGGTAGAGAGTTCCGCGACCGCCGCGACGCTGCCATCGTGCGGCTGATGGCCGAGACGGGTATGCGCGCCGGCGAGGTGTGCGGGTTGACCGTCGATGACGTCGACCTCGATCGCGGTCTGGTGACCGTGCGACGTGGCAAGGGCGGGAAGGGCCGCATCGCGCCGTTCGGCGCCCAGACTGGCATGGCGATCGACCGCTACCTTCGCGCCCGCCGTGGTCACGCACGCGCCGACGTAGCGGCGCTGTGGCTCGGCGACCGTTCTAACAGCCTTGAGTACTACGGACTGCACAAAACGTTGAAGTGGCGCGCTGAACTCGCCGGGTTGAAGGGCTTCCACCCCCATCTGCTGCGGCACACCGCGGCGTCGCGCTGGCTCGCCGCCGGCGGATCCGAGGGCGGCCTGATGGCCGTTGCCGGGTGGTCGACGCGCGACATGATCGACCGCTACACACGATCGACCGCCACGGATCGCGCTGCCGCCGAAGCTCGCGGGCTGAATCTGGGGGAATTGTGACCGGACCCTTCGCCGGCATGAACGAGGAGAAGACCGGCGAGATCACCGTCTACTGCGACGCTGAATCGCACGCACTGTGGGAACAGACTTACACTCGCCACGGAGAGGGGCCGTGGTTGCCTGACCCCTTCGAAACGCTCGGCGGTGATGTTCGGAAGCCACGCCGCGGTGGTGGCGTCGAGTACATCAACGCTGCTGGCGAAGTGGTGAAGGTCTGGGATGTCGGCCGCGCGAATATGCCAGAGGGCAAGTTCTGGAGCCGAGCGCAATCCATGTTGGACGAACTGGACCGAGCGCGCGCACTAGCGGGGGTCGGTGCCGACGACGAGCTGCCGCTAGGTCGGCGGTATCAGTTGCGTTGCGCAGGTTGCGGCGATGTAGTGCGCCGCAACGAACTTGAGCTCAAGTCGCAGTTCGACGTGTTGTGGGAGCGTGACCGTTTCCGCATTTCGCTGAACGGACTACGCGCGATCGGAAAGACGTCGCGAAAGTCTTAGCGGCGTAGCGCACAGCGCTGATGTACGCTATGCACCACGCGAGCCGGATGTCCCTCCGGCCGAAGCCTCCGAAGAAGGCGTGATTAGTCACGCCCTCCCGGAGGTTTTTTCATGGCGGCGACACCGCATTCGCCCACCGAACGTAGGCTTCAAGCACAGATCGCGGCGCACGAATCCTGGGCGCGCACCCCCGATCGATCTGCACGAACTGCCAACGCGCGCAAAGCATTGCTCGACAAGTTCGAGCGACAAGTCGATCCAAACGGCAAGCTCCCGCCGGCCGAACGCGCACGTCGAGCCGGGAATGCCCGCAAGGCGCATTTCAAGCGGTTGGCGCTGAAGTCGGCGCAGGCTCGCCGGCGGCGGGCTGCGGTGATCGAGCGCATCGCCGAAATGGACAGCGGCGCATGAGGGTCTACAAACGGAGAAGTCGCCGACCTGAGCAGGATTCGGCGGCCTCGAAGCCCCTGACGATGGACTGCGATCGGCATCGGGGCCTGGCCGCCTGGAAACGCCGCCGCCACTCCGCCCGCCGTGTTGCCCCGCTGCGTTGCGGGTGCCCCGACCCCTGGCCGTGCCGGTGCTCCGACCCCCCGTTGTCGGACAAGATGATCGACGCCGGCCGGGATGCCGCACTGCACGTCCTTGAGTCCGGCCTAGTCCCGCTGCTCCAAATAGAAGTGCTGCAAGCGCTTTGGCGACGGGGCGGCAAGGATAGGGAACTCGCCGAGCATCTGCATACTCTCACTGGCGGAGCTCTGGCGTGACCGCCCGCGTCGATCCCGGCCTCGCCTCGGCGCGGCGGACGGCCGCGGTCGCCAGCTTCGAACGGTCCGACGATCCGGGCCCGCCCGAACCGCCACTCGGCGACCGCAACTCTCGTTGGGAGGCGCCCGCGGCGCCGACGCCGGCACACAAGCGGTATCCGGTCGTGGACTGGCAACGCGCATTTGACGGCGCGCGCGAGGAGGTCGACTGGCTGGTTCCGGAATTCATCGCGCGCGGGCAGTCCTATGCGCTGGTGTCGACGGCGAAGGCCGGCAAGAGTCTGTTGATGCTCGACGTCGTCGCGGCGCTTGCGGCCGGCCGGCCCGTCTTCGGCCAGAAGCCGCAACCGCCCGTCCGCGTGCTCTATGTCGACCACGAAAACAGCGACTTCGACATCATCGCGCGGTTACGCGACATGGGTTACGCCGCCGACCAACTCGGCGACCTGCGCTACCTGTCGTTCCCGTCGATGCCGCCGCTCGACAACGCCGCCGGTGGCGTCGACCTCGTAGCGGTCGCCGAATACCACGATGCCGCCCTGGTCGTCATCGACACCGTGGCCCGCGTAGTCGCCGGCGAAGAAAACAGCGCCGACACGTACCGGGCTCTCTACCGGCACACGCTCGCACCGCTTAAGGGCGCCGGTCGAGCCGTCGTGCGGCTAGACCACCGCGGGCACGGCGTGAAGACGACCGCGCGTGGGTCGAGCGCGAAAGCTGACGACGTGGACGCGGTGTGGACGTTGGACACTGCGCCCACCGCCGACGACGACGGCGAGGTGTTCGTCAACCTCGGGCTCGAACGCCAGCGCGGCAACGGACACCCCGACCGGATTCTGCTGCTGCGCCAGTACGACCCGCACCTGCGGCACATCATCCGGCCGAAGTCGCTGCCCGACGCCGAACAGCGCCGAATCGGCGCGTGCATCGAAGCCATGATCCAACTCCGGTTGCTGGTCGACACCGGCGCTAATCGGGCCCGCGAGGCACTGCGACTCGGCGGCCACAAGTTTTCCAACGCAACGATTGCCGCGGCGGTGAAGGCGCGGAAGTCAGCTGCGACGAACGCTGACGGCTCGACGCAGCAGGAGCTGATGTGACCGCCTTGATTCGCCTAGCACCACCTGTCCCCGCACCCCTAAAACGGCCGTCCTCGGCATCGCAAAACGCCTATTCAACCTGTCCGCGATTCCGCGGGGACAGGTCCATTTCGACTGTCCCCGAGTCCGTGTCGGGCCGTTTGAGAAAACCGCAGGTCAGACCTGTCCGCAAGGCGTCGGGGACAGATCTGGACAGGCCCCTGGCCCACCTGTCCCAGCGGGTGTGTTCCGTAGGGACACCCGCGGACGTTGGGGCAGAGCGTTCCGGGCCTCGCCGTCCAGGCCGTGTGAAGTGAACCGCGCAGAGCGTAGAAGAGCGCGCCTGCGGATCAGCCGGTACCAACCGGGGCAGGACATGGCGGGGGTCGTCGAATGTCCGGACTGCAACAGCGTCGCGTCCGTCGCCGAGGTCACCCCCGGATACTTCCGCGGCGTCGTTCAACACGACGACAGCTGCCCTTGGTACGCCGCTCTCAACCGCGACCTCGGATGACCACGCCAGCATCGCGGATCTACCGGTCCGCGCTGGTCTGCCATCCCGACCCGAGCGTCGCCGGCAGCGCCGAGTTCACCTACTGGGCCGACGTCGAGGAAGCGCGACAAGCCGAAGCCGAACTGACTCCATGCGGCCGGCTGTGCATCGGCGTACACACCGTCGCCCGCCTGGACGTCGAAGTGGAGCCAAGGCGAAAGCTGTCGCTGATCGGCGGGGCCCCGGACGGCCGCAGAGCCGGCAAGCGCGGACCCTACGACCGCCGAACGAAAGCCAGCCGATGACCACCGACCCCGAACGTCAGCTCGTCGGCGAAGCGGCCTACACCATCGCCGACGCAATGCACCTGTTCAAGATCAGCGGGCAACGGATCCCGCTGCGCTGGCCCAGAGTGCTCGACGCCCTGAACAGGCATTTGTCCGCTGGGGGACAGCCGAATCGGGTCGACCTGTCAGCCTTGAAGACGACCAAGCAACTCGCGCGCGAATGGGGTTGCCACGCAAGAACTGTCAGACGCAAAGCCGAAGCGGCCGGCGGACGAAAAGTCAACGGCTGGATCTTCCCGGAGGGCACATGACTGAAATCGACCACACCGCAAGCAATCGACGATTCGCGAACGCGTTCTTCACCGGCGCCAAGGTCGACGACCCGCAGCCTGAACCCCGCGACGCCGACACCGAAGCGCAACGCCGTTTCGCCGCAGACCTATTCGCGCCCAAGGACGCCGAAATCCTGCCTGGACTCGTTGCCGGCCGAACCGTCGGCCGCTGGCGACACCCTGAACGTGAACCCGAAGACAACGGTCCCTGGTTCGAGCGCCGGCCGGCCATCGACAACTGACCTCAGCACCACCACCAACGAGAGGACGCCCATGCTTCACCTGGTTTCGGCCCGCACCCACGCGGCAGCCGTCACGAAAGCCGCCGACCGGCTCGGTGTTCCGCTGCCCGACGCCTACCTCGAACTGGTCGCCCAGGTCGACGCGTTCGCCGACGCTGTTGCTCAGATCAGCGCCACGGCCGAACAACTCGACGACGCGGTGTTCGATGCGATCGAAGCCGGCCGCGACTACCACAACGACAAGACCGTGCAGCGGCTCGCACTCAACCGCCAACTTGTTACAGGCAACATCGGCGAGCGGGCCCGCAGCCGCGTCGACCAGCTGCTCGCAGCCGCACTGGTCGACGGCGCCGACGCCATCCTCGAAAGCTGGTCAGCCGCGCTTGAACCACACACGGACGCACTCGTCGCCGCAGCCGAAGCCGGCTTGGACCTTGCCGACGACGCCGCCGCGATCACCAAGGGCGGCAACGTCATGCACCAGCTGCACGAGGCACAGATCGCCGCCGCGGTCTGGACCGAGGCACAGCGAGGGTTCGACGCACTTGCCGCAGTCTCAGGTGTCCGAGTCGCGGGGTATCCGGTGCCGCTATCGCTGACCCCCGCGCGTAAAGCCGACTTGGCGCCGGCAATTGCGATAACCCGCGACACACGAACCGAACCCGACGCATTCGCCCTCACCCGCGCCGGCCTCCCGCTCCGCCTCGCGACGATCGCCGAGTTCTCCGCGCGCGCCGCGACATTCAACGCCGACGCCACAGCCCAAGAGCGCGCCGACGAAGAGGCGCGCCTAAAGCGCGTCGTAAACAGCTGGTAGCGGGTCACCGACAGCCCCGCGGTCGGCGCGCGTGTGGACGTAGGCGCAGCGCCGCCGCGGGGCCCGCAACCACGACGACGACCGAGGCGCCGCAGCAGAGCCGAACAGTTCGCGTTCGCGCCGGTCGCAACACAGACCAGGGGGGATGACCCCCCGCCCCCCGCCCACGCCGCCTCCCGTGGCATAGGCGATGCCCCCCCTGCTCGCTCACAAAAAAACTCGGTCATAACATGTTCCTCTGGCAGGCTGGACGCATGACCGTCAGCAACAACAAGTGGGCCGTGACTATTCACCGGAAAAACGGCGACCAGACGAATGATGTTTTGCATGTTGCGGAGAGCGCCCAGGCAGCGATCGAAGCTGTTGCCGAAAACCTCGAACTGAACGTCGACCAAGCGGGCAACGTGACGGGTGACAACGAAATCAGCCGCCTGACTGTCGCGCCAGCGCCCGAAGCCCGCGTACACCACTTGTAGCGCGCAAGCTCCACGGTTGACGATGCGGCAGGAAGCGACCCGCGCCCTGTACGAGGGCTCACTCGCCGACGTCGGCGACCCTAACCCGTATGCCGGCCGGTCGCTGGTCCTGACGAAGCTGTGGATGCGCGGCTACACGCGAATGCTGCGGGTCCGGGTCGATACCGGGCCGGCGATGACGCGCCACCGCGGAACGCGCCGCGGCGCCTGACGACGGGTGAGTTGCTACTCGCAAGTACGGTGCTAGTTTGCGGATATGGCTTCGCGGACGGTCGACGAGGGACCCGTCGAGTTACTCAAGCCGGCGCCCGCTGTGACGCCTAACGGTGGTCAGCGCGCACGTGTCGGCTTTCGCTGGGAAGCCGAGATGACGCAGTTGGTTACCGTTCAGATTGGTCGACTCATGCCGCCAGGCGGCGCCCACGTGGTCGTTGGCGAAGTGCCGGCCGCACAGGGTATCGCCGACGTCGTCGCCGTCCGATTCGACACGGACGCGCTGCACCAGCGATTCGAAAGCGGCGTTGGTCCGATCACATCGCCGTTGCGAGTGCGGGTTTTGAATCTGCTACGAAGCGATCGGCCTACTCGAACCTCGACCCTCGCTACCCGCCTCGGCACCAGCGCACCAGCACTTACGCGATCGACCCTCGGGCCGCTCGCCGACCTTGGCCTCGTTGAACTCCAGACCGACACAGTGAGGTCCAGTGGCGCCTGGCGTCCAGTACCGGCGCACATCACCGCCGTGGAACTGAAGCTGAGCAAATGGCGGGACGCGCTTCGCCAAGCGGACAACTTCGCGATCAGTGCAGACCGCGCGTGGCTGGTCCTGGACGCGGCCCGGTCTGCCGCCGCCATACGCGAAAGCGCCTTCATCGCTTCCTTCGGAGTCGGTCTGGCGGTGATCGCATCTACCGGCGAGCTACAGGTGATTGCGCAGCCCCGCGGACGACGCCCCGAGCGCTGGTTGCGTGCATTAATGGCCGAGCAGGCCTGGGCAGCGGCCGAGAGCGAGGTCGCAGCGGTCCTCGCCGTAGGCACACAGCTACAGGAGCGCCCGCCACCGATCGAGGTGAGTCGTCGCAGGAATACGGGTAGCGACAATCCGCGAGAGGCTGTCGCGGAAGTTAATCGCGGCGTCCAGGCGAGCGGCGACGAGCCCGCGCCGCTGCCCAACGGGCACGGCCGTCAGGGTCGCGGTCTCCTGCGAGGCGTGGCGGATCTGGTGGCGCTTGGCGAGCATGAGTTCGTGCGAGCCTCCCATCTGGACACAATCGGCGCAGCTACACGGCTGGTATTCGGGCTCGCTCACGAGTTGTTCGTGGCTGCGCCACGGCACGGCGCGGAGAAGTTGTGGTTCGAAATACGGGAGACTGGGCTGATCGGGTCGAGTCATCGGGCCGGGAACTCGATCAACCCACGACCCGCCGGCCATGCCTCCGCTGAAACCCCAAGCGCCCCAGCCCATCGCGAGCCAACCGAGCCAACCTGACGCGGGCAGGAAAATGCGGATGCCGTTCGCGGCGCATGCTTCGATGACCTCGCGCAATCCGCTGAGGTAAAACCGGTCTGCCACCGGTGCCAGTTCTGAATGTGGGGCTCGGAAAACCACCCCATCGGCGCCCGTCTGAATTACCGCGTTCAGCAGCCGCGTCAGGTGCGTCTCTTCGCGCAGGTAGGTCCGGTCCACCGTCACGCCCAGCCAGCAATCCTGACCAGATACCCGGCTGCGGACAGCGGTGGCGGCATCGAGCACGGCATTCAAGTCATCGGCGCTGGCGGCTTCCATCACCGGGGAGGGCGTGATTACAAAGGACGGGGTGCCGGCATTCCCGCACAGCTGCGTCGAGACCTGGTGGTCAAGGCCCCGTTGCATCCACTGTTCCCACTCCGGTTGCGTGGTCGGCCGCGGTTCCTGAGCAAGCCAGGGGAAGTGGTCTCGTGACCGCTTCAAGGGCCCGCGGTCGCGCAGATAGCCGTGTGGCTCCACGATCGCCTCACCCTTGGTACGCGCCTGGCGATAGAGCGGCTCGAGCGTCGCTGGGGCGTTGAGTGGTCCGAAGCAAATGCCAGGCCGTCCAGCAGGTGTGGCCGCAAGCTCATCTGCGAACGCGACGAGTTGACGGGCTTCTTTGTTGCCGTACTCCAACCAGAAACTCATGGCCACATCAATTCAAGTTGCTGTCTTGCCACCGCGGCGGTGGGCCGTTTGTAACCGGGATACGCCCCGGCGAACCGCAACCAGTCACGGAGGCCCGCAGGGCGACTTCCGGGAATGCTCATGCCCGTCCGCAGCCGCGCATGCCAATCCGCGGGCGGGTTCCGCTCACCGAGCCAGAAGGGGTGCTGTCCCGCAGCTAGTTCGGCGACGATGACCGCAACCGCCCAGACGTCAGTGCGGTCAAAAGCACGCTGAGCTTGCAGCTGCTCGGGCGCCATGTAAGTCCAAGTCCCGCCGATCCAGGGATAGACGGTCACAGTCGTCAGGTCAATCAACCGTGCCAACCCCAAGTCGATGATGACCGGCTTTGTCCAGTCGCCGTTGAGCAGAATTATGTTGTCGGGCTTGAGGTCGCGGTGGACCACCTTGGCGTCGTGCAGTTCCTCGACGCCTTCGAGCACCGCGAGCGCGAAGGCGCGCAGCTGCCCGTCGTCAGGCTGTTTGCCCGCGGCGATGTGCTCACGTACGTCGCCCCCTTCCAGGAACTCACTGAGGAAGTACGGGTGCTCATTCCCATCGTCGGCTGTGGTCAGCTTGCCGCGACCAAACACCCGCACCACGCGTGGCGAATCGATGCGCTGCATCGCCTCGACTTCGCGTTCGAACCGCTCAGGCTCATAGGCGCGTGTAATGACCTTGCAGGCCTTGACCGTCCCGTTCTGAACGATCCGCCAGCATTCGCCCATGCCGCTTTGCGATCCGACACGCTGCGCCTCTTGGCATGGCCCCAGAGCACGCTCGATATCCGCCTTGGTTACCGTCATCGCGCTCACACTCTAGGGCACATGTCGTCGCGTAGCCAGCAAATACGCGCGTACGAAATCACGCCTAGAAAATCTATTCGCTGGCTGCCATCATCGCGGCCCGTATCTCGTCGTCGCCGACCGCGGTGTATCGCTCCGTTGTCGTGACCGACGAGTGTCCGAGCAGCGTTTGCACCGCGCGCAGATTGCGACTCCCACGGTAGGCGCGCTTGGCGAATCGGTGGCGCAGGGTGTGGGCGGTCCAGTGGTCGGGCAGTGCGCCGGCCATCAGCTTGCCGACCCACCGCGGCGACAGGTGGCCGCCCTCGTCGCCGGGGAACAGATAGCCGACGATGGGGTCAGTCTGGCTTACCCCATCGGCAAGGGTGTGCGCCGGACGCACCCCCTTCTCAGCATCCGTTCGGCTGACGTTGACAGCGGCGATCGCCCGGGCCAGGTCGTCGCCGAGCGGCACGACGCGCAGCTTGCCGCCCGTGCCGTGAACCAACAGTTCGGCGCCGGCCGGCCCGCGCGTCAGATCGTGGCGATCCGCGCGCCATAAGGCCAGGTGGCCGCGGCGGGTAGCGAGCGTGGCCGGCGACCGGCCTGCGCCGGCCTCCGCCGCTAGGCAGTCGTCGACCAGGCCGGCCCACGCCGGCGGAAATGGTCGCGGCGGGGGTCCGCTCACCGCGACTCGATCAGTGCCGCCGCGATATCGAGAGCACGAGCGACGCCGACGCAGTCCTCGCACGGCCACTGGCCGGCGCGCACCGCCACGGCGCGCGACCGCATCGAGCCGGCCGGATCGCTGCGCAGACTGACGTCGTAGTGCAGCGCGGCGATCAGGAGGTCGCCGTCGTCGATCGGTAGACCGGCGAAAACGCCGGCGGCGTCGAGTTCGGTATTGAGGCCCGCGAGGACAGTACTTGTGTGTGTCATGCACCGAAGCTAACTCGATAGATATCGAATTGCCAAGGGCTGCAAAGACATTCGCACATATGTCGCTACCATTGCAAATGTCGGGAATCGAGCATATGTCGATGCGTGGTGATATGTCGCCGTCGTGATCATCAGTTCGGACAAGCCCGAAGCCGCGGCGTTCCGGCGTAGGGCCAGAAATAGGCGCGGGTCCAGTCCAGGATATTCGTGCGATCAACGCTCATCCGCGAGCGTTGTTTTTCCAGGTCAAGCACAGCGCATAACAGTCCCTAGTGCGCGACTACCTGGACTGAGCGACACTCCAGCTTTACGCGACTGACCAGCGCATTTGTGGGTCAGTCCAGAAGCAGTGGACGTGCACCGCGCTAGAGCGCCTCTCCCGGGGCCCTGGCCGAAAAGGGCTCCCAAATAGGGAACTCCGGGCGGATGATGTTGGGTGTTCTATGGGTAATGAGCTGACCAGGCGTCGGGGGTGACTGGTGTAGGGCACTCCGTTCGGTCGCCCGATCCCACGGCAGTGGCCAGCACCGTGCTGGTAGGCATGACCCGAATCAATTCCAGCTGGCTGATCTCCCAGTTCGACCCGGTTTAGGAATGGCGCCACAGTTTGAGCCTTACGGTATTTGCCAGGGCTGGCTTCTCCGTGGCCCGGTGATCAGAAGATCTGCACCGCGGCGCTGCCGCCGTTTGCGTCCCTGCATGTCGTGCTGCCATGACTTTCGATCATGCAGTGCATCGAGTAGGTTTCGCCGGTAACCGGCGAGTACACACTGAATGTTGTGCCGGCACCGCTCATCATTTTGGCGGACACGGCGAGCGCGAACGGACAGCTGGTGGCGCCGAGCGCCACAACCTTCGGGGAGTTCTGGCACACGGTGTCAGCATGGGCCGTTGGTGCGAGAAGCACCGCTGCGGGCGCAGCAGCGACAGCGGCAACGATCAGCAGTTTCTTCACGGTTGTTCCTTTCCTTACCGACATGGCCGTGTGCCACGCACCGTAGCCGCTTCGTGTGAGAATCGTGTGAGTTTCGACAAGTTGCTCTGACTTACAGCTGGGCAGGCTGGCATCTCCGCCACGTCTAACAACGCTTGTCGCTGCCCAGCGTTTGCGCGACTCCTCGACTAAGAATTCGCGGGGCGTTCGAGCACCGCTCGGGCCTGGTCGATCTGGTCATAGGCGTACGCCACTATTTCGGTGGTGGTCATCTCCTCGCCCTTGCGGGCGAGCGCTTCATACTTCGGCTCACCGAGCACCTCGCGGAGGTGCGCATTCGCGGTGCGGAACGCGGCCATGTTGTGAAGCGCGGCGACAGGGCTGGTAACGGCGAACCCGGCGATGGTGGCCGCCGGCTCGTAGCGTCCGAGCCGGTCGAAAAACGAGGCGAGCCAACCGAGGGGGACGTGAATCATGTAGGTGTTGCCCGAGTCGCGATGGTTGCCGATCGCCATGGTGAAGTAATCGAAGGCGGCCAGCGCGTCGCCGTGTTCGGCTTCGATGTGACACAGGTTCCCCGCAATGATCGACAGGTTGGCGCGGTTACCGCTGTCCTGGGCGATCGCCAGGCCACGCCGGTGGGAGGCCAGCGCGCGCGCAGGGTCGGCGTCCTGGCAGGCCAGGCCGTCGGCCGTGATGGCCCAGGAAAGCACGAAGGGGTTGGCGCTCGCCTCGGCGGCGTCCACCAGACCGTCGGCTGCCGCGATCGCGTCGGCGGAGCAACCGGTGATCGCCAAACTGATAACCAGGTTCGCCGTGGTGTACGGGAGAATGTCCCCACCGCGCGCGAGCTGGTCGCGACAACTACGAATCCAACGTTCCGGCTGTCCGATGGCAACGTAGGCAGCGCCGAGGAAGCATTCGGCGTGCGGGAGATGGTGGTCGCTTCCACCGCTGATCGCCCGTTCGGCGGCCTCGGTGTAGCGGATGCCCGCATCGATCCGTCCGGCCATGTAGCAATACGACGCCGCCACATACAGCGACCCGAGGCGGGGGTGATCGGCGGCCCGGGCAGGCTCGATCAGCTCTTCGGCCCACGCCATCGGCTCGTGATTTTCTGCCAAATAACCGAGCCACGCTGCATACGTCGCGATCGGGGCGGCGACATCCAGATCGCCGTGATCGGCGGCCCAGCGGAATGCCGTGCGCACGTTGGCCAGCTCGGCAGTCAACCAGTCGTACGCCTCTCGCTGGCGGGGGCTGTCCCACAGGGCAAGGATGTCGGCTTCCCGTCCGGCGAAGTACCGCGAGTGCGCCGCCCGAATCCCGGATGCCTCCCCGCGGGCGACGAGTTGCTCCTCGGCGAACTGGCGGATCGTCTCGAGCATCGAATACCGGGTCCGCCCCGACGACCGGTCCACCACCAGTAGCGACTTGCGCACCAGCGCATCGAGCAGATCCAGGGCGGTGTAGTCGTCATCCAAACCCGTTACGGCACGCGCACTTTCGAGTTCGAACCCGCCGGCGAACACCGAGCATCGGTCCAGCACCGCCCTTTCCGAGTCGTCGAGCAGGTCGTAGGACCACGCCACCGTGTGGCGCAGGGTGTGGTGGCGTTCGAGGCCACGCCGCGAGCCCACCAGCAGCCGGAACCGCTGATCGAGGCGATCCCGCACCTCGTTTACAGTCATCGACGTCATCCGTGACGCGGCCAGTTCGATGGCCAACGGGATGCCGTCGAGTCTGCGACATATTTCCACAACGGCATCCGCCCCGCCCGACTCGGCCAGCGAGAAGTCCGACACCACGCTTTGAGCGCGGTCGACGAACAGGCTGACGGCGGCGGATTCGGCTCCGGACTTGACCTCGAGCGACGGGACACGCCATAACCGTTCGTCGCCGACGCCCAGCCCTTCGCGGCTGGTCGCGAGGACCCGTACCGTCGACGATGCGGTCAGGATCTCGTCGATCAGATCCGCGGCACTGTCGACCACGTGTTCGCAGTTGTCGAAAACCAGCAGTCGGACCCTGCCCTCCAACGCGGCGGCGACGCTGTTCGCCACGCTCTTGCCGGGCTGCTGGATGATGCCTAAAACCGCCGCGACGGCGTCGGGCACGGCGGCGGGATCGGTGACCGCGGCCAGCTCGAAAAACCATGTTCCGTCGGGAAATTCGTCGGCCAGCCGCGCCGCCACTTCAACCGCCAGGCGCGTCTTCCCGACGCCCCCGACCCCCGTCAGAGTCACCAACCGATGTGCCTTGACCGCGGCTTCGACGTCGGAGACCTGGGACTCGCGTCCGATCAGACTCGTCGTGGTCAGCCGCAGGTTTCCGACCGTCGTATCCAGCGCCCGCAACGGCGGAAACTCCGTCCGCAGCCCCGCGGCCCGCAACTGGAACACGCCGACCGGCATCGGGACGCCCCGCAATCGGCGCGGTCCCAGGTCGATCAGATCTGTCCCGCTGAGCAGAGCGGCTGTCGAGTCGGCCACCAGGACCTGACCACCATGACCGGCAGCCATCACGCGCGCCGCCCGGTTGAGCACGGCGCCGAAGTAGTCGCCATCGCGTAGTTCGGCTTCACCGGTGGCCAGCCCCATCCGGACCGGCAACTCCAACCTCAGTTGAGCGGTCAACGCCGCATCCACGGCTGATTTGGGCGAGGCGAAGACGGCACACACCCCGTCGCCGGTGTGCTTGAACAGGACGCCGCCGTGCGTCGCGATCGACGAGCGCAACACCTCGTCATGGGCGGCGAGTGCCACGCGCATCCCGCCGGCGTCGTCTTCCCACCGACGGGTCGAACCCTCAACGTCGGTGAACAGGAACGTCACAACCCCCGAAGGAGTAGCCGCCAAAGGAGCGGACACCCACGCAGAATGCCACATTTAAGTAGTCGACTACTGATACTCGCCGCATCGATCCGTGTGATCCTGGTTCGCGCAACGGGAGGACCGACATGTCGCATGTGATCGCGGCGCCGGAGTTGATGACAGCGGCGGCCGGGGATTTGGGAAATATCGCCTCGAAGCTGACCGACGAGTTCGCGGTCGCGGCGGTCAAAACCGTCGGGTTGGCACCCGCGGCCGCCGATGAAGTGTCAGCGAGCGTGGCGCATCTGTTCTCCGGGTATGCCGAGGACTTCCACGGTCTGGCCGGCCAAGCGACGGCGTTTCACGAGCAGTTCGCGCAGCACTTGGCTACGAGTGCGCAATCGTATGCCGCAGCCGAAGGCATCAACGTCGAGTATCTGCTCTGGCTCCTTCAGAACGCGGGCCTGTGGGTCACCGTGCAAGCGCTAATCGAAATGCTGCAGAGCAGTAACGCGTTCCTCAACATATTTTTCCAGTTGCTGGATTATGTGCTGGGGCCTATTCGTGGAGTTTTAGCTGTGGGCGTCCTGCTGACCTTTTTCGCGGCGGCTGGGGTCGTGTCGATTCTGCTTAATTTCTTGGGACAGTTCGGACTTTAAGACTCGCGTCCTCGAACGATTAGCGCCACGCGTTCGTCACAGCCACCGTGCCGGCAGCCGCGATCAGCTGCCGCAATACCTGATCAAAAAGTCATGATCCGTGTCCCGGTCGTTCTTGGGATCCCGGGCGGGCCAGGTCTCCTGGCTGGTGATCGTGTCCTCGACGCGGACCGGTGGCGGTAGGAGCCTGTACTTCTCTTGCCGGTCTTCGGCTTTGTGCTCGGCCTTCATCTCTTCCCTCCATCGACCATTGTGAGCCGACCGCTACCTCGGGTCGCCACTTGGAAGCGTGATGCAACCGCCTTGAAGGATTCTTGAAGCGCGCACCGCGGAAAATTTGGCGTCCCTGGCGCGCCGCGCTGGCTTAGCGTGACGACATGCCGCCCAACCGCCGCAACATCTCGTCGGGATCCGACTTCGAATCAGCCGTGGCGTACTCCCGCGCGGTCCGCGTCGGCCCGTATGTGGCGGTGGCGGGAACCACCGGCAGCGGGGACGGCGTCGCAGCACAGACTCGGGACGCGCTGCGTCGCATCGAGGCAGCGCTCACCGAGGCGGACGCGACGCTGGCCGACGTGGTCCGCACGCGGATCTTCGTGACCGACATTTCCCGCTGGCGTGAGGTCGGCGACGTGCACGCGCAGGTTTTCGGCGACATCCGCCCGGCGGCCACCATGGTCGAGGTCGCGGCGCTGATCGCGCCGGAACTGCTGGTGGAGATCGAAGTCGACGCCTACGTGGCGGGCTGAGCGACGGGCGGAAACGTCCCGTCGGGCCCCGGCGGGTAGGGAACGACCTCGATCACGGCGCTCGCCGGCAGCGGCCCGTACAGGTGCGGGAACAGCATCGCCGCGGGGTCCGACGGCACCCCCGGCTCCCAGCGCACCGGCGCTTTCAGCGCCGCCGGATCGACGTAGAGCAGCACCAGGTCGGTGCGGCCGCGGTAGAGCCGGTTGGCCGGCAGATGCACCTGATCCGGCGTCGACAGGTGAACGAACCCAACCGAATCGGGGTGAATTGCGCCGTCGGCAACTATGCGCGACCATTCCTCGGCCCCACAAAGATGCACCAGCACCGAAGGGCCAGACATAACGCCTCCCCTACCCAGCTCGCGCGCCAAAAACTCGTGAGAAACGACACACCTTATAACGTGCGGGGAACAAGGCGAAAACCCCAAGCGTCTGACAGAGTTGAAGACACGCCAGAAACGGAGACACGCCATGAACGCAACTCTGACAAGTCCCGAACTGACAAGAGCCGACCGCTGCGACCGCTGCGGTGCGGCGGCCCGCGTCCGCGCGAAGCTGAGCTCCGGTCTCGAACTTCTTTTCTGCATGCACCACGCCAACGAGCACCAGGCGAAGCTTGCCGAACAAGCCGCCGTGCTCGAGGTTAGCGGGAGCTGAATTCATCAACTCGCCCTCCGGCAATGTGGGCTGCCCCGGCAGTCATCGGTAATGCTGGACGGGTATGAGTGATCAGGCAGCCAAGCCATCGCGCCACCATGTGTGGCGAATAGGTTTAAGGACGCTATCCAAGAGCTGGGATGACTCGATCTTTTCGGAGTCGGCGCAAGCCGGCTTCTGGTCGTGCTTGTCTCTTCCCCCGCTGCTGCTGGGACTGCTGGGCTGTCTGGCCTTCGTAGCGCCGCTGTTCGGTGCGGACACCCTGCCCGCCATCGAAAAAACGCTGGTCAGCACCGCGCATAGCTTCTTTTCTGCGAGCGTGGTCAACGAGATCATCGAGCCGACCATCCGCGACGTGACCAAACACGCCCGCGGCGAGGTGGTGTCGCTGGGGTTCGTGATCTCGCTGTGGGCCGGGTCGTCGGCGATGTCGTCGTTCGTGGACTCGGTGGTCGAGGCGCACGACCAGACGCCGCTGCGCCATCCGGTGCGCCAGCGGTTCTTCGCCCTGTTCCTCTACGTGGTCATGCTGCTGTTCGTGGTCGCGACCGCGCCGCTGGCGGTCGTCGGACCACGCAAGGTCGGCGAGCACATCCCGGCCACCCTGGCCAACCTGCTGCACTACGGCTACTACCCGATGCTGGCCGTCGGCCTGATGCTCGGTGTGATGGCCCTGTACCGCGTGGCGCTGCCGGTGCCGCTGCCGTCGCACCGGCTGATCCTCGGTGCGATGTTGGCGACGACGGTGTTCGTGGTCGCCACGCTGGGTCTTCGGTTCTACCTGCGGTGGATCACCAGTACCGGCTATACCTACGGCGCGCTGTCCACACCGATCGCGTTCCTGTTGTTCGCGTTTTTCGGCGGCTTCGCGATCATGATCGGCGCCGAACTCAACGCCGCCGTCCAGGAGGAATTCCCCGCCCAGGCCACCCACGCCCACCGCCTGCGCAACTGGCTGCTGGCGCGCCTGCGCGGCGACAAGGGCTACAAGCCGCCGCCGTCGCAGGACGGCCTGCACGCCGGCGAGGGCTGATCAGCCCTTCTTGAGGTGCTCGTAGATCTGCTTGCAGTCCGGGCACACCGGGGAGCCCGGTTTGGCGGCCTTGGTGACGGGAAATACCTCACCGCACAACGCGACGACGTGACTGCCCATGACGGCGCTCTCGGCGATCTTGTCCTTGCGGACGTAGTGGAAGAACTTGGGCGTGTCGCTGCCGGTCCCGTCGTCGACGCGTTCGTCGGTCTCGGTGCGTTCGATCGTCTGGGTATCCATGCCTGACATTGTGGCACCTGAACGCCGGGGTGCCGCCAAATCGGGCCCCGAAACCGAATAAGCCGGAATCGATCTGGTGTGGGAGAGTAGAGGAATGAAGCGCGGCTCCGACTTCGGGTTCGACGACGACGGCAGGCCGGTGCTGATCACCGCCGCCGCGCCGTCGTACGAGGACGAGCACCGCGCGCGGGTACGGAAGTACCTGACGCTCATGGCGTTCCGCGTTCCGGCCCTCATCCTGGCCGCGTTGGCATACGGGGCCTGGCACAACGGTCTGATCTCGCTGCTGATCGTGGCGGCCTCGGTGCCGTTGCCGTGGATGGCGGTGCTGATCGCCAACGACCGTCCCCCCCGCAGCGCCAACGAGCCCCGCCGGTTCGAGCCGGTTCAGCGGCGCACCCCGTTGTTCCCGACGGCCGAGCGCCCCGCGATCGAGGCACGGCCACACTCCGCCGGGACCGGTCCGGACGCTCGCGGCCTCTGAAGGCAGCCGACCAGGTTTCCGAATAGCGCCTACTGGTCACACTTCTCAGGACATTCTCAGGTCGTCGCCACATTCCTGCACGTCAAGGCGTGTGAGATGACAAGTCGCTGGGAACTCTGCGTAGGGGTTTGTCGTTTAACCACATGACAGCAAGCAAGCCAATCGGGAGGGCGCAATGGCCAATGCAGCCACAAAGAGGGCCACGGGGGTCGAAGCCACCACCAGGTCCAGCACCAGCCGGGTGGACGGCGATCTCGACGCGCAGAGCCCCGCTGCGGACCTGGTACGGGTGTACCTGAACGGCATCGGCAAGACGGCGCTGCTCAACGCCGCCGACGAAGTCGAATTGGCCAAGCGCATCGAGGCCGGTCTGTACGCCGAGCACCTGCTGGAAACCCGTAAGCGCCTCGGCGACAACCGCAAGCGCGAACTGGCGATCGTGGTCCGCGACGGTCAGGCGGCCCGGCGCCACCTGTTGGAAGCGAACCTGCGCCTGGTCGTGTCGCTGGCCAAGCGATACACCGGTCGGGGCATGCCGTTGCTCGACCTGATCCAGGAGGGCAATCTCGGCCTCATCCGTGCGATGGAAAAGTTCGACTACACAAAGGGATTCAAGTTCTCGACGTATGCCACCTGGTGGATTCGTCAGGCGATCACCCGCGGTATGGCCGACCAGAGCCGCACCATCCGGCTGCCCGTGCACCTCGTCGAGCAGGTCAACAAGCTGGCGCGGATCAAGCGCGAGATGCACCAGAGCCTGGGGCGCGAAGCCAGCGACGAGGAATTGGCGGCCGAGTCGGGCATTCCGATCGAGAAGATCAACGACCTGCTCGAGCACAGCCGCGACCCGGTGAGCCTCGACATGCCCGTCGGCTCCGAAGAGGAAGCGCCCCTGGGCGATTTCATCGAGGATGCCGAGGCGATGTCCGCGGAGAACGCGGTGATTGCCGAGCTGCTGCACGTGGACATTCGCAGCGTCCTGGCAACGCTGGATGAGCGTGAGCACCAAGTGATCCGGCTGCGCTTCGGCCTCGACGACGGCCAGCCGCGCACCCTGGACCAGATCGGCAAGCTGTTCGGCCTGTCCCGCGAGCGCGTCCGTCAGATCGAACGCGACGTCATGTGCAAGCTGCGGCACGGCGAGCGCGCCGACCGGCTGCGCTCCTACGCCAGCTGACACCCCCAGCGAAACAGCAAGACGGTATGCCCGCCGCGTCGCGGCGGGCATACTGCTTGGCTGAAACGTGGGGAGACGCGTTGGACCCATTCACGCAGCTGTCCAAGTAGACTCAGCGTCAATGGAGGGTGCTGAATGAACGAGCTGGTCGATACCACCGAGATGTACCTGCGGACCATTTACGACCTCGAGGAAGAGGGCGTGACTCCGCTGCGTGCCCGGATCGCTGAACGGCTCGACCAAAGCGGGCCGACGGTGAGCCAGACGGTATCTCGAATGGAGCGTGACGGACTGCTCCACGTGGCCGGCGACCGGCATCTGGAACTGACCGACAAGGGCCGGGCCCTGGCGATCGCCGTCATGCGTAAACACCGCCTGGCCGAACGGCTGCTCGTCGACGTCATCGGATTGCCGTGGGAGGAAGTGCACGCCGAGGCATGCCGGTGGGAGCACGTGATGAGCGAGGACGTCGAGCGGCGGCTGGTCAAGGTCCTCAACAACCCGACCACTTCGCCGTTCGGCAATCCGATTCCCGGTCTGCTGGACCTGGGCGTCGGCTCGGAGTCGGATGCCGACGAGCCCAACCTGGTCCGGTTGACCGAGTTGCCCGCCGGATCGCCGGTCGCCGTCGTCGTGCGGCAACTGACCGAGCACGTGCAGGGTGACATCGACCTGATCTCGCGGCTCAAGGACGCCGGCGTCGTCCCCAACGCCCGCGTCACCGTCGAGACCAGCCCGGCCGGCGGGGTCACCATCCTGATCCCGGGCCACGAGAATGTCACCCTGCCGCACGAGATGGCGCACGCCGTCAAGGTGGAGAAGGTCTAACCCGCGCGACGGCCGAAGGTCCGTCGCGGCGGCAGCCGCACCCCGAGCCGCCGGGCGAGCCGATAACCGGTCAGCGCGAGCTCACGGATCTGTTCGGGCCGCACGCCGGACTGCAAAGCCGTGTCCAGCATCTCGGCCATCCGATGGTCCGGGTCGCAGCGCAGCGCGGCTTCCAACGAGACCCCGGCCAGCGGCCCGTCGCCGCGGGCGTACGCGCTGAACGCGAGCAGCACCAGCGCCTCGACCCGCCATGGCGGAGACAGCGTTCGGGACAGCACCGCCCACAGCGCCTCGGCCTCGGCGGCGGTCTCCCCCACCGCGAGGGCATAGAGCGTGTCGCGGACCTGCACGTCGGTCAGCGTGCAGCCGATCTCAGCCAGTTCCGCGTCGGACAGCGATTCACCGCCGACCACCCGGGCCGCGGCGGCCATCGCGGCCTGCACGTCGCCACGGCATCGACCGATGGGGTCGGCGCGCCGGTCGATCTCGCGGGCGGCCGCGCTTCGGCGGACCGCCGCGGCCAGCTCGTCGCCGCGCGCCGGGTCGACGGCGATGACGGCCTGCAGGTCAGCGCGGCGCGGGTAGAGCCGGCGACCGTCCAGCACCGCCGCGGCGGCCAGCGGCGACGCCGACGGGTCGTCAATCACGCCACCGGCACCGCAGCCGTCCACGCAATGCCACCGCCCGCCGCCGGCCACCCGATCCACCACATGCGCCGCCCACAGCACGACGTCGTGCTCCGACAGCGCCGCGGTGAGCCCGTCACACAGCTCGCGGTACTCGTCGTTGCAGTGCGGACACTGCGCGCCCTCGGCGTCGACGATCACCGCGATCGCGGCCTCCGGTTCGGCCGCCGCGGCCACCTCGGCGAGGTGCCCGATCCGGCCGGGCAGCGCGTCGGAAAGGTCTACCCGCAGCACCGATCCCAGTCCGCCGTCGCTCACCGACACCACGACCAGCGATTTCTCCGGCACGAAGCCGAGAAGGGCCGGGAGCGCAGCGATCAGCGCCGAGGGACGTTTCAGTTCGAAGTCAGCTCGTTGGTTTGTCATGAGCACCAACGCTGACGATCCCCACCGTCAGCCGGGTGCTACCGCAACGTAAATCAGCCGCCATCTGTGGAGAAAGTCTCGACTGTGGGCCTTATCGTCTATGCCATGAGTTCGATGCGCGAATACGACCTGGTCGTCATCGGTTCGGGGCCGGGCGGTCAAAAGGCCGCCATCGCCGCGGCAAAGCTGGGCAAATCCGTGGCGATCGTCGAACGCGGCCGGATGGTCGGCGGCGTCTGCGTGAACACCGGCACGATCCCCTCCAAGACGCTGCGCGAGGCGGTCGTCTACCTCACCGGCATGAGCCAGCGCGAACTCTACGGCGCCAGCTACCGCGTCAAGGACAAGATCACCCCGGCCGACCTGCTGGCCCGCACGCAGCACGTGATCGGCAAGCAGGTCGACGTGGTGCGCTCGCAGCTGATGCGCAACCGCATCGACCTGGTCCTGGGTCATGGCCGCTTCGTCGACCCGCACACCGTGCTGGTCGAGGAGGATGCGCAGGGCGAACGGGTCACCGTCAGCGGCGATTACGTCGTGATCGCCACCGGCACCAAGCCGGTGCGCCCGTCCGGGGTGGAGTTCGACGAGAAGCGCGTGCTGGACTCCGACGGGATCCTGGACCTGCGATCGCTGCCGGCCTCCATGGTCGTCGTCGGCGCCGGTGTGATCGGCATCGAGTACGCGTCTATGTTCGCCGCGTTGGGCACCAAGGTGACCGTGGTGGAGAAGCGCGACACCATGCTGGACTTCTGCGACCCGGAGATCATCGAGGCGCTCAAGTTCCACCTGCGCGACCTCGCGGTGACGTTCCGGTTCGGTGAGGAAGTGACCGCCGTCGACGTCGGCGCCGCCGGCACCGTCACCACGCTGGGCAGCGGCAAGCAGATCCCCGCCGAGACGGTGATGTACTCCGCCGGGCGGGAAGGCCAGACCGCGAGCCTCGGGCTGGAGAACGCCGGCCTCGAAACCGACCACCGCGGAAGGATTTTCGTCGACTCGCAGTTCCAGACGAAGGTCGACCACATCTACGCCGTCGGCGACGTGATCGGCTTCCCGGCGCTGGCGGCGACCTCGATGGACCAGGGCCGGCTGGCCGCCTACCACGCGTTCGGCGAGCCCACCGACGGCATCACCGAGCTGCAGCCGATCGGCATCTACTCGATTCCCGAGGTGTCCTACGTCGGCGCAACCGAGGTGGAACTGACCAAGAATTCCATCCCCTACGAGGTGGGCGTGGCGCGCTACCGCGAACTGGCCCGCGGTCAGATCGCCGGCGACTCCTACGGCATGCTCAAGCTGCTGGTGTCCACATCGGACCGCAAGCTGCTCGGGGTGCACATCTTCGGCACCAGCGCCACCGAGATGGTGCACATTGGGCAGGCCGTGATGGGCTGCGGCGGGACGGTCGACTACCTGGTGGACGCGGTGTTCAACTATCCGACGTTCTCCGAGGCCTACAAGGTGGCCGCGCTGGACGTGACGAACAAGATGCGCGCGCTCAATCAATTCCGGCGCTAAGCACCCGTCAGCAACCGTCGTCGTACTGCGTCGGCGCGCGGTCGCCGGGGCCGCCGGCCTCGGCGCGGGCCAGCAGCGCCGCGATGTGCTCGTCGAACGGCGACGAGTAGGACATGTCCGCATGGCACCCGCCGCCGTCGGGACCGCCGATCACCGCGGTCACCCTGGAAGCGCTGACCCACGCGGAGCCGCTGGTGCCGCCGACCAGCCCGCGGCAGGCCAGCGAGGGAAAGCCGCTCTCGGTCATGCCGGTGCTGGCCTCGCAGCTGATCGGCGAGCCACCGGCCCCGGCCGGATAGCCGGTCACCGTGACGCGGGTGCCCGCAGCGGGCGTGCGGCCCAGCGTCAGCGCGGATCCGGCGCGGGCTTCCAGAGATTCACCCCGCTGGTTGCCGACCCGCGCGACCGCATAGTCGGCGCGCGGATCCTTTCGCTCGACCCACCGTGGATCGAGGTAGACCTCGTCGACGCGCCACCGATCGGCTGCCCCGGAGCGACCCGAGAAGCCCGGAACGAACGTCGCCCGAGCACCGCCGAGCAGGCAGTGCGCCGCGGTGAGCATCAAGTTGCCGGCCCCGGAATGCAGCACAGAGCCCGTGCAGCCGTGCCTCGGCCCGTCGTCGTAGAAGACCGCGCCCACGCGCATGTCCGGCGCCACCGACCGCGCCGCGGGACCGCGCCCGAACAGCCCGCACGACGCCGGCGACAGCGCCACCAGCGAGCACAGCAAGACCGTCCCGACGCGCATCGGTGATCATCATGCCCGACGGGGCACTGGCCAGCCCCGTCGCGCGTTTTGACGGTGTCTGCGGGTGGCATTCGTTGTTCAATTACGGGTACGGCACTCTGGAGTGACGGGAGAGGAGGCAACACCGATGTCCCGCGAATACGACCCAGGTGGCGAGCCGCACTATCAGCCAGGCCAGTCCGGCATGTACGAGCTGGAGTTCCCGGCGCCGCAACTGTCGACGTCCGACGGTCGCGGCCCGGTGATGGTGCACGCCCTGGAGGGTTTTTCCGACGCCGGTCACGCGATCCGGCTGGCCGCCGCGCACCTCAAGGCGGCACTGGACACCGAGCTGGTCGCGTCGTTCGCGATCGACGAACTGCTCGATTACCGCTCGCGCCGTCCGCTGATGACGTTCAAGACCGATCACTTCACCCACTACGAAGATCCTGATCTGAGCCTGTACGCGCTGCGCGACACCGCCGGCACGCCGTTTCTCCTGCTGGCGGGCATGGAGCCGGACCTGAAGTGGGAGCGGTTCATCACCGCGGTGCGCCTTTTGGCCGAGCGTCTCGGTGTGCGTCAGACCATCGGGCTGGGCACCGTGCCGATGGCGGTCCCCCACACCCGGCCGGTGACCATGACCGCGCACTCCAACAACGCTGAGCTGATCGCCGACTTCACGCCATGGATCTCCGAGATCCAGGTCCCCGGCAGCGCGTCGAACCTGCTGGAATACCGGATGGCCCAGCACGGCCACGAGGTGGTCGGATTCACCGTCCACGTCCCGCACTACCTGACCCAGACCGACTACCCGCCCGCCGCCCAGGCGCTGCTCGAACAGGTGGCCAAGACCGGGGCGCTCGAGCTGCCCATGGCGGCGTTGTCCGAGGCGGCCACCGACATCCGCGGCAAGATCGACGAGCAGGTTCAGGCAAGCGCCGAGGTCGCTCAAGTGGTGGCGGCGCTGGAGCGCCAGTACGATGCGTTCATCGATGCCCAAGAGAACAGGTCACTGTTGCGGCGCGACGAGGAGTTGCCTAGCGGTGACGAGCTGGGAGCGGAGTTCGAGCGGTTCCTGGCTCAGCAGGCGGAGAAGAAGTTCGACGACGACGATCCGAAGTAAGCCCTGAGTTACCCCGAGATGACCCGACAAAGAGGTTGGCGAGATGACCGAGCGGAAGCGCACGCTTCGCCCGGTGCGGGAAGTGACAGCGCCTTCGCTGCAGTTCCGCACCATCCACGGTTATAAGCGCGCGTTCCGCATCGCCGGTGAGGGTCCCGCGATCCTGCTGATCCACGGCATCGGCGACAACTCCACCACGTGGACCGGCATCCATGCCAAGCTCGCCCAGCGCTTCACCGTGATCGCCCCCGACCTGTTGGGCCACGGCAAGTCCGACAAGCCACGCGCCGACTATTCGGCCGCGGCCTACGCCAACGGCATGCGCGACCTGCTCAGCGTGCTCGACATCGAGCGGGTCACCATCATCGGCCATTCGCTCGGCGGCGGAGTCGCGATGCAGTTCGCCTACCAGTTCCCGCACCTGGTGGAGCGGCTGATCCTGGTGGGCGCCGGCGGCGTCACCAAGGACGTCAACATCGCGTTACGGTTCGCCTCGCTGCCGATGGGCGCCGAAGCGCTGGCCTTGCTGCGGCTGCCCCTGGTGATGCCGACGGTGCAGGTGCTGGGCAGACTGGCCGGCCTGGTGCTCGGCTCGACGGCGCTGGGCCACGATCTGCCCAACATGCTGCGCGTCCTGGACGGCCTGCCGGAGCCGACGGCCTCCTCGGCGTTCACCCGCACCCTGCGGGCCGTCGTGGACTGGCGCGGGCAGATCGTCACCATGCTGGACCGATGTTATTTGACCGAGGCCATCCCGGTGCAGATCATCTGGGGGCAAAAGGATTCGGTGATCCCGGTCCGGCACGCGCACATGGCGCACGCGGCGATGCCCGGGTCGCGGCTCGAGATCTTTGAAAACGCCGCACATTTCCCGTTCCACGACGACCCGGCACGGTTCCTCGACATCGTGGAGCGCTTCATCGACTCGACGGTGCCGCCCGAGTACGACCAGGCCGCGCTGCGTGAGCTGCTCCGCAGCGGCGGCGGCGAGCGGTCGGTCACCGGGTCGGCCGACACGCGCGTCGCGGTGCTGGAGGCCATCGGCGCCGACGAGCGCAGCGCCACCTGAGCGTCGAAGTCGCGGTCTTGCGGGTCTTTACCGACCCGGCCGGCAGCTATGGCAACCCCCTCGGCGTGGTCGATGCCCACGCGGTCGACCTCGCCGATCGGCAGCGTCTCGCGACCCAATTGGGTTACAGCGAAACCATATTCGTGCAACCGCCGGCCGCGGGTTCGACAACGGCCCGGGCCACGATCTACACCCCCGCGACGGAAATTCCGTTCGCTGGGCATCCCACCGTCGGCGTGTCGTGGTGGCTGCGCGAGCGGGGAACGCCCATCGACACGCTGCAAGTGCCGGCCGGCGATCTGCGGGTCAGCTACGGCGCGGGCGAACTTGCGGCCGTGACGGCGCGCCCGGAATGGTCACCCGAGTTCGCCTTGCACGAACTCGCATCGCCGGACGCCGTGACGGGTGCCGACCCCGCCGGATTCCCCGGCGACACAGCGCATTACCTGTGGGCGTGGGCCGACCGGTCCGCGGGATCGGTGCGCGCGCGCATGTTCGCCCGCAATCTGGGGGTGGCGGAAGACGAGGCGACAGGGTCGGCGGCGGTGCGGCTGAGCGCCCGGCTGGGGTGCAGCCTGCGCATCACCCAGGGCAAGGGCTCGCTGATCGAAACCACGTGGAGCGCCGACGGGTGGGTGCGGGTGGCCGGCCGGACGGTCACCGACGTTGTGCAACAGGTCGATTGACTGGTCGCGTCGTTTACTGCTTGCGGTGCAGAACCGCGGCCAGGTGATCCTGAAAGGGCTGCCCGACGGCGCCCATCCGGACCGTGTAGAAAAACTCGTCGCCGTCGATCCGGAATGAACGGCCAAGCGCGGTCACGTCTTTGGCGGTCGGGGTCAGCCCGATCGACGAGGTGGCCAGCTCGAGCTCGATGCGCCCGCCGGTGACCGAGTAGGTGCCGAGTTCGATTTCGGTGATGCCACTTGGATGGGCCAGCACGAGTTCGACCCGGCCGGGTTCCGGGGCCCGCAGAAAACCCGTCTCGGCATGCAGCGGCTTGCCGTCAAGCGCCGACTTGGTTTTTTGCGCGTAAGCCAGAAACGGCTTGCCCACGTGGGAGAACACGACTTCCTCGAGATACTCGAACGGCTCGATCGTCGGATACACGCCCTTGCCGCGACCCGCCCAGGTGCCAAGCAATGGTGCGAGCGACTCGAGGTTGGGATGCAGGTCGAAAGACATGAAAGTACCGTAGTCCGGCGGCGTGCCGGCCTTCGCGCTCGTCAGTTCGGCGTCGAGACCTTGCGGTGCGCGCGCAGCGCCTCGATCTCGCGTTCGAAGTCGTCGGCGGACGAAAAGGACCGGTATACCGACGCGAATCTCAGGTAGGCGACCTCGTCGAGTTCGCGCAACGGTCCAAGGATCGCCAAACCGACCTCGTGGCTCGCGATCTCCGGCGATCCAGCCGCCCGCACGGTGTCTTCCACCTGCTGGGCCAGCAGATTCAGCGCGTCGTCGTCCACCTGACGCCCCTGGCAGGCCCGGCGGACGCCACTGATCACCTTCTCCCTGCTAAAGGGCTCAGTGACGCCGCTGCGCTTCACGACGGCGAGCACCGCGGTCTCGACCGTGGTAAATCGCCGCCCGCACTCGGGGCACGACCGGCGACGCCTAATCGCTTGGCCCTCATCGGTTTCCCGCGAATCGATCACACGCGAGTCCGGATGCCGGCAGAACGGACAGTGCATCGCCGCTCCTTTGCCGTCCTGACATCCGGGTACCGCAGACGACTCCGAGAGTACCTGTGCGCTCCCCCGCAGGGCGAATACTCGGTACCGCCTAGCCGACCGGTGCGATCAGGGTCTGGCCCGCGACCAATGACGGAGAACCGAGGTCGTTCAACTCGCGGATGCGGTCGGCGACCTGACGGACCGGCGCGTCGGGGGCCACCCGCGCCGCCAGGTCCTGAAGGGACTCGCCGGGCTCGACCCGGACCACGGCCAGCCGGTCCGGTACGTGCGTGGCGGCCGTATCACCGCCGTTGGCCAGCTGCCCGAAATGGCCGACCAGGCCCAGCCACAGGGTGATCATCCCGGCCAGCAGCGCCAGGCCCAGCGTCGTCGCGAACGGGACCGGGCGACGGCGGTGCGACGCGACGGACGTCCGGACACCGGTACCGCGGTAGCTGCTCGGCGCGCCTGCCGGCCGGGACGGGCCGGGCCGGGTGGACCGGGCGGGCGCGTAGCGGGGGCCCCGAACGGGGGCGCCGAGGCTACCCGGGCCGTCATAGCCACTGCGGCTGCCGGTACGCGGCGAGACTGTGTAGATGATTGTCATGTGCGTTCCTCCGGTCGACTGGTTCTCGCTCGTGTGTTCGACACTGTAGTCGCCCGTGTGTTCGATACCCGAACATTTGAGCGAAGCGTGTCGCACGAGCAAAACGCTAGATCACCCCACCGACAAGTTCGTCGGTCTCGATTCCTGTCATGGAGCCCCGGATACCCGAACTCGACGAGAGTTACACACATGTTATTCAGCAGCTTGCGGGCGGATATCGCGGCTGAGGGCCGCCGCGACACACCCGTCGAACACATGTTTGATTCTGTCGGCGGGTACGGCTACATTCAGTGGCATGAGCGACAGCAACGACACTTCGGGGCTCACCGAACGGCAGCGCACCATCCTCAATGTCATCCGCGCCTCGGTAACCACCCGCGGTTATCCCCCAAGCATCCGGGAGATCGGGGACGCCGTCGGCCTGACGTCGACGTCCTCCGTGGCGCACCAGCTGCGCACCCTGGAGCGCAAGGGCTATCTGCGGCGTGACCCGAACCGCCCGCGGGCGGTCGATGTCCGCAGCGCGGACGACGTCGCCGGCGCCGCGTCACCGCCCGTCACCGACGTGGCCGGGTCGGACGCCTTGCCCGAGCCCACCTTTGTCCCCGTGCTCGGACGCATCGCGGCGGGCGGTCCGATCCTCGCCGAGGAAGCCGTCGAGGACGTCTTTCCGCTGCCACGCGAGCTGGTCGGCGAGGGCACGCTCTTCCTGCTCAAGGTCGTGGGCGATTCGATGGTCGAGGCCGCGATCTGCGACGGCGACTGGGTCGTGGTGCGTCAGCAGCACGTCGCCGACAACGGCGACATCGTCGCGGCCATGATCGACGGCGAGGCCACCGTCAAGACGTTCAAGCGCGCGGGCGGTCAGGTGTGGCTGATGCCGCACAACCCGGCGTTCGATCCCATCCCCGGCAACGATGCGACCATCCTGGGCAAGGTCGTGACGGTGATCCGCAAGATATAGCCGGGAGCCTCAGTCGGCCTTGATGAAGCCGTTGGCTTCGGCGACTTCCTCACTGGCAAGCCAGATTTCGGGAAGAGTGTCCTCGTAGAGCGCGCTGCTGGGCGTGTAATACAGGCCGAAGCGCGCGCTGGCTTTGATGGGGTAGCCGTCGGGCGCCTGATACGGGTCGTCCAACGGCAGGTGGATGGTCGGGCGCGCGGGCTGCGCCTGGCCGAGCGCGACCGGCGGGGCGCCGACCCGTTCCGCAGCGGCGGCCGGACCCGCGGCGGGGATGATGTCCGTGATCTCCGCCCCGTCGTCGTCCTCGCCGGGCTCGCTGTCGATCGCCGCGTGCCGGCCGGCCTTGGGCGCGGCTTCCGGGGCGTCCCTGAACTCGGGGGCCTCGAACGACTCGGGAATTGCGGACATCTCGGGCACCTCAGAGACTCCGGAGACCTCGGAGACTTCGAGGAACTCGGCTTCCGCCGCCACGTCCTCGGCCGCCACGTCGTCAGCGAACACGTCCTCGGCGAACAGGTCGTCGGCATAGCGGGCGTCGGGCGGCGCCTCGGTAAAGACGTCGTCGGAGTAGCCGGCTTCCGGTGGGGCCTCGGTGAAGACGTCGTCGGCCGGGTCGTCGGGGATGCCGGTGTCCTCGTCGGGGCCCGCAAAGCCGGGATGCGTCAGCACCGGGATGGAGTCGGTGTCCACGTCGTCGGGGTCTTCGTCTTCGGCGTCGAATTCCTCGTCGAAACCGAGGGCAGCAAAGTCGTCTTCGTCGTCAGGGTCGTGTCCTTCGGAGGGCACGTCGTCCTCCGGCACCACCGCGGTCGCGGCGCTGCGCGGCCAGCTGATCCGGGTGGTTTCACCGTCCGGATGCTCCGACGGATGCACGTCGGAAAGGGGGCGCTGGTGGGTGTCGAATTCGGCGTCATCGTGAGCCCACGGTTCGGCGGCCGCGGCATCGTAGCCATGCTCGGCGTGGTCTAGCTCGTGGTCAGGCTCGTAGGCGGGGGCCTCATAGGCGTAGCCGGTGGCGTCATGGCCGGCGCGGCGCCGTCGCCATCCGGTCAGCACCAGCACCACCAGGACCAGCAGCACCAGCAGCGGGATGGCCGCCAGCAAGTACCACCAGTGCCAGGCGAACTTCTTGGCCTGCGCGGGCATCGCCGAGCCGCTCGGCTGGTTCTGACCGGATACCTGCAGGCCCGACAGCAAAGGCGCAAGGTTGGCCGGATCGGTGCTGAACGTGTTCTTGGCGCGGTTCCACGAGATCTTTCCGCCGGTGAACTTCTGCGAGATCACATCACCGTCGACGGTCTGGTCGCCGATCGGCGCGCCGAGCTTGCCGGTGGGGCCCTTGAGCTTGTCCCAGGCGGCCTTCATTGCCCCCCGCACGACGAACGCACCGTGGTCGGGTGTCCAGAAGATGACCGGCTTCTCCGGGCCGCCCGAGAACACGGCGATCCGGCTCGACGGCGAAATGCCGCCGTCGGACTCGTTGGCGATCGGGAAGCCCAGGTCGCTGCTGACGGGACCGCCGAGCGCCTCGTACTTGGCCAGGATGTCGCTCTCGACCGCATTCGCGCCGGTGGCGGGGCTGTAGTACACCTTGCCGCCGGCGAAGTCCTGCGCCATCCCGTCGCCGCCGATGGGGTACTGACCGGCCTTCCTGGCACCTAGCGGACCGCCCGCGCCGCCCGCCGCGCGCCAGGCCATGTTGATGGCCGCGGCCGGATCGAGGGTGACCTGCAGGTCCTTGAGCTGCTCGCCCAGCACCGCGGGTTCGGTGCTGAACTGCTTGGTCTTGCGATTCCAGGAGATCGCGCCGCCGCTGAATTTCTGCGAGGCCACGTCGCCGTCGTAGGTCTCGTCCCCCACCGGAACGCCCAGCACGCCGCCCGAGCTGCCCAGCTTGTCCCAGGCGGCGTTGAGCGGGCCGCGGACCACATGCGCACCGCGGTCGGGCGTCCAGTAGATGACGGGCTTGTCACTGGCGGAGAATGTGGCCACCCGGCTGTCGGGCCCGGCCAGGCCGGGGACCTCGTTGATGGTCGGGAATCCGAGGTCGCTGCCCGCCGGACCGCCCAATGCTTCGTATTTGTCCAGAATCGGTCCATAAACGAATTTGGCACCGGTATCGGGTGTGAAATACATCTTGCCGCCGGCGAACTCCAGAGCGAATCCATCGCCGGCGGGGTAAACGTCACCCTTTCGCGCGCCCAGCGGAGACGTGTCGCCACCGGCCTTGTCCCACGCGGCCATCATTGCCGCTTCGGCGTCGCCAATCGGCGAAGCCAGCGCAACGGGGGTCAGCAATACCGCGGCCATCGCTGTGGCCGCCACGCTGACCAGCGCCCGACCGAACAGCTTGCCCAATGGACCACTCTGCCCGTTCACCAAGCCTCCCAGCCGACGGAAATGCCCTTATCCGCCATCCCCCGTTGACAGTCGGTATTGTCGCCGGGCCCGCATAACTTTGCTAGAGCGAATGACAATTGCGAAGTCAAATCTGCAAAGTTTCGGAAACAGAGACCCCGCCGATGTCGAATTGATGCCATTTCACGCCCGCGCCGCGACTGAGGGCGCCGCGAAGGAAATCGGCCGATGCTCGACGGCCCGGTACCTGAAGACACAAGCGCCGACGTTACGTGACGCCTTTATCGGCCCGACGATGTGGACCCTCCAGTGCAGGGTTAGACACCCAGGCTGCGCCCGATGATCTCCTTCATGATCTCGGTCGTGCCGCCGTAGATCGTCTGCACCCGCGAATCCAGATAGGCGCGCGCAACGGGGTATTCCCGCATGTAGCCGTAGCCGCCGTGCAGCTGCAGGCAACGGTCGATCAGGTGCACCTGCTTCTCCGTCGAATACCACTTGGCCATCGCGGCCTGCTCCACGGTCAGCTTCCCCTCAAGGTGCAGCGCGATGAACTCGTCGACCATCATGCGCACCACGGTGGCCTCGGTCGCCAGCTCGGCGAGCAGGAACCGGCTGTTCTGGAAGCTGCCGATCGGCTTGCCGAAGGCCTTGCGCTCTTTGGTGTACTGCAGCGTCTGCTCCAGGACGGCTTCCATGCCCGCGGCCGCCATGATGGCGATGTTGATGCGCTCCTGCGGCAGGTTCTGCATCAGGTAGATGAACCCCATGCCCTCCTGGCCGAGCAGGTTCTCGGCCGGCACCTTCACGTCGGTGAAGGAAAGTTCGGCGGTGTCCTGCGCTTCCAGCCCGATCTTTTCCAGATGACGGCCGCGTTCGAAGCCCTCCATGCCGCGTTCGACGACGAGCAGCGAAAAGCCCTGCGCGCCCTTGTCCGGGTCGGTCTGCGCCACCACGATCACCAGGTCGGAGTTGATGCCGTTGGTGATGAACGTCTTCGCGCCGTTGAGGATGTAGTGGTCGTCCTGCTTGACCGCGCGGGTCTTGATGCCCTGCAGGTCGCTGCCGGTGCCGGGCTCGCTCATCGCGATCGCGGTGATCAGCTCGCCGCTGCAGAACCCGGGCAACCAGCGCTGCTTCTGCTCTTCGGTGCACAGCTCCAGCAGGTAGGGCGCCACGATGTCGTTGTGCAGGCCGAACCCGAGGCCGCTGTAGCGCCCGATGGTGGTTTCCTCGGTGACGATCGTGTTGTAGCGGAAGTCGGCGTTGCCGCCGCCGCCGTATTCCTCGGGCACCGCCATGCCGAGGAAGCCCTGCTTGCCCGCCTCGAGCCATACGCCGCGGTCGACGATCTTGGCCTTCTCCCACTCCTCGTGGTACGGCGCGACGTGTCGGTCGAGGAAGGCCCGGTAGGACTCTCGGAACAGATCGTGCTCGGGCTCGAAGAGGGTGCGCTGGAATTTGATGGCACTGCCCATGCGTGTGCGGACCTCCGGATGTCCAATCAGATACGAGTAGTGCCCAAGATATACCAACCGGGCGGTTGGTCGACGGCGGGGCGCGCGGGCGGGACGGGTGCGTGCGGGCGCGGCGCGGCGGGTTTACTCCTGGGCGGCGAACTCGCGCAGGGCGGCGGCCAGCGCCACCGGAACCCGCGCCTTGATCCGGGTGCCCTCGGGGCTGTGTTCGGCCTGCTCGACCCGGCCGTCGGCGTGCACGCGGGCCACCAGGTCACCGCGGTGGTACGGGATCACCACGTCGACGGCGGCATCGGTGGGTGCGGCGAGCTCGGCGATCCGCCGCCGCAGCGCGTCGATGCCGTCGCCGGTGCGGGCGGACACGAACACCGCGCCGGGCAGCTCGTGGCGCAGCCGGGCCAGCATCAGGTCGCCGGCGGCGTCGATCTTGTTGACCACCAGCAGCTCCGGCGGCATGTCGCCGTCATGGTCCGCGATGACCTCGGAGATGACCTGGCGGACGGCGCTGATCTGGGCCAGCGGGTTGACATCGGAGCCGTCGACGACGTGTACCAGCAGGTCCGCGTCGACGACCTCCTCCAGCGTGGAGCGGAACGCCTCGACCAGCTGGGTGGGCAGGTGCCGCACGAAGCCGACGGTGTCGGTGAGCACGAACGACCTGGCGTCCTTAGTGCCGGGAAAGAACTCGGCCCGACGGGTGGTGGGTTCCAGGGTGGCGAACAGCGCGTCTTCCACCAGCACCCCGGCGTCGGTCAGCGCGTTGAGCAGGCTGGACTTGCCGGCGTTGGTGTAGCCGACGATAGCGATCGACGGGATGTCGGCCTGCAGCCGGCGGCTGCGCTGGGTGTCGCGGGCCTGCTTCATCTCCTTGATCTCGCGCCGCAGCTTGGCCATCCGCTCGCGGATGCGGCGCCGGTCGGTCTCGATCTTGGTCTCACCGGGGCCGCGGGTGCCGACGCCGCCGCCGCTGCCGCCGGCCCGACCACCGGCCTGCCGTGACATCGACTCACCCCAGCCGCGCAGTCGGGGCAGCATGTACTGCATCTGGGCCAGCGATACCTGCGCCTTGCCCTCCCGGCTGGTGGCGTGCTGGGCGAAGATGTCGAGGATCAGCGCGGTGCGGTCGATGACTTTGACCTTGACGGCCTTCTCCAGCGCGGTGAGCTGCGCCGGGGAGAGTTCGCCGTCGCAGATGACGGTGTCGGCGCCGGTCGCCACGACCACCTCGCGCAGCTCCTGCGCCTTGCCCGAGCCGATGTACGTCGACGGGTCGGGCCGGTCGCGGCGCTGGATGAGCCCTTCGAGCACCTGCGAGCCGGCGGTTTCGGCCAGTGCCGCCAGCTCGGCCAGGCTGGCCTGGTTGTCGGCGGCGGTGCCGTCGGTCCACACGCCGACCAGGACCACGCGTTCCAGCCGCAGCTGGCGGTACTCGACCTCGGTGACGTCGGCGAGCTCGGTGGACAGCCCGGCGACCCGGCGCAGCGCCGAGCGGTCCTCGAGGGCGAGTTCCCCGAGGCTGGGTACGGATTCTGGGAGGCCGTTATCCGGCGAATTTGAGTGAGTCATAGGCAATATCGATGGTGGCACGGACAACGGTCGGTGCGCATCCGAATAATTCAGCCCTGAGCGTTCCACCAGGGTTCACCGAGCTCTCCGCGGGCCACGAGGACCGACGGGCCGCGCAGGTAGCTGGTGGCGTTGGTGACGGTGACCAGGACGTCGCCGCCCGGCACCCGCACGGTGAGCGTCCCGGTGTCCGCGCCGGCGAATGCCAATCCGGCCACCGCGGCGGCGACCGTGCCCGTTCCACACGACCGGGTTTCCCCCACGCCGCGCTCGTGGACGCGCATGCGGATGGCCCCGGCCTCCGGCGCGGTGAGCACTTCGATGTTGACGCCGTCGGGGAACTGGGCGGCGTCGAAGTCGACCGGCGCCGCGACGTCCAGGGCGGCGAGCTCGTCGGCGGTGAGCCGCGGATCCAGACACGCCAGGTGCGGGTTGCCCACGTCGACCGCCAGGCCGTCGAACCGCCGGCCCCCGACCACGGCGGCGCCCGCGCCGAACCTGTTGGCCTTGCCCATATCCACGGTCACGTCGGCGTTGGTCGGATCGACGCGGTGCACCGTGACCAACCGCGGGCCCGCCAGCGACCCGACGACGAATTCGTCGCGCGGCTCCAGGCCGGCCGCCCGCAGGTAGTGGGCGAAGACCCGCACGCCGTTGCCGCACATCTGGGCGATCGACCCGTCGGCGTTTCGATAGTCCATGTACCAGTCGTAGGCGCTGACGCCGTCGGGCAGGCGCTCGAGCGTGCCGGCCCGCACGGCCGCCCCTGCGGTGGTGACGCGCAGCACCCCGTCGGCGCCCAGGCCCTGGCGCCGGTCGCACAACGCGACCACCCGGGCCGCGGTGAGGTCGAGTTCGGCCTCGACGTCGGGCAGCAGCACGAAGTCGTTCTGGGTGCCGTGGCCCTTCGCGAACATCACTTGCGCCACTCCTCCTCATCGCTTCGCTCTGCATCGTCGCCGACGCGCATCACCCGATCAGGATACGTTCCGCCAGAGCCGCAACGCCTCCTCGGCCAACCGGTCGGTGGGTACAGCCGCGTCGAGCCAGTGGATGCGGTGGTCGCGGCGGAACCACGAGCGCTGACGTCGCACGTAGCGGCGGGTCCCGACAAAGGTCTGCTCCCGCGCGGCGCGCAGCCGCTCCGGCTTGGGGTCCGGGCCGTCGGCGTCGATCGCCGCGAGCACCTGCGCGTAGCCCAGCGCGCGTGCGGCCGTGACGCCGTCGCGCAGGCCGTCGCGGATCAGCGCACGCACCTCCCCGACCAGGCCGCGGTCGAACATCAGGTCGGTGCGCCGGGCCAGTCTGTCATCGAGAAGCGTTGTCTCACAATCCAATCCGATAATCACGGTGTCCCATCGCGGGTCGCCGATGCGCGGCGCCGACGCGGCGAACGGGCGCCCCGTGAGCTCGATCACCTCGAGCGCGCGCACGGTGCGGCGGGCGTCGGTGGGCAGGATCGCCGCGGCGGCGGCCGGGTCGCGGCTGGCCAGCTCGGCGTGCAGCGCCCCCACGCCGATCTCGGCGAGCCGGCGTTCCCAGCGCACCCGCACGGCGGGGTCGGTCGCGGGAAACGACCAATCGTCCAGCAGCGACTGCAGGTAGAGCATCGAACCGCCGACCACGACGGGCACCGCTGCCCTGGCCGCGATCGCCTCTACGTCGGCGGCGGCCGTCTGCTGGTAGCGGGCCACGGTCGCGGTTTCGGTGATGTCCAGGACGTCGAGCTGGTGGTGCGGGACGCCGCGGCGCTCGGCGACCGACAGCTTGGCGGTGCCGATGTCCATGCCGCGGTAGAGCTGCATCGCGTCGGCATTGACGACCTCGGCGCTGAGGCGTTCGCCGCCGAGCCGTTCCGCGATGGCCAGCGCCAGCGCCGACTTGCCGGTGCCCGTCGGGCCGACAATCGCCAGCGGCCTCACGGCTGCCATGCACCCGCGAAGTAGCCCACCCCGAACGGCGCGCCGCGGTAGAGCTCCTTGGCGGTCCGCGGGCCCGGCTCGGCGAGGCCCGCCAGCACCTGGAACGCCACCCGGCCCAGGATCGGCGCGGGTAGGCCCGCAAGCGCGGCGACGTCGCCGCCGGCAAGCGCGTCGTCGAGGGCGCGTTGCGCATCCGCGCCGGCCGGGTCGTAGCCGCCCGGCGCCCTCGGAGTCAACGTGTTGGCGCCGTCGGCGACGACGAGCACGCCGACGGCCTCGGTCGACCGGTCGATCTCGGCGCGCAGCCGCCGACCGCTGGCCAGGGCGGCGTCGGCGTCGTCGTCGCCGCGGTAGACGCGGATCTGCGCGACGGCCTCGGGCCGGGCCTGGCCGCGAAGCCAGGCGCCGATCAGCGCGCACAGCGGCAGGTCGACCGGCTCGGCGGCCGCCGGCGAAAGGCGCACCGGCACGTCGACGCCAAATCCGGCAAAGGTGCCGACGCCGTCGGGACCCACTGCGGCGTCCGCGGGGCCGGTGCCCACCACGATCCAGCGCGCGGGCAACAGGGCGGCCGCCGCGAGCACCGCCGACGTCAGGTCGGCCACCTCGGCGGCGGCCGCTCCGGCGAGTTCGGGAACGAGCACCGGCGCGCACGGGACGATCGCGACGGCGCTCAGCACGTGACCAAACTAGCGGGTCGAGAAGTCAGGCATAGACGTCACATTCGGCGCGCACATTCGGGTCGGGTTCCGTGTCGGCAACCACGGAGGCGGCCTCGCCGCGGGCCAGCGCCGTCGTCGCAACGACGACGAGCACCACGGCGACCACCAGGCCGACGCGCTCGAACCCGTCGGCGCCCAGCGTCTCGCCGAGCACCGTGACCCCCAGCAGCGACGCGACCAGCGGCTCGGCCACCGTCATCGTCGGCAAGGACGCGGTGAGGGCGCCGGCGCGGAACGACGACTGCTGAAACACCGTGCCGACCCCCGCGACCAACAGCCAGAAGTAGAACTCCGGCATGCCCAGCACCGCCGACGGACCCTGGTGCGTGTCGACGATCGCCTTGGTGAGTACCGCGAACAGCGCCCACGACGCCGCCGACACCAGCGCCAGCAGCACCGCGGCCACCGAGCCGGTGCAGATCCGGGCGCCCAGCACGCAGCACACCATCACCGCGCCGATCACCACCGCCACCAGGGCCCAGGTCTGCGGCGACACCCGCTGGTCGCCGGCGGCCGGTTCGCCGATCCCGACGAAGACCGCCACCGCGCCGGCCAGCAGGATCGCCCAGCCCCACTCCCGACGGCTCAACCGGTGCTTGGTCAGCCAGGCGTACACCGGCAGGGAGAACAGCAGCGACGTCACCTGCAGCGCCTGCACCAGCACCACCGAACCCAGGCCCAGCGCCACCGCCTGTAGCGCCGCGCTGGCCGCGGCGGCCACCCCGCCCAGCCACCACCGGGTGTCCCGCAACGACATGCGGAGCAGTTCGAGGTGCCCGACCCGCTTTTCGGTGATTTCCTGCGCGGAGCGCTGCCGGACCACGTCGCCGACCCCCGAGATCAGCGCCGCGAACAGCGCGAGCAACACCGCGAAATCAACCTTCGCTATGGTCACGCCTCCCCCACCGGCCCCAATTGCCCCGCCGTGGGTGCCAACGTACCGGGCGGCGCGGCAATGCCCTATGGGTCGGCCGACGGTGGAATTGATTTGTTATCCGAGCCAAGGCACGCGCGTGAGCGTCGCCAAGCTGCTTGAATACTCTGTTGGAACGAGCCGGTAACAAGGTGCCGCTTCGCGCGGCAGATATGCGCGGGAGTCCAATCGCCGCGCGGAAGATGCAAAGGGCAGGTGACGAGCATGACGGTTGACGAGCCTCGCGGCAGCGATTTACCGAAGCCGGCACCACGTCCCGGACCGCGGCCAGGCCCCCGGCCTGCGCCGCGACCCGCCGCACACCCGGTCGTCGTGCCCCCGCACAGCGACCCACACCGGTTCGGGCGCGTCGACGACGACGGCACGGTGTGGCTGATCACCGCGGCCGGCGAGCGCATGATCGGGTCCTGGCAGGCCGGTGACCGCGAAGCCGCGTTCGCCCACTTCGGTCGCCGGTTCGACGATCTGAGCACCGAGATCACCCTGATGGAGGAGCGGCTGACGTCGGGCACCGGCGACGCCCGCAAGATCCGGGCCAACGCCGCCGCGCTGGCCGAGACCTTGCCGACGGCCTCGGTGCTGGGGGACATCGACGCGCTCGAAGAACGACTGCAGAACCTGCTCGCCCGCATCGACGTCATCGTCGTCGCGGTGCGCTCCCGGCGCGAGGTGCATCGGGCCGAACAGACCGCCCGCAAGGAAGCGCTGGCCGCCGAGGCCGAGGACCTGGCGACCAACTCGACCCAGTGGAAGGTCGCCGGCGACCGGCTGCGCGCAATCCTCGAGGAATGGAAGACGATCACCGGCCTGGACCGCAAGGTCGACGACGCGCTGTGGAAGCGCTATTCGGCGGCCCGGGAAACGTTCAACCGGCGGCGCGGATCCCACTTTGCCGAGCTGGACCGCGAGCGTTCCGGGGTCCGGCAGTCCAAGGAGCGGCTCTGCGAGCAGGCCGAGGAGCTGTCCTCGTCGACGGACTGGACGGCCACCAGCGCCGAGTTCCGCAAGCTGCTGACCGAATGGAAGGCCGCGGGGCGCGCCACCAGGGATGTCGACGACGCGCTGTGGCGCCGTTTCAAGGCCGCCCAGGACTCGTTCTTCACGGCGCGTAACGCCGCGACGGCCGAGAAGGACGCCGAGTTGCGGGCCAACGCCACGGCCAAGGAAGCGCTGCTGGCCGAGGCGGAGAAGCTCGACGCCGGCAACCTCGACTCCGCCCGCGCCGCGCTGCGCACGATCGCCGACAAATGGGACGCGATCGGCCGGGTGCCCCGGGAACGCGGCGCGGACCTGGAGCGACGCCTGCGGGCCGTCGAAAAGAAGCTGCGCGACGCCGGCGAATCGGATTGGTCCGACCCGCAGGCGCAGGCCCGCGCCGAGCAGTTCCGCAACCGCGCCGAGCAGTTCGCGCAGCAGGCCGAGAAGGCCGCGGCGGCCGGGCGGACCAAGGAAGCCGAAGAGGCCAGGGCGAATGCCGAACAGTGGCGGCAGTGGGCCGACGCGGCGGCTAAGGCGCTGACGCGCAGGTCCTAAGCCTGCTCACCGGGCTCGGGCGGCTCGGGCTCGTCCGGGGTGTCTTGCAGGCTGTCCAGCAGCGTGCGGGACTGCTGCTGTGCGACGACGCGGCGGCGCTGCTCCTCGGCCGCGAGTTGCACGATGGTGCGCGCCCACACCACGCGGGTCCAGTAGAACGTCAGCACGATCACCGTGACCCAGGCGACGATGAGCCCGATGCCCGGTCCGGGATGACCCACCGCCACGGTCTGGCGCGACCACACGGCCAGCATTCCCGCGCCGCTGGCCAGCGCCGAACCCGCCAGCGCGACCCAGGCCAGCGCCCAGCGCCGCGTCAGTAGGGCCAGCATCGAGAAGCCGACGCCGAACACCAGGGCCAGCCAGGCGAACACCCGCGACGGCAGGGCCACCGCGGCCGCGCCGGCGTCGTGGGTGCTGAACAGCACGTCCCAGCCCCGCACGTGGCCGGTGTGCGACAGCGCAAACGAGCCCAGCAGCACGAACACCAGGATGGCCACGATGAAACCCCTTGGGCCGGGGTCGATCTCACGGGCCACCCGGCGTTCGGCGGCCTCGATTTCGGCCCGGAAGGCGTCGAAGTCCCGTTCGGCGTTCATCGGGTGCACCCTAGCGGCTCGATGCGTTCGGCCGGGCGGCCGAGGCCGGGCATGCCCAGGCCGGTGGGACGCGCGTCGCGCGGCTTGCTTCCGGCGGCGTGCGCGTCGCCCGCGCGGGTGCGGCGGTGGGTCAGGATGCCGGCGTCGGCGATCAGGTGGTGCGGGGCGGCCTCGGTGACCGTCGTGGTGATGATGTCGCCGGGCCGGACGTCGGGGTTCGCCGCGAAATGCACCAGTCGGCCGTCGCGGGCACGTCCGGTCATCCGCGCGGTGCGGGCGTCCTTGCGTCCCTCACCGGTGGCCACGAGCAGTTCGACCGTCTCCCCCACGAGCGCCGTGTTCGCTTCCAGCGAGATGCTCTCCTGCAGCTCGACCAGCCGCTCATAGCGTTCCTGCACAACGGCTTTCGGCAACTGTGCGGGCAGGTCCGCGGCCGGCGTGCCGGGCCGCTTGGAGTACTGGAAGGTGAAGGCCGCCGCGAACCGGGCCCGCCGCACCACCTCGAGGGTTTGCGCGAAGTCCTCTTCGGTCTCGCCTGGGAAGCCGACGATCAGGTCGGTGGTGATGGCGGCGTGCGGCATGGCCTCCCTTACGCGGTCGATGATGCCCAGGTAGCGCTCGGCGCGGTAGGACCGCCGCATCGCGCGCAGCACCCGGTCGGATCCGGACTGCAGCGGCATGTGCAGGGCGGGGCAGACGTTGGCCGTCTGCGCCATCGCCTCGATGACGTCGTCGGTGAACTCGGCCGGGTGCGGGGAGGTGAACCGCACCCGCTCCAGGCCGTCGATGCGGCCGCACTGTTTGAGCAGCTCGGCGAAGGCGCCGCGGTTGCGGGGCAGCGTCGGGTCGGCGAACGAGACGCCGTAGGCGTTGACGTTCTGGCCCAGCAGGGTCACCTCAACGACGCCGTCGTCCACCAGCGACCGCACCTCGGCCAGGATGTCGTCCGGGCTGCGATCGACCTCCTTGCCCCTTAACGACGGGACGATGCAGAAGGTGCAGCTGTTGTTGCAGCCGACGGAGATGGAAACCCAGGCGGCGTAGGCGGATTCGCGCGCGCTCGGCAGCGACGACGGGAACTGCTGCAGCGCCTCGGCGATCTCCACCTGGGCGGCCCGGTTGTGCCGGGCCCGGTCCAGCAGCGTCGGCAGGGACCCGATGTTGTGCGTGCCGAACACGACGTCGACCCACGGCGCTTTGCGCAGCACCGTGTCCTTGTCCTTCTGCGCCAGGCAGCCCCCGACCGCGATCTGCATCTCGGGATTGCTGCGCTTGCGCGGGGCCAGGTGGCTGAGGTTGCCGTACAGCTTGTTGTCGGCGTTCTCCCGCACGGCGCAGGTGTTGAAGACCACCACGTCGGCGTCGGCACCGTCGGCGGCCCGCTGGTAGCCGGCCGCCTCCAAGAGCCCCGCCAGCCGCTCGGAGTCGTGGACGTTCATCTGGCAGCCGTAGGTGCGCACCTGGTAAGTGCGCACCGGCCCAGCGTCCAGGGCCACCGTCGAAGTCACGGGGCAATGGTACGGCGGTTAGGCCTCCGCACCCGATTCGGCCTGGTCAGATGCTGCGGCGCTCAAGCTCCAGCTGCAGCTCGACGCTCACGACGTCGCCGGCCAGCCCTTGGTCGTAGCCACGTCGCGCCAGCATCGCGATCAGCCGTCGAGCGACCTTTGGCTGGTCCCCGTCCAGGTTCTCCCGCCGCAGCCTGGCGCGCACCAGTTGCTCGGCCCGTTCCCGCTCGGCCCCGGCATCGATTCCGGCCAGCACCGTGGTGATCAGGTCGTTGTCGACGCCCTTGGTGTGCAACTCGGCGGCCAGAGCGCGCCTGCCCTTACCCGCCCTCGACCGGCGCGATTCCACCCACTGCTCGGCGAATGCGGCGTCGTCAACCAGCCCGACGGCGGCCAGCCGGTCCAGTACCCTGCCGCTGACGTCGTCGGGGTATCCGCGTTTCGTCAGCTGGCCGGAGAGCTCGGCCCGGGTCCGCGACCTCGTGGTGAGCAGGCGCAGGCACAGCGCCCGCGCCTGCTCTTCGCGATCAGAAGTCGACGGGGGCGGGCAGGACGTCGTCATCGGTCAGAACCGCGCCAATGCCAAGCTTTTCCTTGATCTTCTTCTCGATCTCGTTGGCCACGTCGGTGTTCTCCATCAGGAAGTTGCGGGCGTTCTCCTTGCCCTGACCCAGCTGCTCGCCCTCGTAGGTGAACCAAGAGCCGGACTTGCGGATGAAGCCCTGGTCCACGCCCATGTCGATCAGCGAGCCTTCCTTGCTGATACCCCTGCCATAGAGGATGTCGAACTCGGCCTGTTTGAACGGGGCCGCCACTTTGTTCTTGACGACCTTGACCCGGGTGCGGTTGCCGACCGCGTTGGTGCCGTCCTTGAGCGTCTCGATCCGGCGCACGTCCATGCGCACCGACGCGTAGAACTTCAAAGCCTTTCCGCCCGTGGTCGTTTCAGGTGAGTTATGCACCATCACCCCGTCGACGAAGTAGTTGTGATTGCCCTCGACCTCGATGTCGTAACGATTCATCGAGCGAGTGTGCGGCTTGACATGCACATCCAGCACCCGGGCCGGCACCAGACGCTGCGTCGGCGCGACGAATTGGGGCGACACCGTGCTTTGGCCACGGAACCGGGGCAGCAATTTGTACTCCATGGACGGCGCCATGTAGGGCGCTACCAGCGCCTGGAACTTGGCCGATGCCGCTGTCGAGAAGACCAGTACCGCCTTGCCGGCCGTACCGGCACAGCGCAGTCTCACATTCAGCCCGTGGTTGTCACGCAGATAATCGCGCAACCGCACCCGCGTCCCTTCGGTCATGGCCTCGACGCAGATCTCGATGCGGCCGCTGCCACCGGCGGTGCGTTGTTGTAATCCCTTGGATCGGAGGCTGAATGATCCGTCGTCCATGTACCAGATGGCCAGTGCCAGCGGGGTCAGCGCCTTGAGATATTCCTCGGAGAAGAATTTCTTGCCATCCCCCAGGTACACCGCGCGCCGCAGCTCCGCAAGCTCCGCCAGCGGGGTGAAGTCGACGAAGCTTGCACCCTTCGCGTTCTCCTGCACCGTGTGCCGAATGTTGCCCATCAATGCGGTCTTCCATTGCAGATAGCCGAGTTGCTTGGCGCCGTGTCCCAGCCGGAATCGGACACCGTTGCGGTCGCGTAGGTTGGGCGAGAGGTTCCCGTCGCCCATCAGCGAGCCCATCACCACCTGGAACTGATGGTCGCTGAGCAGATGGGGTTCGCTGGCCAGCACCCGATCTCCGGTGTTGAGGTCGCCAGCTTCGGTCCAGCCGGCGGGTGTGCGAATGAGGTGGTTGGGCGTGGCGGCGAATTGTGATTTGCCGTTGCCGCCGGACTTTTCGACGGTAAATTGCAGGAACTGCTCGGCAGGCCCATTGTTGAACCAATTCACCACCTTGCGCGGGAGGATCTGGTCCGTGACCGGGTCGTAGGACAGCACCTCGACGTCCATCTTGTTGTTGACGATCTTGCCGATCTTCTCGCTGCTGCCGTCCGCCAGAGTCACTCGGGTGGAGTAATTCATACACCCGAACATCACACCGATTTTTTCGCGCAGCTGGTTGATGAAGATCGCGGTAGTTCCGGAATTGTTCAGCGCACCAGTCATTTTCCGCAGCGCCTGGCTCATCAACCGGGCCTGCAAACCGACGTGGCTGTCGCCCATCTCGCCTTCGAGCTCCGCGCGCGGCACCAACGCCGCCACGGAGTCGATGACCAGGATGTCCAGCGCGCCGGAGCGGATCAGCATGTCGGCGATCTCGAGGGCCTGCTCGCCGGTGTCCGGCTGGCTGACCAGCAAAGAGTCGGTGTCCACACCGAGCTTCTTGGCATATTCGGGGTCCAGCGCGTGCTCGGCGTCGATGAACGCCGCGACGCCGCCGGCGGCCTGGGCGTTGGCCACCGCGTGCAGCGCGACGGTGGTCTTACCCGAGGATTCCGGGCCGTAGATCTCGATGACCCGCCCGCGGGGCAGGCCGCCGATGCCCAGGGCTACGTCCAGCGCGATGGACCCGGTGGGAATGGACGAGATCGGTTGACGCGTCTCGTCGCCGAGACGCATCACCGAGCCTTTGCCGTAACTCTTCTCGATCTGGGCCATCGCCAGTTCGAGGGCCTTCTCGCGGTCGGGGGCTTGTGCCATGGTGCCTCTCCTGTAGTCGGTGTTCGATTGACCGGTGTTGGTCGGTTGTCCCAGACGTTAGGCGTGGGGTCCGACAAGTCGGTTCCATCGAATGCTCACCACAGTAGCCGAACACCTGTTCGACTCAAGCAGACACGCCGGGCGTGGCAATATCAGCTGCGACCGGGGAGGGTGGTCGCCCAAGCATGGACATCTCCGTCGAGCTGGCCGAAATAGTCTCCTACGGCGGGTTTTTCGCGCTGACCGTGGGCGGCGACCCGACGGGATGGCATCCCGTCGGCCAGTCCTACGCCGACGGCTGTGCCGACCTGATCGACGCCACCGTGCGCCGCTACCACGCCACGGACCTGCGGATCGGCGCGTCGCTGGTGCAGCTCAGCCACGCCACCCGGCTGTGGTCTCCCGTCCTGGCGTGCGCGCTGGGTCACGGCGTCATCCCAGACCTCAAAGACCTGCAGCGCGCCGACGACAGCGCCGAACTGCGCCTGCCCCAACCCGTCGGCGAACCCGCCGAACCGTCGGCGGACCGGCTGTACCGCCTGGTCGTGGAGCAACACCTGGAGCCCCTGGCGACCGGCCTGCGCGTCAAGCTGGCACCGGCCCTGCTGTCGGGCAACATCGCGTCCGCGCTCGTCGGCGCCTCCAAAGCTCTGGTGTCGGCGCGGCCCGACCTGCGCGGGCCCGTCGTCGAGACCACCCACGCCCTGCTGGACACCGGGCAGCTGGCCGGGACCGGAACCATCACCGGCCAGCTAGCCTTCCGTCGGCGCAGCTGCTGCCTGTTCTATCGCATCCCCGGCGGCGGCGTCTGCGGCGACTGCGTATTCGACGAGCCACCCGGTGCGCATCACCACTGATCCCGCGGCACGTCGAAGTCGGCGCACAGGGCCCGCCAGACGTCGCGGGGCTCGACGCCGTCCTCGATCGCCTGGGCGGCGGTACGGCCGTCGAAGCCGGTCAACACGTGGTCGACCAGCACCGACGCACCGTACGCCGCGCCGAATCGCAGGACGACGCGCTCGTTGAACTCGGTCAGCCGCACGCCAGCCAAGATACTTACCGCGCCAGGGCAAGCGCGTCGTGACACACAGCCACCGGGTCGGCAACGGCCCGCAGGCTGGCGGCGGCCCTGGCGGCAGCCTGCCGATACCCCGGCGCCGACAGCACCGCGCCCACGGCGGAGACCAGCGCGTCGGCGGTCAGCGGCCGGATCAGCTGCGCACTCCCCTGCCGCACCACGCGATTGGCCATCTCCCACTGGTCCCCGCCGCCGGGAACCACCACCAGCGGCACGCCGGCCATCAGCGTCTTGGCCACCATGCCGTGCCCACCGCCGCAGATCACCAGGTCGGCGTGCGTCAGCAGCTCGGACTGATCCCCCAGCCCGACAACCGCCCAGGGCGGCACCGTCAGGTCCGTTCCGCCCAGCCGCGACACCACCAGCCGTGACCCCGGCGGCAGCGTCTCGCCCGGCGTCAGGCAGTGCAGCGCGAGCTCGGCCAGCCCGGTGGTCCCGGTCAGCGCCGTCGATGGCGCGACCACCACCACGGGCCCAGAGCCCGGGGGAACCTGCAGCACCCGGTCCGTCGGCTCGAAGTGCAGCGGACCCACCACCACCGCCTCCGGCGGCCAGTCCGGCCGCGGCACCTCCAGCGCGGGCAACGTGGCGATCAGCCGTCGCACCGGACCGGGATCGCTCCATGGCAGCCCGATCTCGGCCCGCGCCTCCGCCCGCTGGCGCAGGCCGGCACGCCAGGAGCGGGCGGTCAGCGCCCGCATCACGGTGTCGCGCAACCGGCCGCGGAGGCCGGTGCCCGGCGCCAGCCCGCTACCGATCGGCGGCAGGCCCCTCGACGGCAGGTACAGCGGATGCGGGTTCAGCTCGACCCACGGGATGCCCAGCAGCTCGGCGGCCATGCCGCCGCCCGCGGTAATGACGTCGGAAACCACCAGATCCGGCGCCAGCTCACGCAACGCGGGCGCGATCAACACCGCCATCCGCGCGGCCCGCCGGTGAATCCTGGCGCCGGCGTCCATGTCCTCGTCGGTCGCCACCAGCCCGTCCAGCTCGACGGCGTCGATGCCCGCGGCGCGGGCGGCGTCGAGCCATTCCACGCCGGTGAACAGCCTGGGCGTGTCGCCGGCGGCGAGGAACCGTCGGCACAGCGCAATCGCCGGAAACGAGTGTCCGGGATCCGGCCCGGCGACCACTGCGACGCGCATCCGCCCTACCCTGCCACAGCCGCGCTCGAATACTCTGGCGACCATGACCGAGCTGACCCAGACACCAAGTGACACAACAACCGAGAACACCCGCACGGTCGAGGCTTTCCTGAATGCCCTGCAGGACGAGGACTTCGACACCATCGACGGGCTGTTCGCCGACGACCTCGTCTACGAGAACGTGGGATTCTCCCGGATCCGGGGCGGGCGCCGCACCGCGAAGCTACTCAGCCGGATGCAGGGCCGCATCGGGTTCGAGGTGAAAATCCACCGCGTCGCCGCCGACGGCAGCGCGGTGCTCACCGAACGCACCGACGCCCTGACCATCGGACCCGTGCGGATCCAGTTCTGGGCCTGCGGCATCTTCGAGGTCCGCGACGGCCAGATCACCCTGTGGCGGGACTATGTCGACGCGTTCGACATGCTCAAGGCGACGGTTCGCGGGCTGGTCGCGGTCGTCGTCCCGCCGCTGCGGACTTCTCTGTAAGCCATGAGTGGCGATTCCGGCCGGACCAGGCCGAACTTCCTGCAGCTCATCCGCTACTGCTGCGGCGGGCGGCTGCCGGACTCGATGCTGGACTGGGTGCGCAACGACCTGGCCGGCAAGGGCGCGGCGGGCCGGATGATGCGGCGGGTGGCGATTCCGGCGCTGTTGGTGCTCGCGCCATTCTGGCTGATCCCGACGACGCTCGAAGTCCACCTCAGCATGACGCTGCCGATCTTCATTCCGTTCGTGTACTTCTCACACGCGCTGAACAAGATCTGGCGGCAGCACATGCTGCGGGTGCACGGCCTGGACCCCGAACTCGTCAACGAGCGCGACCACCAGCGCGATGCGCACAAGCATCAGGCGTATATCGACCGCTACGGCCCACGGCCAGAGGATTAGACGGCCCGAGGATTAGACCGCTTTGCGCAACCCGCCGAGTTCGTCGAACGCCTGCGCCCAACCGAGCAGCCGATCGGTGGCGCCGACCAGCTCCTCTCGGTAGTGCTGCTGGCTGAACGCGCCGGCGCGCGGGCCGGCCTCCCCGTTCGCCGACGACACCAATTGGGCTGCGGCGGTGACCATGACGTTGTACTGCCGGACGCCTTCGCCCAGCTGCGCGGTGAACGCGTTGATCGTCGGCGCCAGATGCGGGCGTGACGACTGCGTGTAGTGCGCCGCGCGCTCCATCGAGACCACCTGGGCCGCGGTGGCCGCCATGGCCGCCGATGTCTGGTTGGCCGCGGCCGTCAGCTCACGGATTTCGTCCATCGGCAACATCTCGCCCCGCTCCATGACGCCCAGCAGCGAGAAGAATCCGCGTTCGGACGCCCCGAGCGCGGCCATCGCGGGCCGCGCCGCCGAACCCGGCGGGGGCAGCCGGCGAACGTTGGCCGGCCGCGGCGACGGCAACGGCTCCTTGCGCAGCCAGCGGTAGCGCAGCAACAACAGCGTCGCCGGAAACACCTCGCCCGCCGCGATCAGCATGGGGATCAGCAACGCCCAGAACGGCGTGCTCCAGGTCGCCAGCAAGATCGTCACCAGGCTCCAGAACACCACCCCGGCGGTGAATATCAGGCCCCACCGCAAGGCGCGGCGACGACGGCGCAGCCCCCGCGTGCGCGGGTCGGTCATGACGCTGATCTTCTGCGCGACCAGGTCCGACAGGTCGGTGACGGTGTCCATCCCCCGCCCGAGCAAGGCCCGCCATTGCCCGTCGTGCGTCGACTTCACCGCCATCTGCGCCCCTTACTGTCCTTACTGTCCGAATGGTTTCTCGGCGACCGGCCCGCGGGCGGGGTCCGCGGCCGCGGGTGTGGCCGGGGCGGCCCCCGGAACCGCGCCGCCCGTCGGCAACGCCTCCCCGCGCATCGAGGCGCGGATCTGCTCCAACCGGGAATGTCCGGCCATTTCCACGCCGGCCTGCTGGATCTCGAGCATCCGGCCCTGCACCGAGCCCTGTGCCAGCTCGGCCTGGCCGAGCGCGTTGGCGTACCGGCGCTCGATCTTGTCGCGGACCTCGTCGAGGCTCGGGGTGTTGCCCGGCGCGGCGATCTCGCTCATCGAGCGCAGCGATTTGCTCACCTGTTCCTGCATCTTCGCCTGCTCCAGCTGGCTGAGCAGCTTGGTGCGCTCGGCGATCTTCTGCTGCAACACCATCGCGTTCTGCTCGACGGCCCGCTTGGCCTGCGCCGCGGCGCCCAGCGACTGGTCATGCAGCGTCTTGAGGTCTTCCACGCTCTGCTCGGCCGTCACCAGCTGGGCGGCGAACGCCTCGGCGGCGTTGTTGTACTCGGCGGCCTTCGCGGCGTCCCCGGCGGCGGTGGCCTGGTCGGCCAGCGTCAGCGCCTGGCGCACGTTGACCTGCAGCTTCTCGATGTCGGCCAGCTGCCGGTTCAGCCGCATCTCCAGCTGGCGCTGGTTGCCGATCACCTGCGCGGCCTGCTGGGTCAGCGCCTGGTGGGTGCGCTGCGCTTCCTCGATGGCCTGCTGGATCTGCACTTTGGGGTCAGCGTGCTCGTCAATCTTGGAGTTGAACAGCGCCATCAGGTACTTCCACGCCTTGACGAACGGATTGGCCATGAGTTAGCTCCGCCTTCGCTTCCTGGGTGCCTAGTCGGCTTGCCTTACCTGCCGCTCAATTTAGTGCGTCAGCGGCGATCTCCCCACCTTTGGTGCTCCACTGCTCGTCCGCGCCCACCGGATGTGGGACTCAGGCCACCGCCAGCGAGGCTACCGGCGGAATGACGACCTTGGTACTGACGTCAATGCTAGGACCGCCCGGCCGGGTGCCAGGTTCCGTGCGCGCCGCGTGTTCTTCGCGCGCCAGCTGCTCGCCGGCGCCGATCAGCACCTCCGACAGCGGGAGTTCCAACGCGTCGCAAATGGCGTTGAGCAGCTCGCTCGAGGGTTCCTTGCGGCCCCGCTCGACCTCCGAGAGGTAGCCGAGGCTCACCCGCGCCGAGTCGGACACCTCACGCAGCGTCCGGCCCTGCACCGTCCGGGCCCGACGCAGCACGTCGCCGATGACCTCGCGCACCAATAGCCCCATCCAGCTCTCCTTTACCGCGTCGTCGACAGACCAGTCTTTGAGATGAACGTGGGCGGCGGCGGTGTTGGTTCCCCGATCAGCGGGGCGTCTGCCGAACTTCCCTGATCGCCGAGGCCACATAGTCGATGCCGGTGACGATCGTGAGCACGATGGCGACCACCATCACCACCACCGCCGAGGCGTGCAGCCAACCCGACAACGGCAGGATGAACAGCCCGATCGCCACCGCCTGGGTAAGCGTCTTGAGCTTGCCGCCCCAGCTGGCGGGGATGACTCCGCGACGAATCACCGACAACCGCAGCACGGTCACCGCAACCTCGCGGGCCAGGATCAGGATCGTGACCCACCAGGGCAGGTCGTGCAGCATGGACAGCCCGACCAGCGCCGAGCCGATCAGAGCCTTGTCTGCGATCGGGTCCACGAACGCGCCGAATTCGGTTGCCATGCCGTAGTTGCGGGCCAGCTGGCCGTCCAGGCGGTCGGTGAAGCAGGCGACGGCGAAGATCGCCCACGCCACGATGCGGGCCGAGCTGACGTGGCCGCCCCCGTAGAACAGCGCGAACAGGAAAACCGGGACCATCAGCAGACGCAGGCCGGTTAACACGTTGGCCAGATTGGCGATGCGTGCACGGCCTCCTACGGAACCCGTCTGCGGCGACCCCGACACGGCAACAGAATAGCGGTCGGACCTGCTGACCCGTCGGAGATGTCGATACTGTTAGCCGTGACCGAAAGCCCACGGGACAACAGTCCGCTGGTCCGGCGTGCGCGAACGTCCGACGTCCCGGCGATCAAACAGCTCGTCGACACCTATGCGGGCAGGATCCTGCTGGAGAAAAACCTCGTGACGCTGTACGAGTCGGTCCAGGAGTTCTGGGTGGCCGAACACCCCTATCCCGAGGACCCCCAACAACGAAAAGTGGTCGGTTGCGGTGCGCTGCACGTGTTGTGGTCCGACCTCGGCGAAATCCGCACGGTGGCGGTCGATCCCGCGCTGACCGGCCATGGAATCGGCCACGCCATCGTGCAGCGGCTGCTGGAGGTCGCCCGCGAGCTGGAACTGCAGCGCCTGTTCGTGCTGACCTTCGAGACCGAGTTCTTCGGCCGACACGGGTTCACCGAGATCGAGGGCACGCCGGTGACCGCGGAGGTGTTCGAGGAGATGTGCCGCTCCTACGACCTCGGTGTGGCCGAATTCCTGGATCTGAGCTACGTCAAACCGAACATCCTGGGCAACTCCCGGATGCTGCTGGTGCTTTAGTCCGCGTCGCCCCCGTCGGCGTTGGCGCCGCCGCGAATCAACGCCAGCGTCCCGGCCAGCTCGTCGGGCTTGATCAACACCTCGCGGGCTTTGGACCCCTCCGACGGCCCGACGATCCCGCGGGTCTCCATCAGGTCCATCAGCCGGCCCGCCTTGGCGAAGCCCACCCGCAGCTTGCGCTGCAGCATCGACGTGGAACCGAACTGGCTGGACACCACCAGCTCGACGGCCTGCAGGAACACGTCCATGTCGTCGCCGATGTCCGGGTCGACGTCGGCCCGCTCGCCGGTGGGCTTGGCGGTGGTGACGCCGTCGGTGTACTCGGGCTCGGCCTGGTCCTTGCAGGCGGCGACGACGGCCTGGATCTCCTCGTCGCTGATGAAGGCGCCCTGCAGCCGGACCGGCTTGCTCGCCCCCATCGGCAGGAACAGGCCGTCGCCCATGCCGATCAGCTTTTCCGCCCCGGCCTGGTCCAGGATCACCCGGCTGTCGGTCAGTGACGACGTCGCGAACGCCAGCCGCGACGGCACGTTGGTCTTGATCAGCCCGGTCACCACGTCGACCGACGGGCGCTGGGTCGCCAGCACCAGGTGGATGCCGGCGGCGCGGGCCTTCTGGGTGATCCGCACGATGGCGTCCTCGACGTCGCGCGGCGCGGTCATCATCAGGTCGGCCAGCTCGTCGACGATCGCCAGCACATACGGATACGGCCGGTATTCTCGCTGGCTGCCCAGCGGCGTGGTGATGGCGCCGGACCGCACCTTCGCGTTGAAGTCGTCGATGTGGCGCACCCGCGACGCCTGCATGTCCTGGTAGCGCTGCTCCATCTCCTCGACGAGCCACGCCAGCGCGGCGGCGGCCTTCTTGGGCTGCGTGATGATCGGCGTGATCAGGTGCGGAATGCCTTCGTACGGCGTGAGTTCCACCATCTTCGGGTCGATCAGGATCATCCTGACCTCCTCCGGGGTGGCCCGGGTCAGCAGCGACACCAGCATGGAGTTCACGAAACTGGACTTTCCCGACCCCGTGGAGCCGGCGACCAGCAGATGCGGCATCTTGGCCAGGTTGGCCGAGATGAAGTCGCCCTCGATGTCCTTGCCCAGCCCGATCACCAGCGGATGGTCGTCGCGGCGGGTCGACGGCGCGGTGAGCACGTCGGCCAGCCGGACCATTTCCCGGTCGGTGTTGGGTACCTCGATGCCGACGGCGGACTTGCCGGGGATCGGCGCCAGCATGCGCACGCTCTCGGTGGCCACGGCGTAGGCGATGTTCTTCTGCAGCGCGGTGATCTTCTCGACCTTGACGCCGGGCCCGAGCGAGACCTCGTACCGGGTGACCGTCGGCCCGCGGGTGCAGCCGGTAACGGCGGCGTCGACTTTGAACTGGGTGAGCACGTCGCCGATGGCGCCGGCCATGTGGGTGTTGGCGGCGCTGCGCTTCTTCGGCGGGTCGCCGGCCACCAGCAGGTCCAGCGACGGCAGTGCGTAGAGGCCCCCAGCGACATCCGCCGCCCGGGCGGCCTGCTTCTTGGCGCGTCGGCGGGCGGGAGCCGGCGCCGGTTCGGCCTCGAGCACGGGCTCGGGGACCGTCGGGGCGTCGTCCTCGCCCGCCACGTCCAGCATGTTGGCCGACGGCCACGCCTTCGGCTCGTCGTCCAGGGATTCGTCGTAGTAGCCGTCGGAGAAGTCCTCGCGGGGGCCGTCCTCGACGTCTTCCTCGTTCTCGTCGTAGCCCTCGTCGTCGCCCTCGTCCTCGTCGTCGCGCTGGAACAGCCGCGTGCCGAACATCGCGCGCACCGCGTCGGGCACCTCGCGGATCGTCGTCCCGGTCAGCAGCAGCACCCCGAACAGTGCGCCGATGAACAGCAGCGGCGCCGCGATCCAGGCCGTCAGCCCGTCCGACAGCGGCCCGCCAATGGCGAATCCGATGAAGCCGGCCGCGCGCTGGCGCGACGCCGGGTCCTGCGGCGAACCCGCCCACAGGTGGCACAGGCCCAACACCGACAGCGCGATCAGGCTGGAACCGAGGATCAGCCGCGGCCGCGCGTCGGGATTGGGCTCGGTCCGCATCAGTACGATCCCGATGGTTGCGGCGACCAAGGGAAGCAGCACGACGGCCGCGCCGACGAACGTCCGCAGCGCCATGTCCACAAACGCGCCGACCGGCCGCGCGGCGTCGAACCACGAGCTCGCGGCGACGACGACGGCCAGGCCCAGCAGCACCAGCGCGATTCCGTCCCGGCGATGTCCAGGTTCGATGTCTCGGGCCCGGCCGATCGAGCGCGCGGCACTGCCGGTGCCCTTGGCCGCCATCAGCCACGCCGCGCGCGCGGCCCGACCGCAGGTCAGCCCGGTGGCCACCAGCATGGACCGATTCCGTCGCCGCGCGGGCGGTCTCGCCGGCTTCTTCGCGCTGGTCGCGCGCTTGCGGGGTGCCGTAGCTCGCGTGCTTCGGCCCGAACCCCGCGAAGCGGCCCCTGACCTGCTCGTTCGGGTTCCGGAGCGGGCGACGGTCTTGCTAGCCATGGGGGCCAGCCTAGTCGCATTTGCCACATATGCACCACCCGCCACACCCGTAACGGACACCTGCGCCCGTCTGCCTGTCGGGACCGCTGGGTAGGGTGGCGAGCGGTGACAAAAGTCACCTCCCGCCGCTTCAGGAGGCCCCCGCATGCCCGTCGTTGTCGTCGCCACCCTGACCGTCAAGCCCGAATCGGTCGACGCCGCCCGCGACATCTTCACCACCGCGGTCGAAGAGGTGCACGGCGAGCCCGGCTGTCAGCTGTACTCGCTGCACCAGTCCGGCGAGACCTTCGTCTTCGTCGAGCAGTGGGCCGACGAGGAGGCGCTGAAGACCCACAGCGGCGCGCCCGCGGTCGCCAAGATGTTCGGCGCCGCCGGCGAACACCTGGCCGGGGCGCCGGATATCAAGCTGCTGCAGCCCGTTCCGGCCGGCGACACGGACAAGGGTCAAATCCGCGCCTGATGGCCCGGCCGCTGGAAGGCAAGACGGCCTTCATCACCGGGGCCGCGCGCGGCCAGGGCCGGGCCTACGCGGTCCGGCTGGCGTCCGACGGCGCCGACGTGATCGCCGTCGACCTGTGTGACCAGATCGCCAGCGTGCCCTACCCGCTGGGCACCCGGGAGGACCTGGCGGCTACCGCCAAGCTCGTCGAGGAGACCGGCGCCCGCTGCGTGGCCAGACAGGCCGACGTCCGTGACCGCGCGGCGCTGGCCGCCGCATTGCAGGCGGGTCTCGACGAGTTCGGCCGGCTCGACATCGTTGTCGCCAACGCCGGAATCGCGCCCATGGCGTCGGCCGACGCGTGGCACGACGTCATCGCCGTCAACCTCACCGGCGCCTACCACACCGTGGACGTCGCGGTGCCCGCGATGATCGCGCAGGGCACCGGAGGGTCGATCGTGCTGATCAGCTCCGCCGCGGGGCTGGCGGGCGTCGGCAGCGCGGACGCCGGCTCCATCGGCTACACCGCCGCCAAGCACGGGCTGGTCGGGTTGATGCGGCTATACGCCAATCTGCTTGCTCAGCACAGTATCCGGGTCAACTCGGTGCACCCCTCCGGGGTCGACACGCCGATGCTCAACAACGAGTTCACCCGGCAGTGGCTGGCCGACATGGTCACCCAGACCGGCCGGGCGCCCGGCATGAGCAACGCGCTGCCGATCCAGATCCTGCAAGCCGACGACATCGCCAACGCCGTGGCGTGGCTGGTGTCCGACCAGGCCCGCTACATCACCGGCGTCACATTGCCGGTCGATGCGGGCTCGGTGAACAAGCGGTAGGCGGCGATGTCCAAGAATCCCGCCGCCCGAACCGCCTTCGGCCCGATGGTGCTGACCGCCGTCGAACAGAACGAGCCGCCGGACCACCGGCTGGTCGAGGACGACCTCGCGGAACTGTTTCTGCCGATACCGATGCGACTGCTCGTCGCCACCACCCAGTGGGCGGGTGTGCGGCGCGCGCTGATCCGCACCTCGGAGTGGACCGGTCGCGGGCTGTGGGCGAATCTGGCCTGCCGCAAGCGCTTCATCGGTGACAAGCTCGCCGAGGCGCTCGACGACATCGATGCAGTCGTGATTCTGGGCGCCGGCCTCGATACCCGCGCCTACCGGTTGACGCGGCGGATTCGCAAGCCGGTCTTCGAGGTGGACCTGCCCGTCAACATCGCCCGCAAAGCGAAGACGGTACGACGGGTGCTGGGCGACCTCCCGCTGTCGGTTCGGCTGGTGGCGTTGGACTTCGAGCACGACGACCTGCTCACCGCCCTTGCCGAGCACGGCTACCACACCGACTACCGCGTCTTCCTCATCTGGGAGGGCGTGACCCAATACCTCACCGAGGACGCCGTCCGGGCGACGCTGGAAGGGTTGCGGCCCACGGCCCCGGGCAGCCGCCTGGTGTTCAGCTATGTGCGGCGCGACTTCATCGACGGCACGAACCGATACGGCACCCGCATGCTGTACCGGTCCGTGCGCAAGCGCAGGAAGTTGTGGCACTTCGGGTTAGCGCCCGAGCAGGTGTCGGACTTTCTCGCCGAATACGGTTGGCGGCTGCTGGAACAGGCCGGGCCCGAGGAGCTTCAGCAACGCTACGTCCGGCCCGCGGGCCGAAAGCTGGCGACGTCGGAGGTCGAGTGGTCTGCCTTGGCGGAAAAAACCTAGCCGCGCGGGCGCTCGTCACACTTCGATGACCGTCGGAACGATCATCGGCTGCCGGCGGTAGGTCTCGCCCACCCACTTGCCGACGGTGCGCCGCACCCCCTGCGCGATCCGCACCGGGTCGGTGACGTTGGCCGCGGCCAGCTGTTCCAACTCCGCCTCGACCTTGCGCACCGCGGGTTCCAGCGCCTTGGGATCTTCGGAGAAGCCCCGTGAGTGCAGCACCGGCGGCGCGGCGGGACGGCCGGTGCCCCGCGTGACCACCACGGTCACGGCGACGAAACCCGACGACAGGATGAGCCGCTCGCCCAGGGTGATGTCGCCGACGTCGCCGGTGATCAGACCGTCGACGAACATATTGCCCACCGGCACCGCACCGGCGATCGACGCCTTGCCGGCCACCAGGTCCACGCTGACGCCGTTCTCCGCCAACACAATCGCCTCCGGCGACACCCCGGTGCTGGCCGCCAGCTTGGCGTTGGCCCGCAACATCCGCCAGGTGCCGTGCACTGGCATGACGTGCCGCGGCCGCACCCCGTTGTACAGGAACAACAGCTCGCCAGCGTAGGCGTGGCCCGAAACATGCACCCGCGCTTGCGCGTTGGTGACCACTCGGGCCCCGATCTTGGACAGCGAGTCGATGACGCCGAACACCGCCTCCTCGTTGCCGGGGATCAGCGACGACGACAGGATGATGAGGTCGCCCGCGGTCAGCGTGATGCTGCGATGTTCGCCGCGCGACATCCGCGACAACGCCGCCATCGGCTCGCCCTGGGTGCCGGTGGTGACCAGCACCACCTGCTCGGGAGCCATCAGCTCGGCGGCGGCGATGTCGATCAGGTCGGATTCGTCCACCCGCAAGAAGCCCAGCTCCCGCGCGATGCCCATGTTGCGCACCATCGACCGGCCGACGAACGACACCCGCCGGCCCAATGCCACTGCGGCGTCGATGATCTGCTGCACCCGGTCGACGTTGGAGGCGAAGCACGCCACGATGACGCGGCCGTCGGCCCCGCGGATCAGCCGGTGCAGCGTCGGCCCGATTTCGCTTTCCGACGGGCCGACGCCGGGGTGCTCGGCATTCGTCGAATCGCACAGGAACAGGTCCACACCCGCGTCGCCCAGCCGCGACATGCCGGGCAGGTCGGTGGGGCGGCCGTCCAGCGGCAGTTGGTCGAGCTTGATGTCGCCGGTGTGCAGAACCGTTCCCGCGCCGGTGTAGACGGCGATCGCCAGCGCGTCCGGGATGGAGTGGTTGACGGCGAAGTACTCACACTCGAACACGCCGTGGCGGCTGCTCTGCCCCTCCTTGACCTCGACGAACACCGGTTTGATGCGGTGCTCGCGGCACTTGGCGGCGACCAGCGCCAGGGTGAACTTGGAGCCGACGACGGGGATGTCGGGCCGCAGCTTCAGCAGGAACGGGATGGCCCCGATGTGGTCCTCGTGCGCGTGGGTCAACACCAGCGCCTCGATGTCTTCCAGCCGGTCCTCGATGTGGCGCAGATCGGGCAGGATCAGGTCGACGCCCGGCTCGTCGTGGGTGGGAAACATCACCCCGCAGTCGATGATCAGCAGCCGACCCAGGTGCTCGAAAACCGTCATGTTGCGGCCGATTTCGCTGATGCCGCCCAGCGCGGTGACCCGCAGCCCACCCGAGGCCAGCGGGCCTGGGGGGGCGAGTTCCTCGTTCACGCGCGGCGCACCCGTCGACTCACCGCAGCACCGAGGCCGCGCGCATGTCGGCGGCCAGGGCGTCGATCTGCTCGGCGGTCGCGGCCACCTGCGGGAGCCGGGGATCGCCGGCGTCGAAACCCTGCAACCGCAGGCCCGCCTTGGACAGCGTCACGCCGCCCAGCCGGCTCATCGCGTTGCACAGCGGCGCCAGCGCCACATTGATCTTGCGGGCGGTGGCGATGTCGCCGGAAGCGAAGGCGGACAACAGCTCTCGCAGCTGGCCCGCGGCCAGATGGGAGATCACGCTGATGAAACCGACCGCGCCCATGGCCAGCCAGGGCAGGTTCAGCGCGTCGTCACCGGAGTAGTAGGCCAGCCCGGTCTCGGCGATGATCTGCCCCCCGCTGTGCAGGTCGGCCTTGGCGTCCTTCACCCCGACGATGTTGGGATGCGCCGCCAGCGCGCGCAGGGTGTCGGGCTCGATCGGCACGATCGACCGCGGCGGGATGTCGTAGAGCACGACGGGCAGGTCGGTCGCGTCGGCGACGGCGGTGAAATGCGCCTTCAGCCCGCGCTGCGGCGGCCGCGAGTAGTACGGCGTCACCACCAGCAGCCCGTGCGCACCCTCGGCCGCGGCGGCCTTGGCCAGCTTGATGCTGTGCGCGGTGTCGTAGGTGCCCGCGCCGGCGATGATGCGCGCCCGGTCCCCCACCGCTTCCAGCACCACCCGCAGCAGCTCGCGCTTCTCGTCGTCGGTGGTGGTGGGCGACTCGCCGGTGGTGCCCGAGAGCACCAGGCCGTCGCAGCCCTGGTCCACCAGGTGGTTGGCCAGCCGCGCCGCGGCGACGGCGTCGAGGGACCCGTCGGCGCCCAACGGCGTCACCATGGCGGTCAGCAGTGTTCCCAGGCGCGCTGGGGCGTCGAATCCGACGGTGCTCACGGAGCCAAGATTACCTGCCGTCGCCAAGCGGTTTACCTCATGCTTCCGTGGCGAGCGGGCTGGTGGCGACCTCGGTGCCGTCGGCCAGAGTCGACACCTCGAAGTCGGCGAACACCGCGGGCGCGACGTCGACGAGCCGGCGCAGGCACTCGATGGCCAGCCGGCGGATTTCCACGTCGGCGTGCTCACTGGCCCGCATGGCGATGAAATGCCGCCAGGCCCGGTAGTTGCCGGTCACGACGATGCGGGTTTCGGTCGCGTTGGGCAGCACCGCACGCGCGGCCTGACGGGCCTGCTTGCGACGCAATATCGCATTCGGCTGATCGGCGAACTTGGCTTCCAGCCTGGTCAGCAGCTCGGTGTAGGCGGCGCGGCTGGCGTCGGCGGCGGCGGTCAGGATCTCGCGCAGCTCGGGGTCGTCCTCGAGCCCCGGCGGCACCACCACCCGCGAGTCCTTCTCGGGGACGTAGCGCTGTGACAGCTGCGAATAGGAGAAATGCCGGTGCCGGATCAGCTCGTGCGTGCAGGAGCGCGAGATGCCGGTGATGTAGAACGACACGCTGGCGTGCTCGAGCACCGAGAAATGCCCGACGTCGATGATGTGCTTGATGTAGTCGGCGTTGGTCGCGGTCCGGGGATTCGGCTTGGACCAGCTCTGATAGCAGGCCCGCCCGGCGAACTCGACCAGCGCCGACCCGCCTAGTTCGTCGATGCCGTCGGTGGTCCACGGCACGTCGGGCGGCGCCAGGAACTCGGTCTTGGCGATCAGTTGCACGCGCAGCGGCGCGGTCTCGGCCACGGCGATCACCCTATCCCGCTACACTGACACGGAACTACTTAGTTCCCCTATACGCGAGGATGCGCCGCGATGGCTTCCGATGGCAGCAGCGCCCGCCCGAAGGCGGCTCCGGGACGCCGACAGCCCAAACGCCGCGCGGGACGCTGGGACGCGTCGCTGGATGACGCCATCCTGGAAGCCGCGCTCGCTGTCGTCGCGGACCTGGGCTACGACCGCTTCACCATGGACGACGTCGCCTCGCGCGCCGGGGTTGGCAAGGCCGCAATCTATCGGCGGTGGTCGTCGAAGGCCGTCGTGGTGGCCGAGGCGATCGCCCACTGGCGGCGCCGGCACGGGCCGGTGCAACCACCCGACACCGGCTCGCTGCGCGGCGACCTCGATGCGCTGGTCGCGGCGGTGCCGGGCTACAGCGAAGCGGACATCGACACGATGAAAGTGATCGCCGGCGTGGCCACGGCGGCCATGCATGACCGGGTGCTGGCGGCGGCCATCGACGACCTCGTGCTCAGCACGCCACGCCGCATCATGGGTTCGGTGCTGGACCAGGCGCGGCGACGCGGCGAGATCCCGGCCGACCGTGATCTCACCCTCGTCCCCGACGCCATCGTCGGCCTCAATCTCGTGCGGATCATCACGGGCCGGCCGCTCGACGCCCTCTTCGTGCGGCGCGTGCTGGACGACGTGGTCCTGCCGCTGGCGTCCGCCGGCCCCACATAACCCACCTCAGATGTTGCACCCCGACCGCCATCGTGGAACCTTGGTAATCGGAACTTATTGGTTCCGTTCACCGTAGGAGGGTCGATATGGCAATGCTGCGAGTGCCGGTCCTGATCGTCGGCGCGGGCGCCGCGGGCGTCGCAACCTCGGCGCTGCTGGCCAAGTACGGGGTGACGTCGCTCGTGGTGGAGAAGCGTCGGGAGATCTTCCGCTACCCGAAGGCGCGCAACCTGAGCTTTCGCAGCCTGGAGATCCTGCGCGGGCTGGGCCTGGCAGACCAGGTCCACGCCGTGGCCGACGGCGTCTCGGACATGGTGGTGAAGCCCACCGTCAGCAGCGACGAGGAACAACCGGCCCTGGACATCGAAGGGCTCTTCGGCGGCCTGTCCGAGTTGAGCCCGGAACCACCGGTCCAATACTGTCCGCAGAGCCGACTCGAACCAATCCTGTTGCGCTACCTGCGAAGTCAAGGCAGCCAGGCCCGCTACGGCGTCGAATTGACGTCGTTCACCCACGACGGGGACGGCGTCCGGGCGCACGTGCGCGACCTCGACACGGGGACCACCGACGAGGTTCACGCCGACTACCTGGTGGCCGCCGACGGCGTGCACAGCCGCATCCGCACCGACCTCGGCATCGCCACCACCGGCCACGGTGAGCTGCCGATGTATTTCGTCTTCGTGTACTTCCGCGCCCCCTGGCGCACGCTGATCCCCACATTGGGCGACGGGGCCGCGGTGCAGGTGCGCAACGCCGACGTCGACGGAATCTTCCTGGCCGCCGACGACGACCTCGGCATGTTCCTCACGAGCTATTTCCCGCAGCGGGGAGAGACGGCCGCAGGGTTCACTCCCGAGCGGTGCCGGGAGCTGATCCTCAGCGGGATCGGGAAATCCGTCGCGGTCGAGATTCTGGACATTACGCCGTGGCAACCGCACGAGCGGGTCGCTGAGCGGTTTGACTGCGGGCGGGTCTTTCTCGTCGGCGACTCGGCACACGCCATGCCGCCCTTGAAGGCCGGCGGCGCCAACGCCGCGATCCAAAGCGCCGACAACCTGGCCTGGAAACTGGCCGCCGTGCTGCAGGGCTGGGCCGAGCCGCGACTGCTCGGCACGTACCACGCCGAACGGCACCCGGTCGGGCGGTTCAGCGCCCGACAGTCGCTCACCGGACCGACGCTGAAGCTGCTGACTACGGACCAGCCCGCCATGCTGCCCGCCGAGGAGGAGTGCTCCATGTTTTCGCTGCTCACCGGCTACCAGTACCGCTCCGCGGCCGTAATCACCGACACTCCCGCGGTGCCGTGCGACGACATTGCACTGGTCGACGAGTTGCGCGGACAACCCGGAACGAGGCTGCCCCACGTGTGGCTCCCCCGCCGCGGCGAACGTGTTTCCACACTGGACCTGCTCGGACCCGGATTCAGCATCTTCACCGGCGACACCACCGGCGGCTGGTCGCAAGCGGCGGAACAACTCTCGATGTCACGCGGCGGGCCGCCGGTCACGGTTCATGCGGTCTCCTGGCCGACGGCGACGGGCCTGGAACCCGACGGCGCCCTGCTGGTGCGGCCGGACGGCTTCGTCGGATGGCGCGCCGAACACCTGCCTGAGGATCCCGCCCGCGAACTCGGCGGAGTCCTGCAGGCGATCACCGGCACCACTCAGCGCCAGCGCGCCCACACGTAGGGCACCAGCGCCCGCAGGAAGTCAAGGTCGGGTCCGGGCCGGGCGCCGGCGAAGGCGTGTTCGAAATACTCCTCGGCGACCAACAGAATTCCCTCGGCGTATTCGGTGGCGAAGTCGATGCTGCCGTAGCGGTCCATCAGCGCGCGCACCCGGTGGACCAACTCGGCGGAGCGTTCCGCCCGCCCGCGGCGCAGGTAGTCCCCCACCAGCTCGCGGTCCGAGCCCTGCGCGACGGAATGCAGGTGGATCAGCGGCAGCGTCCGCTTGCCCTCGTAGAGGTCGCCCAGGATTTCCTTGCCGTAAACCCGTTCGTCACCCACAAGATTCAGCAGATCGTCACGGATCTGAAACGCCGCGCCGAAGTGAAACCCGAACCGCACCAACGGACCTAGCTCCGCGGTGCCGCGCGAACCCACCATCGCACCGACCCGCAGCGGGTGAATCGTGGTGTACCAGCAGGTCTTGTGCATGATCAGGTGCAGGTAGTCCTCGGGCCCGAGGTCCTCGACATTGTCGAGCTGCCAGCCGACCTCCACCGCCTGCCCTTCGAGGGTGCGCATGGCCATCGTGTCGAACTCGGCCCACACCAGCTCGGCGAGGTCGCGGTCCAGCCGTCGGGTCGCCCGACGCAGCACCTGCCCGGCCACGACCGCCAGCGCATCGCCGGCGTTGAGGGCCGCGGCCATGCCGTGCGACGCCGCCAGAGTCGGCCTGCCACGGCGCATTTCGCTGCCGTCGACGATGTCGTCGTGCACCAGGAAGGCGTTGTGCAACATCTCGATCGCGACGGCCAGGCCCAGCAGTTCGTCCGAGTCCGCGCCGAACGCGCGGCCGGCGGACAGGCACAGCGCGGGCCGCAGCGCCTTGCCCGGCCGCGACGGGTATTCGCGCATCGGCGCGTAGAGCCATTGGCTCGGCTCGCCGTCGGGCAGGGCGTCCAGCATCGCCCGACGGACCAGCTTGGCGACCTCGCGCAGCCGCTCGTCGACCCCGGTCACCACCCGGTCGCGGTCGGCGGTGCTGGTCATGTCTCGGGCAGCCGCACGGTAAGCGTCACGGGCAACCACAGGTCGGGGTGACCGCCCGCCAGTAGAGTGCCGCGGTACACGCCGGGCCGCACGTCGGGCGCCAGGTCGACGCCGACCACCACCCCGCGACTGGACCGCCGCGGCATCGGCACGACCGGAGTGTCGATCAGCACCGCGTCCGCGCCGATCACGTCGCCCTCGTGGCTGAGCAGATCGCTGCACTGCAGGCGGACGTCCGCGCGGTCGTCGGCTCCCCGGTTGTGCAGCCATACCTCCGCGCTCGCCGATCCCCCTACGGCGGCATCAAGATTCACGCCGCCCTTCGGGTCGGGGGCGTGCACGTCGACGCTGACCGGGCTGCCCTGCGGCGCGGTGGACGGCAGCGACCGGAGCAGAAATTGCCCGAACGTCGACCACCACGCCCGTGTCAGCCGCTCGAACTCTTGCACACTGCGATTGCTATTGACTTCACCGTTAGTTTCCACTGCCGCATGGCCGTTGGCAGCCGGGCCGGCGGGGCCGTCGGAGGCGTCCGGCTGCACCGCCCGCGCGAACCGATCGACGATGCGGCTGGCCGCCCGAAACCCCTCGGCCTGAATTGCGCTGAGCGCCCGGGCATTTGCGGCCGGATCGAAAACCGACGCCCACGGCAGATCGTCGATGCTGCCGTCGCCGCCGACGCCCCGATCTGTCACCGCTGCCTCCCACGGAAACTTCGCCGCATTTAGCGAGTAGTTAACTATGCTAGATCGCGGAATGTCCGCGGAATGGCGCTGGCAAATCAGCGCTTTTCCTGTGCATTCAGCGTGAGGGCCGTATGGATCGATCGTCGCGGCGGTATGCTACCTGGGCGATCAGGGAGAGGGCACAATGGCGACGACCGCTGAATCTCTTCTGGCGCTTTACGGCGCACTCGACCAGGCCGTCACCAACTCCGGCGATCCGGACGTCGAAGCCACCGTCGAGCGCTTCCTTCCCGGCAGCACCGGGGCAAACGCAGACTGGTACGCCCAGCTACTCGGCTTCCTGGCAGACCCGGCCTACCTCGCGCCCGGCCTGATGCCGTCGGACCCCCCGGATCTGGATGAGGCGCTGACGTCGCTGCAAGGCCACCGCACGCGGGGGGAAGAGAATCCGTCCGAGGTGCTGACCAGCGTGCAGCTGTCACGCATGGCGTATGCCATCGGGGCGCTCAGCCACCTGCCGAGCTACTACCAGCCGGAGGTGTGGCACGACCGGTTTGCCGCCACTCTTGCGCTGGCGGCGCCTTTTCAGGAGATGCAGACCGCGTCAGTGAGCGACTTCTCCGCCGACGACGGCGGGGTCGCCGACGACGATGGCGCCCCCGACGACGACGGCGCCTGGGACGACGGGCCCCCGGACCACGGCGGCCCCCCGGCCGACGAGCTACTGAGACTGCTGCAGCGCGGGTTCCGCCGGCGCGACGATTGGTCGGCGCTGGTGCTGGAAGCGGCGGACCAGGGTCTGGTCACCCGAGACGTGGCGGTCGTCCCCCTGTGTCAGGTCAAGGCGAAGTGGGTGCGGGGTCACCTCTGCGTCGTGCTCACCACCGAGTTCTCGAGCAAGGACGTGTCGCTCGACCAGTTGAAGAGCGTCGTCGATCCGCTGAACTGGCACAGATGTCTGCCGTTCTTCTGCAGGATGGACAAGCACGCCGTCCGTGGCGACGGGTGGAGCCGGGTGTTGGAACACGTCAGCACGACGTGCGTGATGGCCGGGACCCCGCAAATGGTGACCCCGTTGAAGTACTGGAAAGGGCCGACCGCGGGCGAGACTCTGCCCGAACCGTCGGCGTGGTTGGACTACGCGCTGGACGACAAACCGCTGGCGAGCGCCAAGGGCGACGGCCGAATGGTGGTCGACGAGGGCTACATCAGGATGACCTCCACCTCCGGCGATCCAGCCGTGAGCGGCGTGCGGGTGCGCACCAGGAAGATCGCCGGATTCCGGTATTTAGCCTTCGTTCCGGCGTCGATCTTCGCCTGCGTGATGGGTTACGGCGACCAGGGCGTGCAGATGTTGCTCGGCGGCGTCGCGAAGCGCCCTCCCGGCGGCAAGGGCCCGCACGGCAAATCCGACTGGGAGGACTGGAAGCCGTCGAAGCCGCCGGCGGCGAAAGCGAAGGGCGCGCAGAAGGATCCGCCGCCCGAGGATCCGTCTCCCGGGGAGTCGCCGCCCCAGGAGCCGCCGCCCGTGGATTCGGCGCCCGACGACCCCAGTCGGCGCGCGGTGGCGCTGGCGGTCGACATGCTCAACGACTACATCACCGACATGTCCAAGAAGAGCGAAGTCATCGCCGCCAAATGGGCATCGGGCACGGTGCCGATCGCCGAGTCGATCAACTTCAGCGCGGACGTGGCGGCGCGGCTTGCGACCGATCCCTGGCGCTACCTGCATCGACTGCGCAACTCAGACCAAGGCGGCCACCCATGAGCTCTCCCACGCCCAATCCCATGACGCCCAACCCCACGACGTACATCACCCAGTGCGCCGATTCGACGCGCGGCCTCGTCCAACAGACGGGCGCGATCGTGCTGCAGGCCAACGAGCAGATCAGCAAGGGCAGCTTCAGCTTCGAGCAATGGGCCAAGTCGACGCAGCAGCTGGTCAACCTGTTCCTCAAGGCGGCCCTCGACGTGCCCACCCCGTGCCTGCCGTCATACGAAGACATCGACCTCTCCGACTTCATCACGGTCGAGCCCGACAACCAGTGTGAGCGAACGATTTCGGTCGCCAGCTCCTTCGTCCTGGACGGCACGCCGTCCTGCCGGATCCCGGACAAGTTGGTCGTGTTCGTTCCGGCGTTCCTGCCGGTGTACGGCCGCCGATTCCGGCTCGGCACCAGCTGGCCCGACCTGTGCAGCGGCACGTATCGCGGCCGCGTTCGGCTGGACGCCAAGCAGACCGGCCCCTCCCCCGCCGCCGCTTCCGTCGAGATGGACGTCATCGTCGACCTGTGAGCACTCCAAGCCGTCCGCCGACCATCGACGAGCTGCTTGACCGCGCCATCGAGGCAATCAACCGCGGTGACCGCACGACCGCCAGTGCGCTTGCCGAGCGGGTGCTGGCCGTGGACGGCGCCAACCAGGACGCCGAGGACCTGCTGGCCGCACCGGCGGCGGGTAGTGGCGAATTGCGGCGCATGACAATCCTTTTCGCTGACATCGTCGATTCCACGGCGCTGTCCACCCGGATAGAGCCGGAGATCTACCGCACGGTCATCGGCCGCTACCGCCAGCGGGTCAACGCCATCGTGGACCGCTACGAGGGCCACGTGTTCTCCACCAAGGGCGACGGGCTGCTCGCCGTGTTCGGCCACCCCAGGGCGCACGAGAACGACGTGCGGCGAGCGGTGCAGGCGGGCCTGGACATCACCCGTGACGTGGCCATGCTCAGTGAACGGGTCCGATCCCGATTCGGCTTCGACATCTCGGTGCGCGTCGGGGTGCACCGCGGCCTGGTCTATCTCGACGTCGCGCAGGACGACGTGTATGGGCTGGGCGCCAACCTCGCCTCCCGGGTTTCCGGACTGGCACCGCCGGGTTCGGTGGTCGTCTCCGGCGCGATCGCGCCGTTGGTGCGCGACTACTTCGACCTCGACATGCGGCCGCCCCAGCCGGTCAAGGGCGTCGACACACCCGTCGACCACTACGAAGTCCTCGGCGAACGGGTCAGCCCGAAGCGGACCCCGCTCGGCCCGCTGATCGGCCGCGATCGCGAGGTCGAGCACCTGCGCAGAAGTTGGGCCCTGGCCGAAAGCGGCACCCTGACCACGCCGGGCGTCGGCTTCGTCGGCGAGGCCGGCATCGGCAAGAGCCGATTGGCCACGGCGGCAGCCGACTTAGCCGAAGAGTCCGGCAACCCGGTGCTGGCGCTGATCGGCTCGCCGTTTCACACCGACGCGGGCCTCTATCCGATTCGGGCCCTGCTGGAGCAGCGCTGCGGCTTCGAACGAACCACCGAACCGGCCGACCGGTTGCGGCTGCTGCAGGACGAGGTGCGGGCCCGCGGACTCGAGCCGCAGACCGCGGTCCCACTGCTGGCACCGGTGCTGGGCATCGCCGACGGCTATGAACCGGTGCGCGCCGAAGGCACCCGGCTCTACCAGCAGATCAATGATGCCGTCGTAAGTTATCTGCTGACCTGCGTGGGCAGCGGGCCGGCAGTGGTGTTGGCCGAGGACCTGCAGTGGTTCGACGCCTCGACGCTGGACGTCGTCGCCGCCCTTCTCGGCACGGATAGCGGGCGCCTGCTCGTCGTTATTACCGCTCGCGATGGGATTGCGCTGCGCAACGGCGCCGGACTGGACGTTCTCGAGCTCGCGCCGCTGACGTCCCGACAAGCGGAGGAACTGATCACCGCCCTGGCCCCCACGCTGTCGGCCAACCAGCGGGCCGAGGTGGCGCGTCGCTGCGACGGGGTGCCGCTCTACCTCGAGGAGGTTGTCACCAAGACCAGGGACCAGCCGACTGACGAAGCGCGCTGGGCTCGCGTCCCCGACGCGCTCTACGAGCCGTTGTTCGCGCGGCTTCGGGCAAGTGAAAACACGATTCAGGTGGTGGAGGCCGCGGCCACCATCGGCCGGAACTTCGACCAGGACATGCTGCGCAGCGTCCTCGACATGGGTGAGTCCGACCTCGGTGACGCCATTCGCCAGCTCGAAGCCGTGCGCGTCTTCGAGCCGACGGGAGCTGACAGCTGGCGCTTCCGCCACGAGCTGCTCCGCGAGGTCGCCTACGAGCTGCCCCCGCCCAGCGTGCGGCGGACGCTGCACAGCCGGGTGGCCGGCGCGCTCGTGGACGCCTCGGATCCCGACTGGCACCTGGTCGCGCTGCACTATGAGCAGGCCGAGCAATTCGACGGTGCGGCGGACGCCCACCAGCAGGCCGCTCAGGACGCGCGCCGCCGCGGCGCACTCGAGGAGGCCCGCGCCTGCTTCACCCGCGCCCTCGCCCAGATCGACCAGCTGCCGGCCGGGCCGGCGCGCGACCGACGCGAGATCCGGCTGCGCCTGAGCCGGGGATTCCTCGCGTCGGCAACCGAAGGAACCGCGAGCCCGCAAGCCGCAAAGGACTTCGAGCGCTGCCTGCACCTCGCGGGCACGGATCTGCGTGAAACCGAGCTGTTCTCGACGCTGACCGCGCTGTGGGCGTACTACCTGCCGCGCGGGGACCTGCGCCGCTCGGGGCGGGTGTTGGAGTCCCTGGACCGCCGCGCTTCCGCGCCCGTCCGCGGGTTACGCCGGTTGAACGACGCCGCATTCGGCATGATCGCTTGGTACGGAGGTGATTTCGGTGACGCACGCAGGCTGCTCGAACTGGCCGCCGCGGAGCTGTCACCCGAGCAATTCACCGATTTCGAGGCGTTGTGGTTCATCCCTAATGAGCCGATCGCGTCGATGCACACCCACGTCGCGCTGGCGCGCTTCGCGCAGGGCGAGCTCGCCGGGGCCGAGCAACAACTTGGCGAAACCATGTCCCGGGTGGCCGAACTCAGCTTCCCGCAGGGGCCGTTCAGTCATGCGTACATGCAGTGCTACGAAACGTGGATGCGCATCGAGGCCGGTCAGCTCGACCGCGCCGCCGACACCGTCAGGGAACTCAACCGCCAGGCGAAACGACACGGCTTCGATTTCTGGCTGCTGATCGCCGCCACCCAGCGGGCGTCCGTCGCCGCGCTGTCCGCCCTGGCCGGTCCGTCCGGTGACCCGAATGCGCTGGGGCCCCACATCGACACGATGCAAATGTTCGTCGACAGCTGGCGGCAGGCGGAAGCCAAGCTCTTCGTGACGTTCTACGACGCGGTCCTGGCCCGGCTGCTGATCGCCGCCGGCCGGCCCGGCGACGCCCGCGAACGCCTGGACATCGCACTGCAATTGGGAGACGAGACCGGCGTCAACTTCTACCGCGCGGAGCTGCTGCGGCTGCGCGCCCAGACCGCCGACGACGCTGCCGCCAAGGCCGCGGACCTGCGCGCCGCCGTCGACCTGGCCCGGCAGCAGGAGGCGTTGATCTTCGAATTGCGGGCCGCGGTCGATGATTTCGAGCTACGCGGCGATTCCGCGCGGAGTGCCTTGGTGGATGTGATCGGCCGCTTTCCGGCCGATAGCGGTTGGCCGGAGCTCGATCGAACGCGGGCCTTGCTCGGGTGAGCCGGCCGGGCGGCAAGGTCGCCATCCTGGGCGGCGGCATGGCCGGGCTGAGCGCCGCGTGGCGGCTGAGCGAGCCCGGCTGGCGGGACCGCTTCGAGTCCATCACGGTCTACCAGCGGGGCTGGCGCCTGGGCGGAAAGGGCGCCTCCAGCCGGGGCGTTCACGGCCGCATCGAGGAACACGGCCTGCACATCTGGCTGGGCTACTACGAGAACGCCTTCGGGCTGCTCCGCGAGTGTTACGCCGAAATCGACCGGACAACAACGGATCCCACCGCACCGATCAAGACCTGGGACCAGGCGATGATTCCCGGGGACAACCTCGGGCTGGCCGACCGATTCGGCAGCGACTGGCTGATGTGGCTGGGCACGTTCACCCGCAACGACGGGGTGCCCGGCGAGCCGGACGCCACCGGACGGGCGATGACGGTCATCGAGTTCACCCGCCGCGCGGTGACCCTGGTGCGAGACTTCGCCGAATCTCAGTGCGGCGCAACGCCCGTCGGGCTCACCATGTCCACCGTGCCCGACCCGCCGGGCGCCGCGGGATGGATCGACGCGGTCGCCGCCGCGGCGGGCGCCGCGCTGCTCGCGCTGGCCGAGCCGGGCGCAATTACCCCGACGTTGACCCGGGTGGTCGACGCCGCGGTGGATGCGGTGCGCGACGCGCTCGACTACGAGCACCGGCCCGACCACAAGCGGTCCTGGCTGCTGCTGTCGATGATGGTCGCGGTTATCCGCGGGATCCTCGCCGACAACCTGGTCACCGATCCCCGCGGCTTCCGGGCGATCAACGACGAGGACTACAACGCGTGGCTACTGCGCCACGGCGCGCACCCCGACGTGCTGGATTTCGCGCTGGTCCGCGGCCTGTACGACCTGGTCTTCGCCTACGAGGACGCCGATCCCGCGCGGCCGTCATTCGGTGCGGGACAGGCGATCTACCTGACGGCGCTGGCGATGTTCGAATACAAGGGCGCGATCTTCTGGAAGATGACCGCCGGCATGGGCGACATCGTGATCGCGCCGCTGTATCAGGCGTTGCGGCAGCGCGGCGTTCAGTTCGAGTTCTTCCACCGCCTCGACGGGCTGCACCTCGACGATCGGCACCAGGCGATCGAGGCGATCACGATGGGCCGGCAGGTTTGCCTCGCCGACGGCGTGGACCACTACGACCCGTTGACCAGGGTGCGCGGGCTGCCGGTGTTCCCGGACACGCCGCTGACCGCCCAACTGGCGGCGCCCGACGACATCCCCCGCGGGGGTTGGCGATCGCTGGAGACCCACTGGTCGGACCACTCCGACGCCGAGACCCGGCTGCTGCGCCGCGGAGTCGACTTCGACCATGTGGTGCTTGCGGTTTCGGTGGGCATGCTGCCGGTGGTCGCCGGCGAGCTGATCGAGGACCGCGTCGAGTGGCGGGAGATGACGTCGCGGCTGCGCACCGTCGCCACCCAGGCGTTCCAGATCTGGCTCGGCCCGGACGAACCGGCGCTGGGCTGGAAACAGCCGGCGGTGACGATCAGCGCCTATCTGCGCCCGTTCGAGACGTGGGCGTCGATGCCGCAGACGTTGTGGAGCGAGGACTGGCCGGAGCACGACCGGCCCGGCACCGTCGCCTATTTCTGCGGCACCCTCAACGCGCCCTGGCCCACCACCGAAGTCGGCGCCGACTATGCGCGCCGCCACCAGCAGCGGGTGTGCGAGGACGCCGCGCGCTACATCGACAGCAACATCAAGATCTATTTCCCGAATGCATTCGGCGAGCGGGGTTTCGATTGGCACCTGCTCAGCGGCGTCAACGGCGAACGCGGCGCCGCGGCCCTGGCCACCCAGCACGTCAGTGCCAACGTCGACCCGTCGGACCGCTATGTGCAGTCGGTGCCCGGTACCGAACGCTACCGGCTGCGGCCCGACGAAAGCGGCTACGACAACCTGGTGCTGGCCGGCGACTGGACCGACTCCGGCATGAACGCGGGATGCATTGAGGCCGCCGTCCTCTCGGGCCTGGAGGCGGCCAACGCGGTGCTGGGCCGGCACCGGTATTACCGCATCCGCGGCTACTGGATGCCCTGAATCTCGACCTCGCCCGAGATGAGCGGCGGCAGCATGCCATCGCGGAAGGCGGCGAGCCGCAGGGACTCGGCGCGGCGCGCATGACACAGGGCGCCCAGATCCGTGATCGACTGCGCCGCTTCGTCGGCCAGCCGCCGCACGTCGGGCACCCGGACCTCCAGCAGGTCCGCCGGGCGAACCCGCTGGCGGCTGCCGGACGTCCCGGCCACCCGCTGCTGCAGCGCCGCCGAGACGGCGGGCTGCCGCGCCGCGGCCCAAAGCGCCGACGTATCGACGCCGACGGGCGTCAGCACGACGAACTCCGGACTCGCCACCGCCATTTCCGGCGGCACCGACACCACATTCCAGATGCGCGGCGTCGCGGGATTGAGCTTCGCGAACAGCACAGAGGGGGCCGACAGCAGATACTTGCCACTCCTCACCGACCGGCCGGCGACCAACTCGGGGGTGGCGCCGCGATCGAACGCCGGAAAGCTGAAGAGCGCCACGGTGTCGTCGAAATCCCGCGGCTCGAGGAATGCGGTCGACCGGATCGCCAGATCCGACAGCGGCACGCGCTCGACGACGGACTCGGCGGTGGCCACCATCAGGGCCTCGGCCGCGGCGACCACCCGCCGGTTGGCGGCGATCTTGTCGTCCAGGGCGCCGAGCAGTTCGGCGATTCCGCGGCGCCGGGCCGCGGGCACGGGCCGAATCGTGATGTCGCGCAGAATCTTCTTGGTGAGCAGTGGCTGCCCGGAGCCGCTGCGCTGCTCGTTGAGTCCGCACGTCTGCAGGGCGTAATACCAGAACCGGGTCTCCGCTGGGTCTTTCGCGCGGCAGACCAGCGCGTTGTCGGTGACCCACGCGTCGGAATCGGTATAGCGCAGGCTGCCGCAGTACGACCCGACGCGACCCAGCACGATCAGCGGTCCGGCGGCGTTGCACTGCGCCGCATAGCCGATCGGGCCGTTGGACCCGTAGACGGGAAACCGCCCGGCCGGCTGCCGGGGCGGCGGGGCAGCCCCGGTGCTGAAGTCGAGGTGATCCCCCAGCGTTGTCATGTGCGCCGCATCCGCTCGCGCACCACGTCGTCCCAGCGCGCGGATTCGTCGAGGGCCGCCAGCAGTTCCGTTTTCAGCCGGGCGATCTTCTCGGGGACGGGCTCCCCGTCCACCTCGGCCGCGGGCGTCCCCACGTACCGGCCCGGGGTGAGCGCATAGCCCGCGGCCCGAATCTCGTCGAGCGTCGCCGACCTGCAAAAGCCCGGAACATCCTGGTAATCACCTGATTTCAGGTACCACGCGTGATACATACGGCCGATCCGGGCGACCTCGTCATCGGTCAGCGCCCGCTCCGCGCGGTCCACCAGATACCCGAGGCGCCGCGCGTCGATGAACAGCACCTCACCCGCGCGCACCGCCTTGTCCATCGCGAAAAACCAGACGCACACCGGAATTCCGGTGCTGCGGAACAACTGGCCGGGCAGGGCCACCAGGCAGGACACCAAGTCGGCGTCGACGATTCCGGCACGAATGTCGGCTTCTCCGAGCGTGTTCGACGACATCGAGCCGTTGGCCATCACCACACCGGCCTTGCCGCCCGGCGCCAGCTTCGACAGAATGTGCTGGATCCAGCCGTAATTCGCGTTGCCGGCCGGCGGAACGCCGAAGTGCCAGCGCGGGTCCCGCGGGTCGCGGGCCCAATCCTTGATGTTGAAAGGCGGATTGGCCATCACGAAATCCATCTGCACGCCGGGATGCCGATCCTCGGCGAAGGTGTCGCCACGGGCCACCCGCGTGTTGTCGATGCCGTGGACGGCGAGGTTCATCTTCGCCATCCGCCAGTTCTCCTCGACGCTCTCCTGTCCGAAGATGGTGACGTCGCCCGGTGTTCCGTCGCGGCGGGCGATGAATCGCTCGGTCTGCACGAACATCCCGCCCGACCCGCAGCACGGGTCGTACACGCGCCCGCCCGACGGCTCGAGCACCTCGACGAGAAGCCGCACGACGCTGGGCGGGGTGAAGAACTCGCCGCCCCGGCGTCCTTCGGAGCGGGCAAAGTTTCCGAGGAAGTACTCGTAGACCTCGCCGAGGAGATCCCGCGCACCTGGCGGGCTGCTTCGTGTCTTGTCGAGCAGTTCGATCAGTTCGCCGAGGCGGCGGGAATCGACGTTTGCGTACAGCTGCGGCAGCATGCCGGTCAGCGCCGGGGTGGCGACCATAACCGCCGTCATGGCCTCGTCGGTCAGCCGACCGATCTGCGGAGATTTCGCGTTTTCCGCCAGGAACTTCCACTCCGCCTCGGACACGTGCTCGAGGAACACCAGCCCGAGGATGACGTCCTTATACCGGCTGGCGGGAACGGAGCCGCGCAGCTTGTCCGCCGCTTTCCACAGCGTGTCCTTGAACGTCATCTGCCCGCCCGCCGCACGGCCGCGCGCAGTTCGGCGGCCAGATCGCCCCGGTTGGACACGCCGACCCCGGCCAATCCGAGCCACGACGCCATCGACGCCAGCTCACCGGCCAGCGCCGCGGCGACCCGCGGGCGCGGCGCGTCGGGTTCGGCGAACGCGCCCACCACCCGCAGCGCGTCGGCGGCGCGGTCAGCCTTGAGGTCCACGCGCGCGACCAGCCGGCCGTCGAGCAGAAACGGCCACACGTAGTAGCCGTAGCGGCGCTTGGCGGCCGGGGTGTAGATCTCGATGCGGTATTCGAAATCGAACAGCCGCTCCACGCGCGGCCGGAAGAAGATCAGCGGGTCGAACGGGCACAGCAGCGCGGTGCCGCGGTCCTGACGCGGCACGGTACGGGCCCGCAGATACCCGGGCGCCGGCCAGCCGTCGACGTCGACCCGCTCGATCTCCCCGGTGGCCAGCAGCTCCGCTAGCGCGGGCTTCACCTGCTTGGCGGACAGCCGGAAGTAGTCGCGGATGTCGGCCTCGGTGGCCACGCCCAGCGAGGTGGCGGCGCGCAGGATGAGCTCGCGGACGGCCTCGTCGTCGTCGACGTGGCGGGCCAGCACGTCGGCCGGCAGCACGCGCTCCACCAGGTCATAGTGCCGCGCGAAGCCGACCCGGGTGGCCGTCGTCAACCGCCCCGACGCGAACAGCGCCTCGGCCACCCACTTGGTGTCGCTGCGCCCCCACCAGGGACCTTTGGCCCCGCGCGGTTCGGCCTCCAGGTACGCCTCGATCTGTCCGGCGGTGCTCGGGCCGAGTTCGGTGACGGCGGCGACGATCTCGTCGGCAAGCTTCGGGTTGGCCTTGACGATATGCGTGCCCCACCGGCCGTGCCGGTACTCGCGCATCCGCCAGCGCAGCAGCGGCCAGTCGTCGACGGCCATCAGCGCGGCCTCGTGCGCCCAGTACTCGGCAAGCAGCCGCGCCGAACGCGGGCCCCACGCGGCGCGGTCCAGCACGTCGCGGTCATAGGGTCCGAGCCGGCTGAACACCGGCGCGTAGTGGGCGCGCACCGCCACCGACACCGAATCCAGTTGCAGCACCTGAATTCGCGAGATCAGCCGCCTCAGGTGCGACCGGGTGACCGGGCCCCTCGGCCGGGGCTCGCTAAACCCTTGGGCGGCAACGGCTATCCGTCGAGCTTGAGTGGCGGTCAGCCGAGAGGCCCGAGGGGACACGCGCCGACAATACCGCGAGGGCTTACCCGGCCCGGCGTTCCTCTTCCAGCGGGACGGCGTGCGTCTCGTCGGCCTCCGGAGCCTCGTCGCGTTCCCGGTATGCGGCCTCCAGCGCGCCCGGGACGGCTTCCAGGTCGCGATAGGCGGCCATCAGCTGCTCGAGGACCCGGATTCGCCGCGCACTGGCGTCGTCCACCCCCTGTCGGGCCTGCGCGAGCAGCTGCTCGCAGTCCCGCTGGACGTCATTCCACGCCTCGTCGATCAACGTCTGGGTTTCGGCGCGCATGGTGGACAGCTCCGCCTCGAGCTGTTTGCGGGCTTCGTCGCATTCGGCCTCCAGGGCCTTGCGCTGCTCGGCCATCTCGGCCAACTGCTCCTGGTGGGTCTGGCGCTCGGTCTCGATCTCGGCCTGGGCCGCCGCGATCAGCGCGTCCGCCTCCGCGCGCGCCTCGGCCTGCATCTCGGAAACCTCGTCGACGGCGCTGCGCAGCATCTTCGCGAGCCGCTGCTGCACGGCGTGCGGCGCGGGCGAGGTGTCGGTGAGCAGGTCGACCTCCTTGCGCAGCGCGGCCGCCTCCTCCCCGGACGCGTGCAGCCGGGCGCGCAGGCTGTCGACGTCGTCGCGCAGCAACCGCTGCTGTGTGGTCAACATCTCAATGTGGGCATCGACGGCGGAGCGCTCGTAGCCCAGCAGGGTGCGGGAAAACGTCGTTGCCGGTTCGGATATCACTGCAATTCCCCTTTCTGGAAATCCGTAGACCAGGTCATGCCATGGGCGCGGACCGGACCGCTCACTGCCGACAGTAGCTGTGAAACCGGTATCGCAGCCCCGAGCGACTGACCTGCCAGTCGCCCGTCTCGCCCACCCACTCGTCGTCGAGCGCCGGGGCCAGCGCGTCGTCGTCGTCGCGCGGCAGGTCGATATCGACCTCGGTGACCTCGCACCGGACGGCCCGCGGCAGCGCCAGCGCGTAGATCTCGCCACCGCCGATTACCCACACCTGCGGCTCTTTCAACACGGCGTCGAGCGAATCGACCACTTCGGCGCCGCCGGCGGCAAAGTCGTCTTGGCGGCTCATCACGATGTTTCGGCGCCCGGGCAACGGCCGGTTCCGGTCCGGCAGCGAGTCCCACGTCCGTCGGCCCATCACCACGGTGTGACCCAGGGTGACCTGCTTGAACCGGGCCATGTCTTCGGGCACCCGCCACGGGATATCGCCGCCGCGGCCGATCACACCGGACGTCGACTGAGCCCAGATGAGGCCCAGCTCTGTCATACGGCGACGGGAGCTTTGATCGCCGGATGCGGATCGTAGTTCTTGACGATAACGTCCTCGTAGGCGTAGTCGAAGATCGAATCCCGTTGGGCAAGAACAAGTTTCGGGTATGGACGGGGTTCGCGGCCGAGCTGGATGCGAACCTGTTCGACGTGGTTGTCGTAGATGTGGCAGTCCCCTCCGGTCCAGACGAAGTCGCCGACGTCGAGGCCGGCCTGGGCGGCCATCATGTGCGTCAGCAACGCGTAACTCGCGATGTTGAACGGCACCCCGAGGAACAGGTCGGCGCTGCGCTGGTAGAGCTGGCAGCTCAGCCGCCCCTCGGCGACGTAGAACTGGAAGAACGCGTGACACGGCGGCAGAGCCATCTGCGGGATCTCCCCGACGTTCCACGCCGACACGATGATGCGCCGCGAGTCGGGGTCGCTGCGCAGCAAATCCAGGGCGGCGCTGATCTGGTCGATGTGCGCCCCCGACGGGGTTGGCCACGACCGCCATTGCACGCCGTAGATCGGCCCGAGATCCCCAGTGTCGCTTGCCCACTCGTCCCAGATGGTGACACCGTGTTCCTGCAGCCAGCCGACGTTGGAGTCGCCACGCAGGAACCACAGCAACTCGTACACCACCGACTTCAGGTGCACCTTCTTGGTGGTGAGCAGCGGAAAGCCCGCCGACAGGTCGTAGCGCAACTGGCAGCCGAACAGACTGCGGGTGCCGGTGCCGGTGCGGTCCGATTTGGCAGTGCCCCGTTCGAGCACCAGGCGCAGCAGATCCTCGTAAGGCGTCGCGATCGGCACGCACGTCAGCTTAACCGCGATCGCAAGCGCGGCGAAGTGTTCCGGCCGGGAAGCGGCAGAGTAGAACGGAGGGCATGCCGAACAGCACCGACACCCTCACGACTCCCGACGGCACTTGCACCGTCCACGTTTTCACCCCCGACGGGGACGGCCCCTGGCCCGGCGTCGTCATGTTCCCCGACGCCGGCGGCCCGCGCTACACGTTCGACGAGATGGGTGCGCAGCTCGCCCAATACGGCTACGTCGTGCTGGTGCCCGACGTGTACTACCGCGAGGGCGACTGGACCCCGTTCGACATGGCGACCGCGTTCGGCGACGCCGACGAGCGCGCGCGGATCATGTACATGATCGGCACCCTGACCCCGGACCGCATCACTCGTGACGCCGACGCGTTCTTCGACTATCTGGCCGCCCGCCCCGACGTCACCGGTGAGCGATTCGGTGTGTGCGGCTACTGCGTGGGCGGGCGGATCTCGCTGACGCTGGCGGGGCGGCTTCCGGACCGGGTCGCGGCGGTGGCGTCGTTCCACGGCGGCGGCCTGGTCAGCGACACCCCGGACAGCCCGCACCTGCTGGCCGACCAGATGACGGCCAAGGTCTACGTGGGCGGCGCCGAGAACGACGTATCGTTCACCACCGACCACGCCGAGCAGCTGGAGAAGGCGCTGACGGCGGCCGGTGTGGACCACCGCATCGAGTGGTACCAGGCCGGTCACGGCTTCGCGGTGCCCGACAACCCGCCCTACGACGAAGCCGCCGCCGAACGACACTGGGCCGCGATGACGGAGACGTTCGGCGCGGCGCTGCCGCGCTGAGCATTCGACGTGCAGCTGCCGGCCCGCCGCCCCGCAGGCTAGGCGCCGCCGTCCTGTCCGTTTTCGCCGTTGGCGCCGCCGGGTGAACCACCCGTGCCGCCACCGCCGCCGGTGCCGACCGCGCCGGCGGACTGGCCGCCGGTGCCGGCACCGCCCAGGTTGCCGTTGCCGCCATTGCCGCCGCGGCCGCCGACGCCGCCGCCGGAGGTGGCACCGCCGGTGCCGCCCTTGCCGCCGTTTCCGCCGGCACCGCCGGTAGCGCCGGCGCCCCCGGTGGCCGGTGCCCCGGCGGCGCCGCCGACGCCGCCCTTGCCGCCGTTGCCGCCGTTGGCGCCGTTGGCGCCCGGTTGACCGGCCCCGCCGGTCCCGCCCACGCCACCGGCGCCGGCGTCGCCGCCGCCGCCCGCACCGCCGTTGGTGCCGGTGCCCGCGGCGCCGTTGCCCCCGTTGCCGCCGAGCCCACCGCCGCCGCCGAGGCCACTGGTGCCATCGGCGGTAGCCCCGCCTTGGCCGCCGCCACCGCCGGCGCCGCCGACGCCGCCGCGACCGCCGGTGCCCGCCGCGCCGGCACCCGCGCCGGCCGTCCCGCCGGCGCCGCCTTGGCCACCGTTCCCGCCGACGCCACCATCGCCGGCGTCGCCGGAAGCCACGGTCTTGCCGGCGCCGCCTGCGCCGCCCTTGCCGGCCGTGCCGCCGGTGCCGCCGCTGCCGTTGGTGCCGCCGGTGGGTGCCGCACCGCCGGTCCCGCCGGCGCCACCCGTACCGCCGGTGCCGCCCTTTCCGGCCGTGGAGTTCGTGTCTGCCTGCGCACCCCCCTGGCCGCCGACGCCACCCTGACCGCCCTGACCGGCGTTGCCACCGATTCCGCCGGTCCCGCCGGTGCCGGTCGCACCGCCGTTGCCGCCCTTGCCGCCGGTCCCGCCGTTACCGCCGACGACCGCGTCGCCCGCCCCGCTGGTGCCGCCACCGCCGCCGGTCCCGCCGAGTCCGCCGCCGCCACCGGTTCCGTTGGTGCCGCTGCTGATGTTGCCGCCGCCTGCCCCGCCGTTGCCGGCGGCGCCGCCGGTGCCGCCCTTGCCGCCGCCCAGGCCGGCAGCGCCCTGGCCGCCGTCGCCGCCGGTGCCTCCCTGGCCGCCGACGCCGCCGGTACCCGCGACACCCGCCTTACCTGCGCCGTTGCCCGCGGCGCCGCCCGCGCCGCCCACGCCTCCGGCGCCCCCGACGCCACCGTCGCCGCCGACGACGCCGGTGCCACTGCCGCCATCTCCGGCCGTGCCGCCCTTGCCGCCGACGCCGCCCTGACCGCCGGCGCCGTTGGTGCCACCGCTACCGGCGGTGCCACCGTCTCCGCCCTTGCCGCCTGCGCCGCCGACGCCGCCGTTCTGCCCGACGCCGGTGCTGCCGCCGCCGCTGCCGTCGTTGCCTTCGCCGCCGATGCCGCCGATTCCGCCGGTGCCGCCCGCGCCACCGTTGCCCGCGGCACCGCTGCCGGCACCCGCGTTGCCGCCCTTGCCGCCGTCGCCGCCGACACCGCCGGTGCCGCCCGCGTTGCCGGCGCCCGCGACGGCGCTGCCGCCGGCGCCGCCCTTGCCGCCGCCACCGCCCTGGCCGCCGGCGCCGTTGGTGCCACCGGTACCCGCTGTGCCGCCGTTACCGCCCTTACCCCCGGCGCCACCGGCGAAGCCACTGGTACCCGTGCTGGCGTCGGCGACATCGCCGTCGCCGCCCTTACCGCCGGCCCCGCCGGCGCCACCGGTGCCCGCGTTGCCGTTCGATCCGCCGCTGCCGCCGGTCCCCTTGACGCCGCCCGCGCCGGCGTTTCCGCCGGTACCGCCCTCGCCGCCGACACTGCCGGCCTTGTCCAGGCCGACGCTGCTGCCGGCGTTCGAGCCGGCCCCGCCCTGGCCGCCGGTCCCGCCCAGGCCGCCGTTGCCGTTGGTGCCGCCGGTGCCCGCGTTGCCGCCGATGCCGCCCTGGCCGCCGTTACCGCCATTGCCGCCGCGTAGGCCACCTTGGCCGGCGGCGGCGTCGAGCGCCTTGCCGCCCTGCCCGCCGGTGCCGCCGGTGCCGGCATTGCCGCCCGAGCCTCCGGTGCCGCCGGTGCCTGCGCTCCCGCCGTTGCCGCCCTTGCCGCCGTCGCCGCCGTTGCCGGCGGCCGCGGCGCCGGAGCTGCCGTTGCCGCCCAGACCGCCCTTGCCACCCGCGCCGCCGGTGCCGTTGGTGCCGCCGGAGCCGGACCCACCGCCGGCGCCGCCCGCACCCGCGTCGCCGCCCTTGCCGCCGGCCACCCCGGAACCGTCGCCGGTGCCGCCGGTACCACCGTTGCCGCCGAGGCCGCCGGTGCCGCCGGTGCCGGACTTGCCGCCGGTTCCGCCGGTGCCCGCCGCTCCGGCCGCGCCCCCGTTGCCGCCGTCGCCGCCGCCGCCGCCGACGCCGTTCGTGGCGTTGGTGGCGGTGGCGGCGTTGCCTCCGTTGCCGCCCTGGCCACCGGCGCCGCCGTTGCCGCCGACGCCGTTGGTGCCACCGGTAACGGCCGAACCGCCCGCTCCGCCCTGGCCGCCGACGCCGCCTGCCCCGCCCTTGAAGCCGTTTGTCCCGGCGGTGGTGACCGTATCGCCCGTGCCGCCTGCGCCGCCCTTGCCGCCGTCGCCGCCGACGCCCGCGGTCCCAGCGCTTCCGGTGCCGGTCCCCGCGGCACCGCCACCGCCGCCTTTACCGCCCTCACCGCCGGTGCCGCCGTCGGCACCGGCGACTGTCGCCCCGGTACCGCCGATGCCGCCCTTGCCGCCCTTGCCGCCGTCGCCGTTGATGCCGTTGGTCCCCGCAGAACCGCCGTCGCCCGCGTGACCACCTTCGCCGCCCTTGCCACCGGCGAAGCCACTTCCGTCACCGTTGCCGCCGCCGCCGCCCTCGCCACCCTGGCCTCCGACGCCGCCGACTCCGGCCTTGCCGCCGGTGCCGCCGCTGCCCGCCGCGCCGGCCTCGCCGCCCGTCCCGCCGTGACCACCGATACCGCCGGTGCCGCCGGCGCTGCTGCTGCCGTTGGTCCCGCCGCCGCCGGTTCCGCCCACGCCACCGACGCCGCCATTGCCGCCGTCGCCGTTGGTGGCCGTGGCGGAGCCGGCAGCGCCACCGGCACCGCCCTTGCCACCGTCACCGCCGAGGCCGCCGGCGTACCCGGTGCCCCCGGGGGTGGCGGCCGCGTCGCCGGTGCCCCCGGCGCCGCCCACCCCGCCGTCGCCGCCGGTGCCCGCCTTGCCGGCGCCGGTGCCGCCCACGCCGCCGTCGCCGCCCTTGCCGCCGTTGCCGCCGTCGCCGCCGTTGTTGCCGTTGATCGTCGAACCGGGGTCTCCGCTGCCGCCGGCACCGCCGGCGCCGCCGACGCCACCCTTACCGTTGGTGCCGGTCGCGCCTGCCGAACCGCCCTCGCCGCCCTTGCCGCCATCGCCGCCGTCGTAGCCGTCGATGCCGGCACCCGCGGCGGCGCCCTTGCCGCCGGCGCCGCCCGCACCACCGGTGCCCCCGGTGCCCGCGTTGCCCACCTTGCCCGCTTTGGCGTCGGCGCCCACGCCGGCCAGGCCGCCATCGCCCGCGTCGCCGCCCTTGCCGCCGTTGCCGCCGTTGCCGCCGTCGGCGCCGCCGGCCTCGGTGCCGTTGCCGCCGGCGCCGCCGACGCCGCCGTTGCCGCCGGTCCCGCCGTCGCCGTTGGTGCCGCCCGCGCCCGAGCCGCCGCCCTGGCCGCCGACCCCGCCTTTGCCGCCGGCCAGCCCGTTGCCACCGGCGCTGGCGGCCGCGTCACCCACGCCTCCGGCACCGCCGGTGCCCCCGGCGCCGCCCGTGCCGTACGCCCCGGCGACGCCCGCGGTCCCCAGCGAGCCGAGCGCGGCGCCACCGGCGCCACCGGCGCCGGCCGCACCGCCGACGCCGCCGACCCCGCCGGTGCCTGCCCCGCTGCCACCCTCACCGCCGGTGCCGCCGATGCCGCCCTGCCCGCCGACGCCACCGGCGCCACCCGCGCCGAGCAGCGCCGATTCGGACACGCCGCCCGCGCCGCCGGCCCCGCCGATACCACCGGCCGCGCCGAAGTCGCCCGTGCCACCACCTGTAGTGCCGGCCGTGCCGACGCCGCCCGCGCCGCCCGCCCCGCCGGCTCCGCCGGCTCCGGCGCGACCACCGACGAGGCTCACCGCGTTGCCGCCGGCCCCGCCCATGCCGCCGTTGCCCCCGACTTCGCCCGCAGCGCCGGCCGCACCGGCTCCACCCTGGCCACCCTGGCCGCCGTGACCGCCGAACAAACCGCCGGTGCCACCGTTGCCGCCATCACCGCCGGTGGCGCCGGGGCTCGTCGCGGCCCCGCCATTCCCGCCGTTGCCGCCCTTGCCGAACAGCCCGGCCGAGCCGCCGTTGCCGCCCTTGCCGCCCGCTGCACCCGACCCGCCGTTGCCGCCGTTGCCCCACAGAATCCCGCCGTCGGTGCCGTCGGCCCCGGTGCCCGCCGCCCCGTTGATGCCGTTGCCGATCAGCGGCCGGTCGGCCAACGGCAGCGGTGTCGTCGCGAACGTCGTGAGCTCGCGCTGCAGAATTTGCAGCGGCGAGGCGTTGGCGAATTCGGTGTCCACGTAGGCGCCCGCACCCGAACGCAGCAACTGCACGAACCGGTCGTGGAACGCCGCTGCCTGGGTGCTGAACGCCTGATATTCCTGGGCGTGCGCGCCGAACAGGCTTGCGATGGCCTCCGACACCTCGTCGGCCGCCGCGGCGACGATGCCCGTCGTCCGGGTGGACGCCGCCGCATTGGCCGCCCTGATCGCCTCACCGATACCGGTGAAGTCCGCCGTCGCGGCGGCCAAGGCCTCGGGCGAGGCAAACAAATACGACGACATCTGGCTCCGATCGCCTCAAGGCAACACGACACTTTTAGCTACAGCACGACCCATCAGGACGGCCGGGAACACGCTACGCGGGTCGGATCGGATCTGTTGGCAGTTAGCTGTTTTTCATATGTGTCACGAGCTGCCGGTCGGTTGCACGTCCCTGGATTACCGCTAGGCCAGGTCGACCAATTCGGCCAGCCGGGCGCGATGACGGTAGGCGGTGCCGAACGCCAACTGGTCGCTCTTGGCCCTCTTCAGATACAGATGCGCGGGATATTCCCAGGTCATCCCGATGCCGCCATGCAGCTGCACGCACTCCTCGGCGGCGTGTACGGCGACCCCGCTGCAGTATGCCTGCGCGACGGCGGCCGCGACGGCCGCGTCCGCATCTCCCCTGGCACAGGTGTCGGCGGCATAGCGTGCCGCGGCGGTGGCCGAGTTGACCGCTATCCACAGGTCGGCGAGCCGGTGCTTGATCGCCTGGTACGAGCCGATCGTGCGGCCGAACTGTTTGCGTTCCTTCGCATACGCGAGCGTGGTGTCGAAACACCACTGCGCCACGCCGAGTTGCTCGGACGCAAGCAGGGCCGCCGCGGTGAGCAGGGCCTCGCCGACGGCAGCGCTTGCCGGGCCGTCACCGACCCGCGTCGACGCGACACCCGAGAGTTGTACGTCCGCAAGCGGTCTCGTCATATCGAGCGCCAACAGCGGCGATACCTCGACACCGGTCGCGTCGCGGGCGACGGTGTGCAGCTCGAGCCCTTCGGCGCCCGCGACGGGCACCACCAGCACGTCGGCGTCGGCGACGCCCGCGACGCTGCTGACCGCGCCGGTCAGGCCGTCGGGGCCAGAGTCCACTCCCGCGACCGGGTCACCTGGCGCGGTGGAGAACGGCACTACCAGCGCGGCGGTCGTCGTGCCCGACGCCAGCTGCGGCAGAGTTTCGGTGTCGCCGGCACTGAGTAACGCGACGGTTGCCAGTACCGCGCTGGACAAGAACGGCACCGGCGCGACGGCCCTACCGATCTCCTCCATGACGACGGCGGCCTCGCGGGCGCCGGCGCCGGCGCCGCCGAGTGATTCGGGCACCAGCAGCCCCGCCACCCCGAGTTCGGCGGCCAGCGTCCGCCAGACACCCGAAAAGTCTTGTGGCGCCGCGGCCTCGACGTCATAGGCGCGCGCCACGGTTTCCGGTGGGCAGCGGTCGGCGAACAGGCGACGCAGGCCGGCGCGCAGCGCGTCTTCGGTGTCCGAATACAGCAGATTGCTCACCGCGTTCACCTTTCCAGGTCCTTGAACGCAGCGGTCTTGTCGACGCGGTGTTCGCCGGGCAGACCCAGGATCCGCTCAGAGATGGTGTTGCGCAGGATCTCCGACGTGCCCCCCTCGATCGAGTTGCCGCGCGCCCGCAGGTAGCGGTATCCCGGCCCGCGCCCGACCAGGTCGACCGTTTCCGGGCGGCGCATGGTCCAGTCGTCATAACGCAGCCCGGATTCGGCGTGCAGCTCGATCTCGAAGCCCGAGATCGCCTGCGCCAGAGTGGCAAACGCCACCTTCATGCCCGCGCCCTCGGGACCCGGTTGGCCCGTATCGGCCTGCTGCCGTAGGCGTTCGCCGCTGAGCCGCAACACCTCCGCCTCGACCCACAGCCGCATCAGCTGGTCCCGCATCGCGGGGTTGCGCAGCGAAGCGTCGTCGCGCCAGGCGGCGGTGACCTTGCCGATGTGGCCGCCTTCACGCGGGGCGCGGGAGCCAGCGCCGATCGCGACGCGCTCGTTGTTCAGCGTGGTGGTCGCGACCCGCCAGCCGCCGCCCTCCGGACCGAGCCGATTCGCATCCGGGACCCGGACATCGCTGAGGAACACCTCGTTGAACTCCGCCTCGCCGGTGATCTGCCGCAGCGGCCGGACTTCGACACCCGGTTGGGTCATGTCGCACAGGAAATAGGTCAGGCCTGCGTGTTTGGGCACCGCGGGGTCGGTGCGCGCGACGAGGATCGCCATCTGCGCGTGCTGCGCCTGCGACGTCCACACCTTCTGGCCGTTGACAATCCAGTCGTCACCGTCACGCACCGCGCGGGTCGCGGCGGCCGCCAGGTCCGACCCGGCGCCGGGCTCGCTGAACAGCTGGCAGTAAATCTGCTCGCCAGTGAACAACGGGCGCAGAAACTTTCGCTTCTGCTCGTCGGTCCCGAACGCCGCGATCGTCGGCGCCGCCATCCCCATGCCGATGTAGTTCTTGGCCGTCCCGCCGATCGGCGCACCGGCGGCGGCCAACTGGGCGTCCACCCGCTGCTGGGCACTTCGGGGCAGGTCCAGCCCCCCGAAGCCGACCGGCAGGTGCACCCAGGCCAGCCCGGCGTCGAACTGCGCACCGAGGAAATCCCGCGTATCGGCCGGATCGTGATCGTCCAGCAGGGTCCGCACCAATGCATCCAGGTCGGGTCCGGAGCTCATTGCGCGCCGCCGGGGTACATCTGGTAGCCCTGCGCGGGGCCGAGCAGCAGGCCGCCGTCGATGACCAGCGTCTCGCCGGTGATCCAGCTGGCCGCATCCGAGACCAGGAACGCGACGGCCTGAGCCACGTCCACCGGCTCGCCGATGCGCCCGAGCGCGATGGACGCCGCCAGCGGGTCTTCGTGGTCCTTCCACAGCGCCTCGGCCAGGCGGGTGCGCACCACCCCCGGCGCGATGGCGTTGACCCTTACCCGCGGCGAGAGTTCCAGCGCCAGTTGCTTGGTGACGTGGATCAGCGCGGCCTTGGTGGCGTTGTACATGCCCATCGCCGGCGACTGGTGCAGACCCCCGATCGAGGCCGTGTTGACCACGGCGCCACCGTGCTCCCCCATCCACGCCTTGACCGCCAGCGACGTCCACAGCAGGGGCGCCCACAGATTGACGTCGAAGATCTTGGTGAAGCGCGCGTGGTCCTGGTCGATCAGCGGGCCGTAGGCCGGGTTGGTTCCGGCGTTGTTGATCAGGATGTCGACGCTGCCGAAGCGCTCCAGCGCCAGCTCCACACACCGGCGCGCGGACTCCTCGTCGACCGCGTGCGCACCCACGCCCACGGCACCCTCCCCGACCTGCGCGGCGGCCGCGTCGGCCGACTCCTGCTTGCGGGCGGTAAGCACGACGTTCGCGCCGCCGGCGGCGAGCCGCTGCGAGATCGCCAGGCCAATTCCGCGGGAAGCTCCGGTGACAATGGCGGTGCGGCCGGACAGATCCAGTGAGGTCATCGTGGTACGCCTTTTTGGTTGCTGGGCGCCGGTTGCTCGACGAAATGTTTTGTACCGGTGTGCACGTGGTATGCGAGAGGAATGTTAGCGAAACGAAACCTCATGAAACCACTGGCAGTGACGGGCGCTTTCGCGGCGGCGATCGCGTTCGCACCTATGGCAGCAGCCGATGTTTCCGCCGGACCGGGGATGTCCGGTCACGCTGGGACGCACGTCACCTTCAAGCAGGACCCGGGTGGCAGCGGCTGTGACGCCAACGGCAACTGCGGCTCCGGCGGCCAGAACCAAGGGCCCGGCGGCGGCCCCGGCGGTCAGGGCTGCGTGCCCGGTGTCGGCTGCGGCTCCGGCGGCGTCAACGGCGGGCCGGGCGGCGTCCCGGGCGGTCAGGGATGTCTGCCGGGCGTCGGCTGCGGCTCCGGCCACGGCTAAATCGCCCTAAACTGTCAAAAGTCCATCGGTCTCACCGGTCAGACTCCCGGCAACCTGGAGATCCAGGCCCGGGAGTCTGCCGGGTCGATCACATCGTCGAGTTCGAAGGTCGTGGCTGAGCGCAGCGCCTTACCGTGCTGATAGGCCGCGGCCACTAATCGGTCGAAAAGCCCTTGACGCTCGACAGGGTCCGCGGCGGCGGCCAGTTCCTTGCTGAACCCAAGGCGCACCGCCCCTTCCAGGCCCATCCCGCCGATCTCGCCGGTCGGCCAGGCCACCGTGAACCGCGGCGCGTGAAACGACCCGCCCGCCATGGCCATTGCGCCCAGGCCGTATCCCTTGCGCAAGATGATCATTCCGAGCGGCACGGTCAATCGCGCACCGAGGATGAACATTCGGCCGAAGCGGCGCACCGCGGCGTCCTTCTCCGTGTCCGGCCCGACCATGAAACCCGGCGTGTCGCACAGCGAGATCACCGGCAGCCGAAACGATTCGCAGAGCTCCAGAAAGTCGCCGGTTTTGTCCGCGGCCTCGGCGTCGATCGCGCCGCCGAGATGATGACTGCTGTTGGCAATCAGCCCGTAGGGCACCCCTTCGACGCGCACCAGCGCGGTCACGATGCCCACCCCGTAGTCGGGCCGCAGCTCGAGCACCGATCCGACGTCCACGACGGACTCGATCGCGCGGTGCACGTCGTAGGCGCGTAACCGGTTCTCCGGCACCACGTGCCGGGCCAGCCGCGGATCGGGTGCGGTCCAGTCGGCCACGCGGCCCTGGAAGTAGGACAGGTACCGCTTGGCCAGCGACACCGCATGCGTCTCGTCGCGGGCCACCAGGCTCACGACGCCGTTGTGCCGCTGCACGTCGATCGGCCCGATCGCTTCCGGCGGGTACACCCCGAGCCCGCCGCCCTCGATCATCGCCGGCCCGCCCATGCCGATGTTGGCGTCGGGAGTCGCAATGATCACGTCGCACACCCCGGCCAGCGCCGCGTTGCCGGCGAAACACCGGCCCGACACGATCGAGACCAGCGGCACCCGCCCGCTCAACCCGGCCAGCACGCGGAACGTCGGTACATCCAACCCCGCCATGCCGCCCACGTCGGTGTCGCCGGGCCGGCCCCCGCCGCCCTCGGCGAACAGCACCACCGGCAGCCGTTTGCGCCCGGCCAGGTCGAAGACGCGGTCGGTCTTGGCGTGGTTGCGCATGCCCTGCGTTCCGGCCAGGACCGTGTAGTCGTAGGACACCACGACCGCCTCGGCCCCGCCGATCGTCGCCAGGCCCGCGACCAGGCCGTCGGCCGGGGTGTTGGCGATCAGGTCCTCTTCCGACCGACGGCTGCGCTGCGCGGCGATCGCCAGCGCGCCGTACTCCACGAAGCTGCCCGCGTCCACCAGGTCGGCGATGTTCTCCCGGGCGGTGCGACGCCCGCGCTCGTGCCGCTTGGCAACGGCGGCCTCCCTGCCCTCGTCCAGCGTCAGCAGGTGACGCTGTCGCACCTCGTCCAGGTCGGCGCGCGGCCGATCAAGATCCTGTGCGGCGGATCGTGATTCGTCGTCGGCGCCGGCGCCGGTGCGGGCAAAGACCACCAGCGGGTCTCCGGTCCCGACGACCTGGCCGGGCGCCACCAGGTTCCGCACGGTACGCAGCGGATCGGGTGCGACGAGCACGTGCTGCATTTTCATCGCCTCGAGCACCACCAGCTGTTCACCGGCGCCGAATTCGACGCCGTCGGCGGGCAGTTCCACCACCGTGCCGGCCAGCTGCGCCCGCAGCACCTCCTCGCCGGGGTACAGCTCCACGGCGGTGACCCGCACGCCGGGCTCGGGGGCGGTGCGACTGGCGGCCGCGAGCTCGGGCAGCTTCTCGTCCAGAAAGCTCGTCGGCACGAAGCCCGACCGGACCTCGTTGTCGGACAGCAATTCCCGCAGAAATCCGATGTTCGTGCGAATGCCCTCGACGCCGAACTCGGCCAGCGCGGTGCGCGCCTTGCGCACCGCCGCCGCGAAGTCCGAACCCCGGGTATGCACCACGACCTTGGCCAGCAGCGAGTCGTAACGCGGGCTGGGGGTCAACCCGGGCCGGCCGAAGGTGTCGACGCGCACCCCGGGCCCGCTGGGCGGCGTGAACACCGTCAGCGTGCCCGCGGCCGGTACCACGGACCCGTCGGGAGCGAAGGTCTCCATGTTCACCCGCGCCTGAATCGCGATGCCCCGCCGCGCAGCCGGCTCACCGATGACTTCGCTTCCGTCCGAGGCGATCCCGGCCGGCAGCCGCAGCTGGTAGTAGGACGTGCCGCCGGCGATGGCCAGCGCAACGGCCACCAGGTCGACGCCGGTGACCTCCTCGGTGACGGTGTGTTCCACCTGAATTCGCGGGTTGACCTCGAGGAAGACGAACTTTTCGCCCGCGACCAGGAATTCGACGGTGGCCAGCCCGCGCAGGCCCACATTGGCACACAACCGGGCCGCAGCCCGATGCAGATCGCGGCGCAGGGTGTCCGAAAGCCCCTGGGCAGGCGCGATTTCGACGAGCTTCTGGTAGCGCCGCTGGATGCTGCAGTCGCGGTCGCCGAGCGCCAGCGCATGCGTCTGGAAACCCGCCGCCGCGGCCACGATCTGCACTTCGATGTGGCGCGCGGCGCCCAGATGCGCCTCGGCGAACACCGCCGGGTCCCCGAAACCGAGTTGCGCCTCGGCGGCGCACTGCCGGTAGGCGTCGGCGAGCTGATCTGCGCTGTCCACCTTGCGCATTCCGCGTCCGCCGCCGCCGGCGAGCGCCTTGATCATGATCGCGCCGTCGGTCTCCGCGAAGAATGCCCGCACCTCGTCGAGACTGCTGGGGCCCTCGGTCGCGGCCAGGACCGGCAGACCGGCCGCGACCGCCGCGGCCCGGGCCGCGGACTTGTGGCCGACGACCTCCAGCACGTCGGCGTCCGGACCCACGAAGGTGAGCCCCGCGGCCGCGCAGGCCCGCGCGAATCCGGCGTTCTCGCTGAGGAACCCGTAGCCCGGGTGGATCAGCTCGGCGCCGGACTGCTTGGCCGCCGCCAGAATCGCGGCCTGGTCCAGATAGCCGGGCACGCCGATCGCCTCGTCGGCCGCGTGGACGTGCGGGCTGTCGGCGTCGTCCTCGGCGTAGACCGCAACCGTCTGCATGCCCAATTCGGTTGCCGTGCGGATGATCCGCAGCGCGATCTCGCCGCGGTTCGCGACCAGCAGGGTCATCGGCACACCTCAGTAATCAGACGACATTCAGCTTGGGCATGATGACGGGCTTGACGCCGTACCGTGGCCCAGCGTAGGCACCGGCCCCCTTGGAGGCTAACGCCATGCCCGGCGCCCCGGGCAGCCCGGCAATCGGCGCGGCCTCCGCGGGCACGGCCCACCCGCTGCCCTCCAGCGCCGAGGTGCCGGCCGTCATCGCGGGCGCGGCGGCCGACCATCCCGCCGGCACCGACAGGCCGCCGACCGAGGACGCGTTGGCCAGCGCCGCCATCAGCGGGGCACCGCCCAGCGCGGCCGGCGCCACGCTCTGGGCCGCCGCGGCCGCCATCGGCAGTGCCCCTGCGACGGTCTCGCCCGCCGACAGCGTGCTGAGGGTGTGGCCCAGGAATATCGCGGTCGTAATGCCGGCGGTGGTCATCCACGCCGCCGTGTTGACCAGGCCGTTGATGGTGTTCTGCACGATCGCGGAATCGAGGGCGTCGCCCGCCGCGGCCGGCGTGGCCGCGAGCGGCGAGGCCAGGCCGGTGACCGCGTTGGGCACGTTGGCGACCAGGCTGTTCAGGCCCGCTTGCTGGGCCGATCCGGCCGCCGCCTGGCTGACCGCAGCGGCTTGGCCGGCGACGCCCGACGGGTTGGCCAGCTGCGCCGGCGTGGTCAGGGGGGTCAGCTTTCCCGCGACCGCCGAGGCTGCCGCATAGCCGTACATGGCCAACGCGTCCTGCGCCCACATCTCGCCGTAGAGCGCCTCGGTGGCCGCGATCGCCGGCGTGTTCTGGCCCAGGATGTTGGTCGCCACCAGCGCGGCCAGCTGAACCCTGTTGGCGGCCACCTCGGCGGGCGGCACGGTCGCCGCGAACGCCGCCTCGAAGGCGGCCGCCGACGCGACGGCCTGCGAGCCCGCCAGCGCCAGGGACTCGGCGGTAGAGGTCAGCCAGGCCACGAACGGCTGCGCCGCGGCCGCCATCGAAAGCGACGCCGCGCCCATCCAGAGCTCCGAGGTCAGTTGGGCGATCACCGATTCGAAGGAGGCGGCCGTGGTGCTCAGCTCGGCGGCCAGGTTGTTCCACGCCGTCGCGGCCGCCATCATCGGCGTCGCGCCCGCACCGGCATACATGCGCGCGGAGTTGACCTCAGGTGTCAGCGCTCCGAAATCAATTGTCATGTCATTCCTTCCGAGTCTCGTCGGGGTCAGACGGCCTGCGGCCGCGGCATCACGAGGGGCTTGACGCCGTAGCGCGGCGCGCCGAATCCTGCGCTGTTGCGGCCGGTAGCGACCATCCCCGGCATCCCGGGCAGCAGCGTCGCCGACGCGGCCTGCGGCGCCGCGGACACCCAACCCGGCAGTGCGGCGGTCTTGGAGACGAGCGTGGCGGGTGTCGCCCAGCTCACCGGCGCCGACAGCGCCCCGACGGACGACGCGACGCCCATACCCGCCAGCGGTGCCATCGACACCCCGCCGAGCCCTGCCGTCGCCGCGGGCTCCAGACTCGCGCCGATACCGGCGCCGATATCCGCCGCGCCCGCCCAGTCGGCGTTCATCTCGGGCAGCATCAGCGCCCCGTTTGCCAGGCCGAGGAAGTTCGACGCCGCCGACCCCCAGTTGCCCAGGCCGATATCCAGGAGGTTCGCGATGTCGTCCTCGGGAGTAGCGGCCGCCGCCGTGGGAGCAGCCGCCAAGGCGGATGCCAGCGGCGACGAGGCCGACGACGAGTTAATTGCCTCGGTGGCCTCGTACGTGCCCGCGCTGACCCCGAGGGTGTTGACGAATGCGTCGTACATCGCGGTGGCTTCGGCGCTGACCTGCTGATACAGGGTGCCGTAGGCGCTGAACAGGGCGGATTGCAGCGCGGAGACCTCATCCGCGGCAGCGGGGACGACGCCCGTGGTCGGGCCTCCGGCGGCCGCATTCTGGGCGGCCCAGGCCGACCCGATCGCCCCGAGTTTGCCGGCCGCGGCGGCCAGCTCCTCGGGCTGTGTGGTGACGAACGACATAAGGGCTCCTCCCGGGTACGCGCGATTTACGGCACCGTAACGCGCCTGTCGGCAGTGTTAACACCGCCATATCGAGAGTGACATTCAGTCGTGGTAAACGCACACGATTGACACGCGGCCGTCCGAGATACCTGCGTTCAGCGCAGCGGGTCGCCCCACTGCACCTGCTCGCGCAGCTTGCCCTTGAGCAGTTTGCCGCCGGCGTTGCGCGGCAGCGCGTCGTCAACCACGGTGACGTATTGCGGCACCTTGTAGTCGGCCAGCTGCGCACGGCAGTGCTCGATCACCGCCGCCACGTCGACCCGGTCCGCGCCGCCGAACAGCACGGCGCCCACCTTCTCCCCCATCACGTCGTCGGGCACGGCCAGCACACACGCGTCCGCGACGTTGGGGGCGGCCAACAACGCCGCCTCGACCTCGACGCTGGAGATGTTCTCGCCACCGCGGATGATGATGTCCTTCATGCGGTCGACGATGTGGATCCGGCCCGCATCGTCGACGCGAACCACGTCGCCGGTGTGCAGCCAGCCGTCGATGATCGTGGCCGACGTGGCCTCCGGCCGGTTCCAGTACCCGGCGGTGACATTGGCGCCGCGGGCCACCAATTCTCCGGTGCCATCGGCTAACGGAACGACGCCGAGATCCACCGACGGCACCGCATACCCCACGGAGTCGGCGTGCTCGATCGCGTCCCCGTCGGGTAGCACGGTCATCAGGGAGGCGGTCTCGGTCATGCCGTAGCCGTTGAACACCGTCGCCCGCGGAAACGCCGCTTTGACCGACCGCACCAATGACGGGGCGATCGGCGCGCCACCGTAGCCCACCCACCGCACGCCGGAGGTATCGGCGCTGGCGAAATTCTTGTGCCGCAACAACAACGAGTAGATGGCCGGTACGGTCACCATCAGCGAGATGCGTTCGGCGCCCAGCGTGGCGATCAGCCCGTCGAGGTTGAGCGCCGGCATGATCACCGATGCGCCGCCGAGCCGCATCGCGGCCAAAAGCTGTGAGTTGCAACCGGTCACGTGGAACAGCGGAACCGAGATCAGGGTGCGCAGTTCCTCGCCGATATCCCGTGGCTGCCGCAGGCAACGAACCCCGTTCTCGGTGTTGGTCAGAAAGGCCTCGTGGGTGGTCGGCACGCCCTTGGGGTGACCGGTGGTGCCCGACGTGTAGAACAGCGCGGCGACGTCGGTGCGGGTGAGTCCTTCGGTCACGTACGGCGCGCCGTCGGGCAGCGCGGTGTCGGCCGCGAGGTCCACGTGCGCGCCGGCGTCGGCCAGCACGAAGTCGACCTCCGGCCGCGCGGACCGCGTATTGACCGCCACCGCAATGCCGCCGGCCATCACGGTGCCCCAGAACGCCAGCACCCAGTCCAGGCCCGCCGGGTAACGCACGGCGACGCGGTCGCCCGGCCGCAGGCCGGATTCGCGCAGCCCGCCCGCGACGCGCGCCGCGCGGTCCCACAGCTGCCGGTAGGTCAGCCGGCCGGCGCCGAGCTCGACCACGGCTTCGCTGTCCGGGCGGGAGTCGACGTGTTCGGCAAGCATGTCCAGCAGCGTGTCCGGAATGTCGTCGTAGTGCGGGAGACCCGCACCGTCGCGGGACACGCCGGTCACCGGGAAGGGGTTCTGGCTGCGCGAAATCTCGACCACTTCGGGCATGCCACAAACCGTAGTTCAGGCCAGCGCGAATGTGACGTAGTTGTCGACGTTGGCTGCGTGGAATATCCGGCGCCACCACGCCGGGAGCTGCGGTTCGATGGTGGCCGCGTCGAGGACCTTCGGCCGCACCACTTGGTAGCTGCGCCCGTGGTTGACGATCGTCGCGGATCCGGCGGCGAGAACGTTGCGCAGCCAGTCGACGTCGGTGCCGTACGGCAGCGGAACAACGATGCCGTCGGGAACCTTGACCGCGACGACCGGGGTGGAATAGCGCTTTGCCGACCTGCGGCCGGCGTGCTCGATCACCGCCGCATACCAGAAGCGCCGGCCGGCCAGGGCCAGCATCGCCGGGTTGAGCACGCGCTTGTTGAAGCTTCGGACCGCGTCGTTCACGCGCGGGTTCTTGTAGGTAGGCATACACCAAGCCTGCTCCGCCGCAGGATGTGCGGCCAGGGACCTTGGTCCCGGGTCCCCACTGTCCTGTGTCCTATCGTGATGGCGGTGACTACCGATTCCGCCGAGGCGTTCTTCACCGTCGACGGCGACTCCTACGTCCCGAGCGAGCTGACGCGGGGGCCGTGGGGCTTCGGGATGGGCGGCCAGATCGTCGGCGGCCTGCTCGGCTTTGGCATCGAGCGCTCCGGCATCGACGAGGATCTGCAGCCCGCCCGGCTCACGGTCGACCTGCTGCGCCCGGTCCTGATCGAGCCGGTGCGAATTGTCACGACGGTGCAGCGCGAGGGCCGTCGCATCAAGCTCGTCGACGGCGCCCTGGTGCAGAACGGCCGGACGGTCGCGCGGGCCAGTGCGCTGTTCCTGCGCCGCGGCGAGCATCCCGACGGACAGGTGTGGTCCGCTCCGGCCGAGATGCCGCCGCTGCCGACCGGTTACGACGGATTTCCCGCGGACATGCCGTTCTACATCTGGGGGTACGGGGCCACGCGCGCGGGCAACCCTGGCATCTCCGCGGGCGAGTGGGAGCAGTCGCACTCCCAGAAGTTCGCCTGGACGCGGCTGTTCCGCCCGGTGGTACACGGCTTTCCGTTGACGCCCTTCACCCGGCTGGCGTTCGTCGGCGACGTCACCAGTTCGCTGACGCATTGGGGCACAGCCGGATTGCGCTACATCAACGCCGACTACACCGTCACCGTGAGCCGGCTGCCCGACGGCGACTACATCGGTCTGGCGGCCCAGAGCCACTACGGCACGGCGGGCGTGGCCACCGGCAGCGCGACCCTGTTCGACCGGCACGGTCCGCTGGGCACCAGCTCGGCGCTGGCCCTCGCCCAGCCCGCCGAGGCGTTCCAGCCGCTCCTCAGCTAGTCCATCAATTGCGCAGCGACCGTCGCGCCGAGTTCCCAGCATGCCTGCAGCTCGTCTTTGCTTGGCTTGCCCGAAACCAGCACGTACTCGGCGGCTTTCACCCACCCCAGGCCGGTGGTGATCGAGGTGACGCCCCGCTCGGCGCCCTCGCTGCCCTGGTTGCCGTGCAGGTACAGCCCGAACGGCCGGCCCCTGGTGCTGTCCAGGCACGGGTAGTAGCACACGTCGAAAGCGTGCTTAAGCGCCCCGCTCATGTAACCCAGGTTGGCCGGGCTGCCCAGCACGTAGCCGTCGGCCTCCAGCATGTCCGTCGGCGAGACGGTCAGTGCAGGCCGCCTGATCACGTCCACACCCTCGATCTCGGGGTCGGTGGCCCCGGCCAACACCGCCTCGAACATCTCCTGGCAGTGCGGCGACGGCGTGTGGTGCACGATCAGCAGCGTCTTGCTCACCGGCGTGCCTCGAGTTCGACGGCGGTCTTCATCGCTTCCCGGGCCCGACGGCGGTCGCCGGCGTAGTCGTAGGCGCGGGCCAGCCGATACCAACGCCGCCAGTCGTCGGGATCGCCCTCGACCTCGGTGCGCATGCTGGCAAAGAGTTCGTCGGCGGCCTCCCGCTCGATGCGACCCGACGGCCGTCGCGGCAGCGCGTCGGAGTCGAGTTCCAGGCCGTCCTGCGCGATCAGGCGGGCCAGCTTCTGATGAGCGAAGCCGGCGCGCAGCGTCGCGACCATCGCCCACAGCCCGATCACCGGCATGACCAGCACCGCCGCCCCCAGCCCGACGGCTGCCGGGCGGCCCGAACCGATCAGCGCGACGCCGACCCGGCCGAGCAGCACGAAATACACCAGCATCGCCACGCACAGGAAGGCGATGACCACCTGGATGCGGACGATCGGGTTCATTGCAGGTTGAGCAGGCCCTCGATGCCCACGGTGAGGCCGGGCCGCTCGGCGATCCGTCGCACGGCCAGCAGCACGCCGGGCACGAACGAGGTGCGGTCCAGGCTGTCGTGACGGATGGTCAGCGTCTCCCCCTCGGTGCCGAACAGCACCTCCTGGTGCGCGACCAGGCCGGCCAGCCGCACGGAGTGCACCGGAATGCCGTCGACGTCGGCGCCGCGGGCGCCCGGCAGGCCGGTGCTGGTGGCATCGGGGTTGGGCGGCAGGTCTTTTCGGGCCTCCGCGATCAGCCTGGCGGTGCGGGCGGCGGTGCCCGACGGCGCATCGGCCTTGTGCGGGTGGTGCAGTTCGATGACCTCCGCCGAGTCGAAGAACGGCGCGGCCTGCTTGGCAAAATGCATGGACAGCACGGCGCCGATGGCGAAGTTCGGCGCGATCAGCACCGACGATCCGGGCTTGTCGGCCAGCCACGCCTCCACCTGCTCGAGCCGCTCGGCGGTGAATCCGGTGGTGCCGACGACGGCGTGAATCCCGTTGTCGATCAAGAACTCCAGGTTGCCCATCACGACGTCGGGGTGGGTGAAGTCGATGACGGCCTCGGTGTCGGTGTCGGTCAGCAGGCTCAGCGAATCCCCGAGGTCCACCTCGGCGGACAGCGTCAGATCGTCGGCGGCCTGCACGGCCGATACCATCGTCGCCCCGACTTTGCCCTTGGCTCCCAGCACACCTACCCGCATGGGTGCAGCCTACTGGGCCGGCCTTTTCGCGCTCGGGGCGGCAGTTTGCGCACGCTAACGAGCCCGGCCTGCACGGTGCCTACTCGATCGAGAGCGCGCCCGTCGGACAGTTGGCCACAGCGTCCCGCGCGGCCGCCAGATCCTCGCCGACGGGATCCGGGTCCAGCACGTGCGACTGCCCGTCGTCACCGACCTCGAACACCCGCGGGGCTGCCATCTCGCACATCCCGATGCCCGAGCACATCGTGGCGTCCACCCGAACCCGCATCAGCACACTCTAGATCTCGAAGATTTCTCAGTCCGAATCCGAACCGGTGTCGCCCCGCCAGCGGCTGCGCGACGGGTCCAGCAATGCCGTCAGGCTGGGTTCGGGCAGCCATACCAGCGTTTCGAGTTCCAGCGCGTCGAGGAACCGCACCCGGCCGGTGCGCAGGTCTTCCAGCCGCAGCCGCGGCGAATTGCCCTCGTCGTCGCAACTCACGGCGACCGAGGCGAATTCGCTACTAACGATGCCCATCAGATCAGGAACCCCAGCGTCGGAAGCGGCTTGTCGTTGTCGACCAGAACCACCTTCTTGTAGGCCAGGCGCAGCTCGGAGTCCACGCGGCGCAGCCGATAGGTGACGCGACCGCCCCACAGGTGATTGCCGCGCGGCCGGGAGTCCAGGAGCAGGAAGTTGGCGCCCACCTCGAGGTCGGTGCCGCCGTCGGGATTGGCCCTGCTGCCCAGGAATTCGATGTTGCTTACCAGCCTGCGCGCGTTCGACGGCGGCGCCTGGGCGTAGCGCTTGCCGGTGCGGAGTTGGCTGAGGCGGGTGGCGATTCTGTTGCGGTTGTCGTAGATCACCGACATCTGCTGGCTCGGATCGGTGTCGGCGCCGTTAGCCGGGACCCAGTACAGCGCGTCGTCGGTCCACAGGGCTTCCCAGGCGTCGTAGTCGGTTTCGTCGGCGTAGCGGGCCTCGCGGAAGAGGAATTGCTCCACTTCGACGCGGTCGAAGTCGGGCGCCGTCATGCCCACTCCATCAATTCCCGGTAATGCGACCAGAATGCGCGCATGCCGGTCTCGTCGGTGGCCCCGCCGACGGTGAACCCGTTGGCGTCGACGCGCTCACGGTTCAGGCCGCGGCGCACGTCGAGCCATTCGGGACAAAGAGATTCGATGCCGCGCTGGTTGCGTTCGTACATCTCGGTGTCGTCGGCGAGCAGCATGCCCGCGGGCCCCACCGAGCCGACGCACTGCGACACCATGCGGCGGTTCAGCTCCGGCGCCCCCACCAGCTGGACCGCCGTGGAGTATTGGACACACTCGTCGACCGCGACCGGCTGGATGTTGAACACCTGGATTTCGGCGATGAACAGGTTCGGAAAGATCATCACGTGCGGTGCGCCCTCGATCAGGATCTGCTCGGCGGCGTCGCCGTGCTTGGCGCGCATCGCCGCGACATAGTTCGGCACGCGCGATTCCGTCGTCCCGAACCACCGCATCGGCTCGGCGAACTTGCGGAACTCCGGACGTAGGTCGTTCTCGCTGTGCCCGCCGCCGAGGTTGCGGGTCACGGCGATCGACGAGTCGCTGTACAGCGGTCCGATGGTGCTACCGGTCACCCCGAATATCGAGCCGTGCACGAACTGCGGGTGATAGCCGTCGGTTTCGTTCTCAGCCAGCAGCTTCCAGTTCGCCCGGGTCTGGTGCGCGAGCCAGCCCGCGGACAGCGCCACCTGACCCTCCGGCGACAATCCGGTCAGGCGGTCAATCTCGCCGGCGGCCGCGCCCAGATGTTCGGCCAGCGACGGCCCCTCGTCGGCGAAGCTGCCGAATACGAAGCCGCCGTAGGAGTCCACCCGCGGGACTCGCGCCATCGGCAGGTCGAGTTTGCGCTGACCATAGCCCTTGAAGAATGGAAAGCCGATCAGCTCACCGGTGTTGCGGAACGTCCAACCATGATAGGGGCAGCGGAACGAGCCCGAGTTGCCCTTGACGGCGTCGCAGACCTGATTCCCGCGGTGCGAGCACCGGTTGAGCAGCAGGTGGATCCGCCCGTCGCGGTCGCGCGTCATGATGACGTCCTGCAGCGCGAGCTTCTTGCGGACGTAGTCGTTCGGCTCGGGCACTTCGGTCTCGTGACCGACAAACACCCAAGTGCGGTACCAGATCTTGCGAAGTTCCTCGGCGAAGATCTCCGGATTGGTGTACAGCGAACCGTGCACCTTGTCGTGCCGGATCAGCCCGGAGGTCATGGCGACACCCCCGGCTTGCCACCGAAACGCGGTGTGCGCTTCTCCCGGAAGGCGGCGATGCCCTCGGCGAAGTCGTCCGTGTCGAAAAGCATTGCCTGATAGTCGGCTTCGCGGTCAAGCGCCTCCAGCCGGTCCAGCGTCGGCGCCAGCGTCAGCATCTTCTTCGTCACGCTCAGCGCCGCCGCAGGAAGATCCGCCAGGTGCCGGGCGTCCGCCACGGCCTGCGCCAACGCTTCCCCGGGATCGCAGATCTCGTCCACCAGGCCCCAGTCGAGCGCCCTGGCGGCGCCGACGGGCTGGCCCATCATCAGCATCTGGCGGGTCCGCGCGACGCCGATGCGGGCGGGCAGCGACACGCAGGCACCCATGTCCCCGGCCAGTCCGACCCGCAGGAACGTCGCGGCGAACCGCGCGTCGCGAGCCGCGATGACGCGGTCGCACGCGGCGGCCAGCGCGGTGCCGGCGCCGAACGCGCCCCCCTCGACCGCCGCCAGCACCGGCTTGGGGGCACTCCAGATGGCTCGAATGACGCGCTGCACCATCTGGATTCGTTCGACGGCCTGGGCATGCGGCAGGCGTCGCATGGTCGAGATGTCGCCGCCGGAACAGAACAGCCGCCCGGCCCCGGTGAGGACGATCGCCCGCACGCCGCGGTCGGCGGCGGCCGTCTCGAGCGCTTCGGCCAGCGCAATGCGCAACGGGATGTCGATGGCGTTGCGGACCTCTGGCCGGTTGAGAGTGAGGGTGCGTAGCGGTCCGTCGTCGTCGATCAGGATCGTCATTTGCCGGTGAACCTCGGCGGTCGGCGTTCGATGACGGCGCGCAGACCTTCCAGCGCGTCGGCGGTGCCGGACAGCTCGGAGACGGTGCGGGCCTCCTCGGCCAGGCGCTGTTCGACCGCCTGCCCCACACCGCTCCACACCAACCGTTTGGTCGCCGAAAGCGCCAGCGGCGGCAGCGCCGCCAACTCGCGAGCGATCTCGTCGGCGCGAACGAAAAGCCGTTCGTCGTCGACGACTTCGGTGATCAGGCCGATCCCGGCGGCCTCGTCCGCCGTCATGGTCGGGTTGGTGAGCAGGATGCGCAGCGCCTGACGCAGCCCGACGAGCTGGGTCAGGGTCACCGACGACCCGCCGTCGGGCGCCATCCCCACCCGCACGGCGCCGGAGAAGAACTTCGCCGAACGCGCCGCCACCACCAGATCCGACGCGCATACCAGGCCCAGGCCGCCGCCGCCGGCCGCGAAGCCCTGCACCGCGGCCACGACCGGGACCCGCAACTGGATCAGCGCCGCAGTGGCCAACTGCAGCCAGGCGGTGGCCTCGCGCAGATAGTCGGGCAGCGCGGGGCCTTTCGCCTCGAAGGTCTTGACATCGCCACCGGCACAGAAGTTGCGGCCCTCGCCCGTCAGCAGCACCACCTTGACCCGCGGGTCGGCATGGCAGGCCAGGATCGCCTCGTGCAATGCCTTGAGGATTTCGACGTTCAAACCGTTGGACGCCTCCGGCCGGTTGAGGCGCAGCCGGGCGATCCCGGCGTCGCAGGTCCGCACCTCGACCGGGGCGCTCATGCGCGCGCCACGATATGCTCGACGGTGGCCGCGAGTTCCGCGTCGAGGGCGCCGGACAAACCCTCATCCTCCTGCGCGTAAACGAGGCGCTTGATCGTCGTGACCGCGTCGCGGCTGCGGGCTGCCAGCGTCTGGACGAATTGCGCCACGCCGTCGTCGAATTCGCTGTCCGGATAGCAGCGGTAGGCCAGGCCCAGCCGGACCGCGTCCGGCCCGGAGATCTGGTCTCCGGACAACAACAGCCCCAGGGCCTGCTGCCGGCCGACGATCCGCGGCAGCCGCGCGGTGCTGCCGCCGCCCGGGACCATCCCGAATTTCACGTGACTGTCGGCGATGCGGGCGTTCTCGCTGACCAGCACGACGTCGGCGGCCTGCATCAGTTCGAAGCCACCCGCCGCCGCGACGCCGCGCACCGCGGCGATCACCGGAACGTCGACGGCGGCGATCTCGTCGCAGGCCGCGCGGAACGCCGCGAACAGCGACGCCAGCGCCGACGGGCCCTGCGTGCGCAGCCGCTGGACCTCGTCGAAATCGCCTCCTGCGCTGAAGTTTCCGCCGGCGCCACGAATGACGATCACGCTCACGACGGGGTCACGGCCCAGGGAAGCGATCGCGCGGTGCAGGCCCTCGGCGAGCGCCAGATCGATCGCATTCATGCGCTGCGGGCGGTCGAGCGTGATATGCCCCACGCGGCCGTCGACCAGCGCCTCAACCATGCTCAACCTTCGTTCACGGTGACCGATAGACAAATCTAATCGCAATTTCTAATCTAGGTTAAACCAACCGGCGGTCTGAACCAAGCCGGCCCCGAGGAGGTACGACGTGGATTTGGGACTCGCCGGCGCACGCGTCGTCGTCACGGGCGGCGCGTCGAATATCGGGCGCGGCATCGTGCACGTGTTCGCCGCCGAGAGCGCGCGCATCGTGATCAGTGACATCGACGGGCCGCAGGCGGAGAAGGTGCGCGGCGAGGCCCTGGAGCGGGGCGCGGGCGCGGTGGAAGTGGCCATCTCCGACCTCACCGAACCCGGCGGGGCCGAGACCGCCATCGAGTCCGCGGTGCGGACCTGGGGCGGCGTCGACGTGTTGGTGAACAACGCCGGGTGGAGCGTCCCGGGCTTCATCGCCACCGACACCGACCGTGACAAATGGCAGCGCACCATCGAGATCAACCTGTTCACCGCAATTGCGGCCACCCAGGCGGTTATTGGGCCGATGCGCGACGGCGGCGGCGGGTCGATCGTCTTCATCGCCAGCGACGCCGCATTCGGCCAGATCCGACAAGGGGTCTACGGGGCGTCGAAGGCGGCCATGGTGGCGTTGGCCCGAACCACGGCGCGCGAGCATGGACGCCACGGCATCAGATCCAACATCGTCTGCCCCGGCTTGGTGATCCCCGAAAGCCCCGACGCCGTGGGTGCGGCGAGCCTGTGGTCGGTCGGTAACGACAACGTGTTCAACCAGAGTCAGGTGGACTACATGCTCAAGGACACGCCGCTGCGCCGCCTCACCACGGCCGAGGACATCGGCCACGCGGTGGCGTGGCTTTCCTCGGAGCGGACCGCCAGACAGGTTACGGGCCAACTCATCTCGGTCAGTGGCGGCTACACGATGCCGTGAGCTACCCGGGCAGCCCTAGTATTGAACGATGCCTAGAAAAGCCGGCTCGGCCACCGCACGCCGGAACGGGGCCGATGCCAAATCGGCGCGCACGCGTGCGCGGATCCTCGACGCCGCCGCCCATGTGCTGAGCGTCAAGGGATTTGCCGGCACCCGGCTGACGGATGTGGCCGACTACGCGGAACTGCAAGCCCCCGCGATCTACTACTACTTCCCGTCCCGCGAGGACCTCATCGAAGAGGTCATGTACTGCGGCATCAGCGACATGCGCCGGCATCTGCAGAACACCCTGGACGCGCTTCCAGCCGGTACGTCGCCGATGGACAGGATCATGGCCGCGGTGGAAGCGCATCTGCGCCACGAACTGGAGCTGTCCGACTACGCCACCGCGTCCATCCGCAATTCCGGTCAGATCCCCGAACGCCTTCGTACCAGGCAGAAGAAGGAAGACGACGCCTACGGCAGGATCTGGCGACGGCTGTTCGCCGACGCATTCGCCGAGGGTGAGATTCGCGACGATCTCGACGCCCGCTACGCGCGGATGCTCGTGATGGGCGCCCTGAACTGGGCGGTCGAGTGGTGGGATGCCAAACGCGGATCCGTGGACGGCGTGGTCGCTAACGCGCAGATCCTGGTGCGCAACGGGCTGAGCCCCGCCAGGCGCTGACGCAGGCGCGCGCCTACAGCTTGAACCGCCCCGCGAACCCGCGCAGCGGCACGTCGGCGCTGGTGATCAGGCCGGGGCGGGCGGCGACGACGGACGCGATCGCGCTGAGCGCCGGCATCCCGGTCACCGTCATCCCGATGGACGCGAAATTGTCCGGGTTCGATAGGTCGACGCCGGGCTTGGGGAAGATCATGTGCTTGTTGTAGACGCACGGGTCGCCCTGGATCCGAGTGATGTAGCAGCCCTTGATGTTCCAGCTGGGATCGGTGTGCGGCGTCATCTGCCACTCCAGGTGGGTCTCCACCCGCGGCACGCCGTCCACGATGCCCTGGTACTTGATGTAGTTCCCGCCCAGTGAGCCCTTCGGCAGCACGTACCAACCCAGGTCGACGTCCTTGGTGCATGCGCCCAGCTCGTAGCTGAACTTGACCTCGTCCAGCGTCAGGTCGAAGCAGTCGGCCATCATCAGCACACTGTCGGCGAAGACGCGGGTGTACTTCTCCAGCTTCGACGGAATCTCCGGGTCGTCGACGGGCTGGCCGTATCCGACTTCGATCCACGTGTCGCGCGAGTGATGGCACGACACGTCGACGGACTCGATGGTGGTGATGTTCTCGATCTCGGCGACGTCGGCGGAGCACACCACACCGAGGATCTGGTTCAGGCCGGGGTTCATCCCGGTGCCGTAGAACGTCGAGCCGCCCTTCTCGCACGCCTCGGCCAGCAGCTGGGTCACCGGCTTGCCCGACGGGTGCGGGTGGTTCTTGTCGCGGTGCCACCCGGTGATCCAGTCCGCGGTCGTGACGATATTGATGCCCGCCTCAAGGACTTTGACGTAGAGGTCCTCGTCGGGAAACACGCCGTGGAACGTCAGCACGTCGGGCCTGGCCGCGATGATCTCCTCGACGGTGCCGGTGGCCGTCACTCCGTTGGGCTCGATACCCGCGAGCTCGCCGGCATCACGACCGACCTTCTCCGGCGAATAGCAGTGCACGCCAATCAGTTCCAGGTCCGGTCGGTCCGCGATCCGCCTGATCATCTCCGAACCGACGTTTCCGGTGGCTACCTGGAACACGCGAATCGGACGCGCGGGTGTATTCATCGATGTGTCAGCCTTTCTGGGATGCTGCATATACCTCGGCGGCGCTGCCACCGATGCCGTCGGGGTAGAACTGCTTGGCCCACTGGCGAATCGCGGTGAAGCCCTTGAACTCGTCGGTGGCCAGCGCGGGCGGGTCGGAGTAGCGCTGGTGCGCCCAGATGTGGACGTCCTGCTCGAACTGCCGGATCACTTCCTGCCCGAACTCCTGCGCCTTGGACTGAGCACGCTCGGCGCGGGCGGCGTCCCGGCTGGGCTTGCGGCCGATGTAGACCATGAACCGCACGTCGGAGGTGAACTCGTCGACGGGGGTGATCGCCGAGATGGTGCGGTTGTCCACCATGCCCCAGCTGCGGGTCACCGCGACGCCCAGCCCGCCGTTGATGGCCTCCACGCCGCTGTTGACGTCCTCGATGCGCTGGCCGTCGTCGCCCTCGAAGGTGATGGTGAAGTCGACGAACGAGACCGGCTCGTCGAAGTCGTGACGGGTGAAGACCGGCACGATCGGGGTGTTGTGCACGTACTTGAAGTGCGCGAAATCCACGCCGTTCTCCAGCACGTACTGGGGGTGCAGTTCCAGGCCCGCCCGGTACAGGCGCTGCTGGGGGTAGTAGTCGGCGGGTCCGCGTTCGTCGTCGAAGCTGGCGAACACGTCGGGGGCGTCGAAGAACGGCTCGCGGCCGTTCGCGTCGTGCCAGATGTACACCGACTCGTTGCGCTCGACGACCGGGTGGGTGCGGATCCGACGGCCCCGGTTGGGACGGTCCTGGTACGGAATGCAGACGTTGCGCCCCTCCTGGCTCCACTGCCAGCCGTGGAACGGGCACTGCAACACCTCGCCGACGACCTTGCCGCCGTAGCCCAGGTGCGCGCCCAGGTGTTCGCAGTAGGCGTTCATCACCGTGAGCTGGCCCGATTCGGCCCGCCAGGCGATCATCTCCTGGTCGAAGTACTTCATCCGGTGGACGTCGCCGACGACGATCTCGTCCGACCAGGCGACCTGGAACCAGCCGGTCGGCTTCATCGACAGTGGTGGCTTGGCCATGGACATTCAGAGTACCCTCTATGAAAAAGTTAGTCGAGATCATAGGATCGGCGACATGACTGGGCGGGTGAGCGGCGTCGAGGGCCGGCGCCCCAACCGGCGCGGCAACGCCACCCGCGAGAACATGCTCGAGGCCGCGCTGCGGTCGCTGGCCTCGGGCGAGCCCGGCTCGGTGTCGGCCAACCGCATCGCCAAGGACATCGGCGCCACCTGGGGCGCGGTGCAATACCAGTTCGGCGACACCGACGGCTTCTGGGCCGCGGTGCTGCACCGCACCGCCGAGCGGCGCGCCGAGACGTTCTTGAACCTGTCCGCGCCGGTCCAGCCGGACGCGCCGCTGCGCGAGCGGGTCGGCGCGATCATCGAAACGCTCTATCGCGGGCTGGCGTCGCCGGACTCCCGCGCGATCGAGAACCTGCGGGCCGCCCTCCCCCGGGACCCCGCCGAGCTCGAGCGCCTCTACCCGCGCACCGCCGCCGAGCTGTTCTCGTGGGGCAAGAGCTGGCTGCAGACCTGCCAGCATGCCTTTGCCGGCCTCGACGTCGACCCGCAGCGGGTGCGCGAGGTGGCCGCGCTGATCCCGGGCGCCATGCGCGGCCTGGTGTCGGAACGGCAGCTGGGCTCCTACGCCGATCTCGACCTGGCCCGGCGGGGCCTGACCAACGCTCTGGCCGCCTATCTACAGGGGTGAGTAAGTGGAACCGTTCGTCATCGAGGTGAAAGAGCTGCAGATCAGCGAGCTCCGCCAGCGTCTCAGCAACGCCCGCTGGCCCGCCGAAATCACCGACGCGGGTTGGGATTACGGCACCGACCAGGCGTTCCTGCGGTCGGTGGTCGACCATTGGGTGAACCGCTACGACTGGCGCGCCGTCGAGGCCGAAGTCAACGCGGCCGGCTCGTTCGTCACCGAGGCGGCCGGCCAGCGTGTGCATTTCCTGCACGCCCGCTGCGACGACGCGGCCGCCCCTCCGCTGGTCATCACCCACGGCTGGCCGGGTTCGATCGTCGAATTCTTCGACGCGCTGCCGATGTTGCGGCAGCGGTTCCACGTCGTGCTGTTCTCGATGCCCGGCTATGGCTTCTCGGGCCCCACGCGCGAACGGGGCGTCGACGTCGCACGGATCGCCGCGGCGGTGAACGACGTGATGGCCCAACTGGGATACGACCGCTACATCGCCCAGGGCGGCGATTGGGGCGCAATCGTCACGCGATACCTCGGCGAGCACTACCCAAAGCAGGCGGTCGCCATCCACACCAACATGCTTTTCGCACCGCCCGACCAGAACGACCCCGAACTGCTGGCCGACGTCACCGATGCTGAATGGGCCGCCATCGGAGCCGGCGTCGAACGCATCAAGGACGGCACGGCCTACATGGAACTGCAAGGGACACGGCCACATTCGCTGGGTTACGGCCTCGACGACTCGCCGGTCGGCCTGGCCGGCTGGATACTGGAAAAATTTCACGCCTGGTGCGACATCCGCGACGGCATGCCCATCTCCACCGATCGGCTGATCGACAACCTGATGTTCTATTGGCTTACCGGCACCGCGACGTCAGCGGCGCGGCTGTACTGCGAATCCAGGCGGGCGGGCACGGGCCCGCTCGAAGAATGGACCGGCCGCGTCGACGTCCCCACCGGCTACGCGGTATACCCCTACGAAATGCTGCAGACCCCACGCGCCTGGGCGGCGGCGCGATACAACCTGGTGCACCACACAATTCACGAGCGCGGGGGCCACTTCGCCGCATTCGAGCAACCCGCGGCCTTCGCGACCGATCTGGCCCACTACGCCGACGTCCTGCTGGCACAGCGGGTCTTCTGATCGCGGCTACTTCTGCCGAATGTCCAAGCGCGCGAACGCCCGCAGCGCCGACGGGCTGATGCGGCGCAGCGCGTACCCGAGCCGGGACTCCGCGGCGACGGGCACGACGGGCGTACCGCTCCGGACGGCCCTGACAATCGCCTTGGCGACGGCCTCGGGCGTGAAGTTGCAGCGTCGGTACGCCGCGTCCGCGCGATCGTGCTCGTCGGCCGACGCGATGTTGGTGTTGACGAAGCCTGGGCATACCGCCGTCACGGCGATGCCCTCGTCGGCGAAGTCGGCGCGCAGGGTTTCGCTGAACCCGAGCACCGCCGCCTTCGTGGTGGAGTAGGCGACCATCGATTTGGACGGCACGTAGGCGGCCGCGGACGCGATGTTGACGATCGCGCCGCCCTGGCCGCGCTCGACCATCTGCGCGCCGAACAGCCGGCTGCCGGTGATGACGCCGCGGACATTCACCGCCATGATGGTGTCCCACTGCTCCGGCGTCGTCTCCAGGAACCGGCCGGCCATGCCGATGCCGGCGTTGTTCACCAGGATGTCGACCACGCCGTGCTCGCGCAGGACTTGTGCGGCAAGGTCTTTCATCGCAGCCTCGTCGCTGACGTCGACCTGGTACGCGGCGGCCTCGGCGCCCGCGGCGCGCACCGCGTCCGCGCTCTCCTTGGCGGCGATCGAGTCGCGATCGACGATCACCACCTTTCGCGCACCCTGACGCGCCAGTTCCACCGCGGTGGCCCGGCCGATTCCCGCGCCGGCGCCGGTGACCAGCGCGAGTTTGCCCGCCACCTCGCGCGGTCCGCCGCGCAACTCCCGCGTGGGGACCGGGGCGCCACCGGCGACGCGGTCCACCCATTCGGCGGTCAGCCGGGCGATCACCTCGGGCCGCGACGTCACCACCCAGTGCCCGCCCTCGATCGAAACCACCCGGCCGCCAGGGGGAATGGCGCCGGTGAAGCGCTGCAGCGCCGGAGTGACAAAGAGGTCCTTGCGCGGCACCAGCACCTGCACCGGCACGGTGACCTGCGGCAGGTGCTCCCCGGGGGACACCATCGGAGCCGGCATGTTCGCCCGGTACAGGCCCAGCCCGTTGACGAAGTCGCCGAGCGCGCGGGGCGGCGGTTCGCGCCGGCTGCGGGCGCTGGTCCGGCCGAAACGTTCCAGGGCGCCGAGGACCTTCACCCCCAGCCCGGAGCGGAACGCCAGCTCCGGCAGCCCGGGGCACAGGAAGAAGCCGATATAGCTGGACCCCGCAAGCTGTTTGGCGACGACGGCCACCTCGCGCGGCGAGCGCGCCGAGCGCAGGAACCTGCCCGCGTAGCGCAGATGCGGACCCGACACCGACGTGAATGACGCCACCCGGGCCGCCATCGATTCGTCGGTGATCGCGTTCCAGGTCGCGATCGAACCCCAGTCGTGGGCGAGCAGATGCACCCTGCCGACGCCCAGGCTGTCGATCACCGCCGCGGTATCGGCCGCCAGTTGGTCGAACCGGTATCCGGAACGATCTGCCGGACAAGAGGATTCCCCCGCACCGCGCACGTCGTAGGCGACGAAGTTGTAGCGCCCCAGGAGCTCTGCGGCGACGCCGTCCCACACGTGGTGGTTGTCCGGCCAGCCGTGGATGGCCAGGATGGTCGGGCGCTGCGGGTCGATTTCGTTGTAGCGGTGTACGGCCAGGGTGACGCCGTCGGAAGCGGTGACAGTCATGGGTCAGTGCGAGGCCCGGGCGGACGGCGACAGGGCCAGATATTCGACGGCCCGGTCCAGGCCGCCCAGCTGCGACGGGTGAAAGCCCGGCCGGTAGTAGTCCCCGACCACCCGCGCCAGGCGCAGCGGCCCGGGCACCAGCCCGCGGCGGGCCGCGCGCAGGTAGTCGCGCCAGTACGCCTTGGCGCCCGCCGGCAGCAGCGGGTCCACCGAGTACATGAACCGCACGCCGCGGACCCACAGCAGCAACATCACCGGCGAGACCGCAAGCTGCGCCCGCACCTGCCGAAAGTACCCCGCCCGCAGGTGCTTCATGGTGTCGAAGGCGACGGCCTTGTGCTCGACCTCCTCGGCGCCGTGCCAGCGCAGCAGGTCCAGCATCACCGGGTCGGCGCCGGCGGCGTCGAGCTCCGGGGAGTTGAGGATCCACTCGCCCAGCACCGCGGTGTAGTGCTCGATCGCGGAGATGAAGGCAACCTGCTCCAGCAGCCAGCTGTGCTGCCGTCGCACGCTGAGCCACGGCTTGCCGGTTCGGTCCCCCAGCAACTTGTCGAACAGCCACCTGACCTGACGGGTGAACGGCGTGAGGTCGACGTCCTGGGCCGCGAAATGCGCGAGCACGCCCGAGTGCGCCTGGGAGTGCATCGCCTCCTGGCCGATGAAGCCCTGCACGTCCAGCCGCAATTGGTCGTCCTTGATCAGCGGCAGCGTCTTCTTGAACACCTTGACGAAGAATTCCTCGCCGGCGGGCAGCAGCAGGTGCAGCACGTTGAGCACGTGGGTGGCCAGCGGCTCGTCGGGCACGTAGTGGAACGGCAGAGTGGACCAGTCGAAGTCGACGTCGCGCGCCTCCAGGACCAGCCGTTCGGCGGTTAGCATCGTGGGCCCCCTTGCCTCAGGTCTTGGCAAGTGTACTGAAGCAGGCGGTATGCGGTACCCGCGGTACTATATTTTCTCCGCGCGTTGCTTGAGCCGCTGCAGGGTGAGCTGGATGTGCTCGGCATTGGCGGACGCCCGGTCGGAGACGCCGGTGGCAATGCCGCCGAACGGCCGGAACCAGCCGGGCCGGCGGTCCCAGGTGCTCTCGGTCACCTGGCAGCCGCCGTCGGTCGCGACGATGTCGTAGCGCCAGTGCGAGATCGGCACGACGGCGTAGCGCACGTCGAATCCGAAGGTACGCCCCGGCTCGGCGTCGGTGACTGTGCACTTCGTCGTCCAGCGCTTGCCGCTGTTCTCGTTGTGGCCGACGAACACCGCTCCCTCGCGGATCGCGTCGCCCTTCCGGAACTCCATGGCCTTGGCCTCCTCGGCCAGCGAAGCCAGCGTCCGGAGGTCGGTGAGCAGCTGGTACACCTCGTCGGCGCCGCAGTCGATCTGGACGGTGGCCGACGCGGACGGGTCTGTCATGCGGTGATCATAGGCCTAGATCGGAGCGGCTCCCCGAAGATGTTCGAAGATCAGCGACGTCTGGGTGCCCGCGACGTCGGCGTCGGCGTTGAGGTTCTCGACGACGAATGAGCGCAGGTCCTCGGTGTCGCGGGCCGCGACGTGCAGGATGAAGTCATCCGCGCCGGCCAGGAAATAGACGTCCATCACCTGCCGCCTGCGGCGGATCTGCTGGATGAAGCTGCGGATCTTGCCGCGGGCGTTGGACTGCAGGGTGACCGAGATCATCGCCTGCAACGGCAGCCCCACCGCGACCGGGTCGATGTCGGTGTAGAACCCGCGGATGACGCCCAGCTCCACGAGTCGTCGGACGCGGCCGTGACACGTCGAGGGTGCGATGCCGACGGCCTCCGCGAGCGCGTTGTTGGTGATCCTGGCGTCGCCGTGCAGCAGGCCCAGGATTCGGCGGTCCACCGCATCCAGATCCACGGGCCGAAGATCCTTCGGCGCATCATCCAGCTGGGCGGCAAATTCCGTGGGATCATCCGACATACGCCTATCCTAGAGAATCATTATCAGCATATTTGCGGTCATTTCGAACTTTCTTCACAATCGAGGGTATGCGCGTCGGCATCCCCACCGAGATCAAGAACAACGAATTCCGGGTCGCGATCACGCCGGCGGGCGTCGCCGAACTGACGCGACGCGGCCACGACGTCCTCGTCCAAGCCGGCGCCGGGGACGGCTCGGCGATCTCCGACACGGAATTCAAGGCGGCGGGCGCCCAACTGATCGCCACCGCCGACGAGGTGTGGGGCGCCGCCGACCTGCTGCTCAAGGTCAAGGAACCGCTGCCGGCCGAGTACAGCCTGCTGCGCCGCGGCCAGACGCTCTTCACCTACCTGCACCTGGCGGCGTCGCGTCCGTGCACCGAGGCGCTGCTGGCCTCCGGCACCACCTCGATCGCGTATGAGACCGTGCAGACCCCCGACGGAGCCCTGCCCCTGCTGGCCCCGATGAGCGAGGTCGCCGGGCGGCTCTCGGCCCAGGTCGGGGCGTATCACCTGATGCGGACCAAGGGCGGCCGCGGCGTGTTGATGGGCGGGGTGCCCGGCGTCAAGGCGGCCGACGTGGTGGTGATCGGCGGCGGCACCGCGGGCTACAACGCGGCCAGGGTCGCCAACGGCATGGGCGCGAGCGTGATGGTGCTCGACGTCAACCTCGCCAAGCTCCGGCTGCTCGACGCGGAGTTCGGCGGTCGTATCGGCACCCGCTACTCGTCCACGTACGAGCTCGAAGGTGCCGTCAAACGCGCCGACCTGGTAATCGGCGCGGTACTGGTGCCGGGAGCCAAGGCGCCCACGCTGCTGTCGAACTCGCTCGTGGCACAGATGAAGCCAGACGCGGTGCTGGTGGACATCTCGATCGACCAGGGCGGCTGCTTCGAGGACTCGCGGCCCACCACCCACGACGACCCGACGTTCGCCGTGCACGACACGCTGTTCTACTGCGTGGCGAACATGCCCAGCGCGGTGCCGAGGACCTCGACCTTCGCGCTGACCAACGCGACCATGCCCTATGTGCTCAGGCTGGCCGACCAGGGCTGGCAGGCCGCGTGCCGGACGGATGCCGCGCTGGCCAAGGGCTTGTCCACCCACGACGGCGCGCTGCTGTGCGAACGCGTGGCCGCCGATCTGGGGCTACCGTTCACCGCGTTCGCTTGACCGACCGGCGAGACGGTAGCTTCAGCGAGTGATCACGGGGGCCTTCCTCGCCGAGTCGGCCTCGGCAGTGAACAACAAGCTCGAGGTAAAAGGCGGCGTGCTGGCCAGGTTCATGGTCGGTCCGGACCGAACGGCCGAGTTCGTGCTGGTGGTACTGACGCAGTCCGAGACGGACGATCCCGACCGTCGGGTTGACGTCGAGTTCCTCTCGCCCGACGGCGACGAGCCCCGAAAGGTCACCTACGAGTTGCCCGACGCCGCCGCGGGCGGCGAAATCGGATTCGCGTTCTACCCCATCGAGGTCAGCCTGCCGGTCGACGGCCGCTGGGTGATCGTGGTGACCGGCGGCGCCGGCGCCGTATCGCTGCCGCTGATCGTGAGCGGTTAGGCCGGCTGACACCCGGCGAGCAGTGCGCCGGCCGCGGCTAACCCGCCGCGAGCTCCGCGACGATCTCCCCCGCCGGCGCGGAACGCGCCTGCCGATACGCCGTACCCGCCCATAGGTTGGTCCCGTTCGGGTCGTCCACCTCGATCGCGGCGGCTCGTATCGGGGCCGTCATCTTGTTGACCTCGGGATAGCCCAGCGGAGCCACCCGGTCGAGCAGGCGGGTGAAGTGGTTCTCCAGACCGCGCCCGTACCGGCCCGAAAACGCCCGGGTGACCAGGGTGTGGGTGAAATCCGGATGCTTGAGGGCGGCGCGGTAAGTGGAATTGGTGCCGGCTTCGTCGGCGAGCAGCAGGGCCGTCCCGACCTGGGCCGCCACCGCGCCCCGGCGCAGCACACCGGCGACGTCCTCGGCGCTCCCGAGGCCCCCCGCCGCCACGAGCGCAACGTCTCGGTGGGCCCTGACGATCTGGTCGATCAGCCGGTGCAACGGCTCGGTGCCGGGCTCCATGTCCGGCGCAAAGGTGCCGCGGTGCCCGCCCGCGTCCGGGCCCTGGACGATCAGGCTGTCCGCGCCGGCGGCCAGGGCCACCCCGGCCTCGTACGCCGACGTCACGGTCACCATCACCAGAAGCCCCTGGGCGGACAGTCGCCGCACGACATCCGGCGGCGGCGCACCGAAGGTGAATGACACCAACTCGGGGCGCAGGTCGGCGACCACCTCGAGCTTGCGTTCCCAGTCGTCGTCGCCGAATTCGGGCCAGCCGACGTCGACGCCGTAGTGGTCGGCGATGTCCTCGAGTTCCTCGGCGTAGTACTCCAATTGGTTGAAGTCGGCGACACTGGGTTGCGGCACAAGCAGATTCACGCCGAGCGGGCCGTTGGTGGCGGCGCGCGCGGCGACGATGTCGGCGGCGAACTCGTCGGCGGTCAGATATCCGGCCGCGAGGAAACCGAGCCCGCCGGCGTTGGACACCGCCGCCGCCAACGCGGGACTGCCGGGACCACCGGCCATCGGCGCTCCCACGATGGGCAGCGCGATATCCCAGAAACCCAGCACCATGGGCTAGTCCGTCGACGGCGAGCGCCGGCACGGCGCGAGTGAGGAGGCGGACATTTGGGGCTAGCTTACCATCGCCCGAAGCTGTTGCGGCAGAGATCGTTTCGAGTTCAACGGCCCGAGAACCGCCGCGCCGTAGCTTTTGCTCAGCAGTTGGCGGGCCACCGCGTTGACGTCCTCGACGGTGACCGCGTCGATCTGCCGCAGGGTGTGCTCGATGCTGCGGTGCTTGCCATAGTTCAGTTCGCTGCGGCCGATCCGGCTCATCCGCGAGCTGGAATCCTCCAGCCCGAGCACCAGCCCGCCGCGCAGCGACCCCTTCGCGATCCGGCACTCCGCCTCGGTGATGCCGTCGCGCGCCACGGCCTCGAGCACCTCGCTGGTCACCCGCATCACCTGGGCGAACCGCTCGGGCAGGCACGCCGCATACACCGAAAGCGCGCCGGTGTCGGCGAAGATGTCCAGCGCCGAGTACACCGAGTAGGCCAGCCCCCGGGACTCCCGCACCTCCTGGAACAGCCGCGAACTCAGCCCGCCGCCCAGCGCCGTGTTCAGCACTGCCAGCGCCCAGCGCTGCGTCCAGCCGCGCCCGGGCGTGCGTACCCCCAGCGACACGTGGACCTGGTCGGCGTCGCGCTTGCCCAGCGTGAGCTGAGTGCCGCCGTTGACCCGCCCGGCGCCCTTGCGCGGCGCGACGGGATGCCGCCCGCGGACCAGCCGCGGCCCGAAGTGCTCGCGCACCAGCGCGACGACCTCGTTGTGGTCGACGTTGCCGGCCACCGCGACGACCATCCGCTCCGGCGTGTAACGCCGCACGTGAAACGAGTTCAGCTGGCTGCGCGTCATCGCCGAGACCGATTGCGTGGTGCCGATCACCGGACGGCCCACCGGGTGGTCCCCGAACAGCGCCGTCAGGAACATGTCGCCCAGCGCATCCTCCGGGTCGTCGTCGCGCATCGCGATCTCCTCGAGCACGACGGCGCGCTCAAGCTCGACGTCGTCGGCCGCGCAGCGCCCGTTGAGCACGACGTCGGCGACGAGGTCGACCGCCAGCGCCAGGTCGCTGTCGAGCACGTGCGCGTAATAGCAGGTGTGCTCCTTGGCGGTGAACGCGTTCAGCTCCCCGCCGACCGCGTCCATCGCCCGGGCGATGTCCACGGCCGTGCGCGTCGGCGTCGACTTGAACAGCAGGTGCTCGAGGAAGTGCGCCGCGCCCGCCACGGTGGCACCCTCGTCGCGCGACCCGACGTTGACCCAGACGCCGACCGACGCGGAGCGCACCGCCGGCAGGTGCTCAGTGACCACACGCAGGCCCCCGGGCAACGTCGTGCGGCGCAGCGCCCGATCAGCTGACGGCATCGGCCGGCGCGGTCTCCGGCGTGGCGGCGGCCGCAGCGTCCTCGTCGGCCACCAGGATCAGCGAGATCTTGCCCCGCTTGTCGATGTCGGCGATCTCCACGCGCAGCTTGTCGCCGACGTTGACCACGTCCTCGACCTTCGCGATGCGCTTGCCCTTGCCGAGCTTGGAGATATGCACCAGACCGTCACGACCGGGCAGCAGCGATACGAAAGCACCGAAATCGGTTGTCTTGACCACGGTTCCGAGGAACCGCTCGCCGACCGTCGGCAGCTGCGGGTTGGCGATGGCGTTGATCCGGTCGATCGCGGCCTGCGCCGACGGCCCGTCGGTGGCGCCGACGAACACCGTGCCGTCGTCCTCGATCGAGATCTGCGCGCCGGTCTCCTCGGTGATCGCGTTGATGACCTTGCCCTTGGGCCCGATGACCTCGCCGATCTTGTCCACCGGGACCTTGATGGTGGTCACCCGCGGCGCATAGGGGCTCATCTCGTCGGGCTGGTCGATGGCCTCGGCCATCACCTCGAGAATCGTCAGGCGCGCATCCTTGGCCTGGGCCAGCGCCCCAGCCAACACCTTGGACGGGATGCCGTCCAGCTTGGTGTCCAACTGCAGAGCGGTCACGAAGTCCTTGGTGCCCGCACACTTGAAGTCCATGTCACCGAACGCGTCCTCGGCACCCAGGATGTCCGTCAGCGTGACGTAGCGGGTCTCACCCTCGACGTCATCGGAAACCAGGCCCATCGCGATGCCGGCGACCGGCGCCCTCAGCGGCACACCGGCATTCAGCAGCGCCAGCGTGGACGCACACACCGAGCCCATCGACGTGGAGCCGTTGGAGCTCAGGGCCTCCGACACCTGCCGGATGGCGTACGGGAACTCCTCGACGCTGGGCAGCACCGGGATCAGTGCCCGCTCGGCCAGCGCGCCGTGACCGATCTCGCGCCGCTTGGGCGAACCGACGCGGCCCGTCTCACCGGTGGAGAACGGCGGGAAGTTGTAGTGGTGCATGTACCGCTTTGACGTCTCGGGCCCCAGCGAGTCGATCTGCTGGGCCATCTTGACCATGTCCAGCGTGGTCACGCCCAGGATCTGGGTCTCGCCGCGCTCGAACAGCGCGCTGCCGTGCGCCCGCGGGACGACGGCGACCTCGGCCGACAGCGCGCGGATGTCGGTGATGCCGCGGCCGTCGATGCGGAAGTGGTCGGTGAGGATGCGCTGGCGGACCAGCTTCTTGGTCAGCGACCGGAACGCGGCGCTGATCTCTTTCTCACGCCCCTCGAAGGTGTCGGCGAGCCGCGTCAGCACCTCGGCCTTGAGCTCGTCGGTGCGCGCGTCGCGTTCGGCCTTGCCGCCGATGGTCAGCGCGGCCGCCAGCTCCTCGGTGGCCACCGCGGACACCGAGTCGTACACGTCGTCCTCGTAGTCCGGGAAGGTCGGGTACTCGCGGCTCGGTTTCGCAGCAGCGTCGGCCAGCTCCTGCTGCGCGGTGCACAGCGCGGCGATGAACGGCTTGGCCGCCTCGAGGCCTTCCGCCACAACGGTTTCCGTCGGCGCCTGGGCGCCGCCCTCGACGAGCTCGATGACCTTCTCGGTGGCCTCGGCCTCGACCATCATGATCGCGACGTCATCCTCCACCTTGCGGCCCGCCACCACCATGTCGAACACGGACCGCTCGAGTTGCTCGACCGTGGGGAAGGCGACCCAGGTGCCGTCGATCAGCGCCACCCGCACGCCCCCGACGGGCCCGGAGAAAGGCAGGCCGCTCAGTTGGGTCGACGCCGACGCGGCGTTGATCGCCACGACGTCGTACAGGTCGTTGGGGTCCAGGCTCAGGATCGTCACGACGACCTGGATCTCGTTGCGCAGGCCGTCGACGAACGACGGGCGCAGCGGACGGTCGATCAGCCGGCAGGTCAGGATCGCGTCCGTGGACGGCCGGCCCTCGCGCCGGAAGAACGAGCCGGGGATGCGGCCGGCGGCGTACATCCGCTCCTCGACGTCGACCGTCAATGGAAAGAAGTCGAAGTGTTCTTTGGGGTGCTTGCTGGCGGTGGTCGCCGACAGCAGCATGTTCTCTTCGTCCAGGTAGGCGACCACGGAGCCGGCGGCCTGCTGGGCCAACCGACCGGTCTCGAAACGAATGGTCCGGGTGCCGAAGCTCCCGTTGTCGATGGTGGCGGTCGCCTCGAACACGCCCTCTTCAATTTCAGCTACAGACATAGGTGTCCGTATGGCCTCTCTCGCTATTCATCTTTTTCGCGCGCCAACAGGCGCCCAGAGAAGCAAGAGTCCGAATACGGCTACGGCCATCGATCGAAGCGGCCGACCTGCCCCAGATCCGGGGAGCCCGGCAGCCACTACCGAGGACCGCCCGATGCAGACTGGGCTGCTCCCCGTGACACGCCTAGCGGCACGCTGGAACGGCGCACGCGGATCTGCGCGAACCGCACCGTTTGCTGGACCGAACCGGCCCAGAACGCCCCCACTCTACACGGGCAGGTCAGCGGCGCAGACCCAGCCGTTCGATCAGCGAACGGTAGCGCTCGACGTCGATCTGGGAGATGTACTTGATGAGCCGGCGGCGCCGACCCACCAGCAGCAGCAACCCCCGCCGCGAGTGGTGGTCGTGCTTGTGCACCTTCAGGTGCTCGGTGAGGTCCGCGATGCGCTTGGTCAGCAGCGCGATCTGCGCCTCCGGCGACCCGGTGTCGGTGTCATGCAGGCCGTACTGGCCCAGAATCTCTTTTTTCTGCTCGGCAGTAAGCGCCACGAAATATCTCCATCAATAGGTCCGCGATCAGGGAATTCAGAGCGCGGCCACCGCGAACCGCAGCACGCGCCGATGTCGTGGGGCAGTTTAGCAGCGAACGGCGACACGGCCGAAACCGCGCGCTACCCCAACAGGGTCCGCGTGCGCTTGGTGTCCTTCGCGATCTCTTTCACGAGGCCGTCGATCGAGTCGAACTTGCGTTGCCCGCGGATCCGCGCGACGAAGTCCAGCGCGACGTGCTGCCCGTACAGGTCGGCGTCGGTGTCCAGCACGAACGCCTCGACGGTGCGGGTGCGTCCGGAGAAGGTCGGGTTGGTCCCGACGGATACCGCGGCCCGATAGCGCTCACCAGGGATGACGGACCCCGTCACCGGCCCGTGTCCCAGCACCGTGAACCAGGCCGCATAGACGCCGTCGGCGGGGATCGCCGAGTACATCGGCGGCGCCACGTTGGCGGTCGGAAAGCCCAGCTGGGCGCCGCGCCCGTGGCCGCGGACCACGACGCCCTCGACGCGGTGCGGCCGGCCCAGCGCCTCGGTCGCTGCCATCACGTCGCCGGCGTCGACGCAGGAGCGGATGTAGGTAGAGGAAAACGTCACGGTCTCGTTGCTGTGATGCTCGGACAGCAGCGACATCGATTCGACCGCGAACCCGAAGCGCTCTCCGGCCTTGCGCAGGGTGGCGACGTTGCCGGCCGCCTTCTTGCCGAAGGTGAAGTTCTCCCCGACCACCACCTCGACCACGTGCAGGTTCTCGACCAGCAGTTCGTGCACGTAGCGCTCCGGCGTGAGCTTCATGAAATCGGTGGTGAACGGCATCACCAGAAACACGTCGACCCCGAGCTCCTCGACAAGTTCGGCGCGCCGCGTCAGCGTGGTCAGCTGCGCCGGATGGCTGCCGGGATAGACCACTTCCATCGGGTGCGGATCGAACGTCATCAGGACGGCCGGGACATTGCGGGCGCGGCCGGCCTTGACGGCGTGCGCGATCAACTCGGCGTGGCCGCGATGCACGCCGTCGAACACCCCGATCGTGAGCACACATCGACCCCAATCCGTGGGGATCTCGTCCTGGCCGCGCCACCGCTGCACGATCGCAAGCCTACGGCGTGCGCGCGCTACCCCTAAACTCTTAGGTTGTGAGGGCTCCAGACAACGACGACGAGCCTGGTGGGCTCACCGCGGTTGCCCAGGACTATCTGAAGGTCATTTGGACGGCGCAGGAGTGGTCGCGGGACAAGGTCAGCACCAAGATGCTCGCCGAAAAGCTGGGGGTGTCCGCCAGCACGGCGTCCGAATCGATCCGCAAGCTCGCCGAACAGGGCATGGTCAACCACGAGAAGTACGGCGCGGTGACGCTGACGGAGGCGGGCCGACGGGCGGCGCTGGCGATGGTGCGCCGCCACCGGCTGCTGGAGACCTTCCTGGTCAACGAGCTCGGCTACGGCTGGGACGAGGTGCACGACGAGGCCGAGGTGCTCGAACACGCCGTGTCGGACCGCCTGGTCTCCCGCATCGACGCCAAGCTCGGGTTCCCGCGGCGCGACCCGCACGGCGACCCGATCCCGGCCACCGACGGGCAGGTCCCGAGCCCGCCGGCGCGTCAGCTGTGGGCCTGCGACGACGGTGACACCGGCAAGGTCGCCCGTATCTCCGACGCCGACCCGGAGATGCTGCGCTATTTCGACAGCGTCGGAATCAGCCTGGACTCGCAGTTCCGTGTCCTGACCCGCCGCGAGTTCGCCGGCATGATCTCCGTCGCCATCGAGTCCGCCGACGGCGGGGCGACCACCGTGGAGCTGGGCAGCCCGGCCGCCCGGGCCATCTGGGTCGTGGCCTGAACTTCCCGGGGGCCGCTTCAGCCCGCTCGCCGGCCTAGTTCGAGAGCAGCCCCTTGGCGATGTGGGTCACCTGGACCTCGTTGCTGCCGGCGTAGATCATCAGCGACTTCGCGTCCCTGGCCAGCTGTTCGACGCGGTATTCGGCCATGTAGCCGTTGCCGCCGAACAACTGCACGGCCTCCATCGCGACGTCGGTGGCGGCCTCCGATGAGTACAGCTTGATCGCCGACGCCTCCGCCAGCGACAGCGGCTTGCCCGCCTGCTGCCGCTCGATGGTCTGGAACACCATGTTCTGCACGTTCATCCGGGCGATCTCCATCTTCGCCAGCTTGAGCTGGATCAGCTGGAACTGCCCGATGTTCTTGCCCCACAGCGTGCGGGTCTTGGCGTAGTCCACACACAGCCGGTGGCATTCGTTGATGATGCCCAGCGCCATCATCGCGATGCCGATCCGTTCGGTGGAGAAATTGGCCCGCGCGCTCTCGCGGCCATCGCCTTCGCTCGACTGTTCGGTCTCGCCCAACAGCCGGTCCGGAGTCAGCCGCACGTTGTCGAAGAACAGCTCGCCGGTCGGCGAGGACATCATGCCCATCTTCTTGAACGGCTTGCCCTGCGTCAGCCCCGGCATGCCGGCGTCGAGCACGAAGACCAGCACCGGACGGTGGCGCTTGTCGGTCGCCGGGTCGCCGTCGTCCAGCTTGGCGTACACCACCAGCACGTCGGCGTAGGGCCCGTTGGTGATGAACGTCTTCTGCCCGTTGAGGATGTAGTCGGACCCGTCCCGCTTGACGTGAGTCTTCATGCCGCCGAACGCATCCGAGCCGGAGTCCGGCTCGGTAATGGCCCACGCCGCGATCTTGTTCAGCGTCATCAGGTCGGGCAGCCAGCGTTCCTTCTGGGCGAGCGTGCCGCGGCTCATGATGGTCGCCGCGCCCAGGCCGAGGCTGACCGACGCCGTGCTGAGCAGCCCGATGCTGACGCCGGCGAGCTCGGAGATCAGCACCGCGGCCATCGAGCCCTGCCCTACCCCGAATCCCCCCGAACCGCCTGAGCCGCCGCTCTTTCCGTCCCGCTCCCGTTCCAGCATCTTCTTCACCGATTCGGCGGCCATCACGTCCAGACCGAACTGGCTGAACAGCTTTCGCGCGATCGGATACGGCGACAGCTCACCGCTTTCCAGCGCGTCCAGGTTCGGCCGGATCTCCCTGTCGATGAATTTGCGGACGGTGTCGCGGACCATCAGGTCGGTGTCGGACCACTCGATCATGTCAGCGCTCGGCGCGCTGGTAGGCGGTGACGACGGCCGCGCCGCCCAACCCGATGTTGTGCTGCAGGGCCGCGGTCACGTTGTCGACCTGACGCTTGTCGGCGGTGCCGCGCAACTGCCAGGTCAGCTCCGAACACTGCGCCAGCCCCGTCGCACCCAGCGGGTGCCCCTTGGAGATCAGCCCGCCCGACGGGTTCACCACCCAGCGTCCGCCGTAGGTGGTCTGATTGTCGTCGACCAGCTTGGGCGCCTCACCCTCGCCGCACAGGCCCAACGCCTCATACAGCAGCAGTTCGTTGGCGGAGAAGCAGTCGTGCAGCTCGATCACCTGGAAGTCGTCGGGGCCGAGACCCGACTGCTGGTAGACCCGTTGGGCGGCTTGGACATTCATGTCGTAGCCGATGATGTTGGCCGCACTGCCGTCGAAGGTGGACGCGAAGTCGGTGGTCATCGCCTGCCCGACGATCTCCACGGCTTGTCCGGCCAGGCCGTGCCTGGCCACGTAGTCCTCGCTGGCCAGGACCACCGCCGCCGAGCCGTCGGACGTCGGCGAGCACTGCAGCTTGGTGAGCGGGTCGGAGATCATCTTGGCGGCCAGGATGTCGTCGAGCGTGTACTCCTCCTGGAACTGCGCGTACGGGTTGTTCACCGAGTGCTTGTGGTTCTTGTAGCCGATCTTCGCGAAATGCTCGGCGGTGGTGCCGTATTTCTTCATGTGCTCGCGGCCGGCGGCCCCGAACATCCACGGCGCAACCGGAAATGCGAACTCGTCGATCGCGGCCAGCGCCTGCACGTGCCGCCCCAGGGGCGACTCCCGGTCGGTCGCGCCGCCGCCCAGCGCGCCGGGCTGCATCTTCTCGAACCCCAGCGACAGCACGCAGTCGGCCAGCCCGCCGCGAATCGCCTGCGCGCCCAGGAACAGCGCCGTCGACCCGGTCGAGCAGTTGTTGTTGACGTTGACGATCGGGATGCCGGTCATGCCAAGTTCGTAGAGGGCGCGCTGCCCGGAGGTGGAGTCGCCCGAGCAGTAGCCGACGAAGCCCTGCTCGATGTCGGTGTAGGGGACCCCGGCATCCTCGAGCGCTTTGGTGCCGGACTCCTTGGCCATCTGCGGGTAGTCCCAGCCCTCGCGGCGCCCTGGCTTCTCGAACTTCGTCATGCCGACGCCGACGACGTACACCTTGTTGGCGGATTTGTTGGACAACTTTGTCCCCCTTCTGACTCGTTGGCTTCGAGTGTGCACTACAGCGTCGCGGGGCGGATCACCACCACCGGCTTGGTCCGCGGGCCGTCGTCGCGCAACAGCGCGACCACGCGGCCGTCGGGATCACAGGCGGCATAGACGCCGTCGACGCCCGCGGCCGCAAGCGGCCGGCCATGACCGGTCCCCTCGGCTTCGGCGGCCGTCAGGTCACGGCGCGGGAACATCAGCAGGCAGGCCTCGTCGAGGGTCAGGCTGAGCCTGGGCCGCTCGGCCAGCTCGTCCAGCGTCGACGCCTGGTCCAGCGTGAATCGCCCGACGCGGGTGCGCCGCAGCGACGTGAGGTGCCCGCCCACGCCCAGCGCCTCGCCGAGGTCGCGGGCCAGCGCCCGGATGTAGGTTCCCGACGAGCAGTCGACCTCGACGTCGAAGTCGACGAGCCGATCGTGAGCCCGCACCGCCAACAGCTCGAAGCGGTCGATGCGCACCGGCCGCGGTTGAAGTTCGACGCTATGCCCCTCGCGGACCAGCCGATACGCGCGCTTGCCGTCGACCTTGATCGCACTGACCGCCGACGGCACCTGCTTGATGTCACCGCGCAGCACGGCCATCGCCCGGACGATATCCTCGGTACTCACGTCTTCGGCCGAAACCGATTGCAGCAGCTCGCCTTCGGCGTCCTCGGTGGACGTGCGCTGACCCAGTCGGATGGTGGCGGCATACGACTTCGAGGTCGCCGTCAGCAGGCCGAGGATCTTGGTGGCACGCTGGACCCCGATGACCAGCACGCCCGTGGCCATCGGATCCAGCGTCCCCGCATGCCCCACCCGGCGGGTGGAGAAGATGCGACGACACCGGCCCACCACGTCGTGACTTGTCATGCCCGCCGGCTTGTCGACGATCACGATTCCCGGGTCGGTCATAGCACGATGGCGGTCAGCACCAGGTCGCGCTGCACCGACCAGCGTCCGGCCAGCGACGCGAGTGGCGGTCCGGACAGCGCCTCGGGATCGATCAGGATCCGCGACACGAAGCGGCCCGACGTCTCGGAGTCCGCCGAGAAGGTGATGTGGGCGTCCTCGAAACCCAGCCACCGCTTGGTCAGCGGAAACCAGGCCTTGTAGGTGGCCTCCTTGGCGCAGAACAGGATTCGGTCCCAATGCAGGCCGGGCGGCATCGCCCGCGGCAGCTCGACGCGCTCCTCGGGCAGGCTGATCGCGTCCAGCACGCCGTCGGGCAGCACGCCGTGCGGTTCGGCGTCGATACCCACCGAGCGCACCGCGGCGGTGCGCCCCACCACGGCCCCGCGATAGCCCGTGCAGTGCGTGAGGCTGCCCACCACGCCGTCGGGCCAGCACGGTTGTCCCTTGTCGCCCTTGAGGATCGGCACCGGTGGCAGGCCGAGCTCACTGAGCGCGATGCGCGCACAGTGCCGCGCGGTGATGAACTCGTTGCGCCGCTTGGCGACCGACTTGGCGATCAGCGGCTCCTCTTCGGGAAGCGGTTCGAGGCCAGGCGGGTCGGCGTACACCTCGGCGTACCCGAGGTCCGCGATCACCGTGCCGGGCAGCACGGCGGGCACCAGCATGCCGGCCGTCATCGAGACTGCCGCTGCCGCAACCGTTCCCGGAACTGTGCGGCCTGCGCCCGCATCTCGGGGGTGATTACGAAGTGACCGCCGAAGTCGTTGAGGTAACCGGGTGCGTACTGCGGATCCGGCAGCACCTGCCGCAGCCAGCTGTACGGCTTGCGCCGCCGCCACTCCCGCGGGTAGCCCACCGACACCTCCTCGAACCGGACATCGTCGTACCAGGTGGTGCGTGGAATGTGTAGGTGGCCGTAGACCGAACAGACGGCGTTGTACCGGGTGTGCCAGTCGGCGGTCTTGGTGGTTCCGCACCACAGCGAGAACTCCGGATAGAACAGGGCGTCGCAGGGGTCGCGCACCAGCGGGAAGTGGTTCACCAGCACGGTCGGCGTCATCCAGTCGAGTTCCTCGAGGCGTTTGCGGGTGGCAGCCAGCCGGTCCCGGCACCAGGCCTCGCGGGTGTGGTAGGGCTCCGACGAGAGCAGGAACTCGTCGGTGCACACCACGTTGCGCTCCTTGGCGATAGCCATGCCCTCGGCCTTGGTGGCGGCCCCGGCCGGCAAGAAGCTGTAGTCGTAGAGCAAAAACATCGGCACGATGGTGGCCGGGCCGCCGCGTTCGGTCCACACCGGGAACGGGTGCTCGGGCGTGACCACGCCCATCTCGTCGCACATATTGACCAGGTAGTCGTAGCGGTCGCGGCCGAAGATCTGCATGGGATCACGGGTGGTGGTCCACAGCTCGTGGTTGCCGGGCACCCAGATCACCTTGGCGAACCGCCGCCGCAGCAGGTCCAGCGCCCAGCGGATCTCGTCGGTGCGTTCGGCGACGTCACCGGCCACGATCAGCCAGTCGTCCGGCGACGACGGGTGCAGCGACTCGGTGACGGGCTTGTTGCCGGTGTGACCGGTGTGCAGGTCGGAGACCGCCCAAAGCGTGGGCTGGCCGCCGTGGGACTCCTGCCCTTGTTGTTGCCTGGTCACGATTAACCACCCTATCGACCCAAGTTCAGGTTTCGCTGTGACGGCCGGGAACCGACTTGTATAGTCCGGGCAAAAGGGCCGCCGAGCGCAGGGGGTGTCGTGTTAACCAGGATGCGGCTGATCGGAGCGCTCGGCGCTGTGGTGGCGGCGGTGATCGTGGGCTGGCAGAGCGCCCCGCCGGCGCCGATCGGCGGCGGGGCCGTCCAGTTGCGGTCGACCGCGCAACCCATGCAGACCACCCTGAAGAGCCCGATCGTGCCCACCACCGATCCCAGCCCGTTCGACCCGTGCAACGACCTTCCGATCGACGCGTTGCAGCGGCTGGGGCTGGCGTTCACGCCGCCCGAACGGGAGGACGGGCTGCGTTGCCACCTCGACGCGGGCAACTATCAGATGGCCATCGAACCCATCATCTGGCGCACCTACGAACAGACGTTGCCCGCTGACGCGCTGGAGACAACGATCGCGGGCCACCGCGCCGCCCAGTACTGGGTGGTGAAGCCGACTTACCACAACAGCTTCTGGTACTACTCCTGCATGGTCGTCTTCAAGACCAGCTACGGGGTGCTGCAGCAGGCGCTGTACTTCTCGACCGTCTACTCCAACCCCGAGCCAGACTGCATGCCGACCAACCTGCAGCGCGCCAACGACCTCGCCCCGCTGTACAAGTTCTAAGCCGTCCCTAATCTGGGCTTCGAGAGGCTTCGTGAGGCACACCCTGACCAGCCGGGCCGGCGACACCGCTCTGCGCGGCCTGTTGAAACTGCCGCCGGTGACCACCCGCTATACCGTGCGTCGCGTCGGCGTACCCATGCGCGACGGGATCCACCTGGTGGCCGACCATTACGCGCCGACGACATCGCGGCCCGTCGGGACCCTGCTGGCCCGGTGCCCCTACGGCCGCGGGTTTCCGTTCTCGCTGGCGTTCGCCCGGCTGTACGCCGCGCGTGGCTACCACGTGGTGCTGCAGAGCGTGCGCGGGACGTTCGGGTCGGGCGGGGCGTTCGAGCCGATGGTCAACGAGGTCGCCGACGGCGCCGACACGGTCGAGTGGCTGCGTGCGCAGCCCTGGTTCACCGGCCGGTTCGCCACGATCGGGCTGTCCTACCTGGGGTTCACCCAGTGGGCGCTGCTGGCGGACCCGCCGCCGGAATTGGCCGCGGCGGTAATCGTCGTGGGGCCGCACGACTTCCGGGACTCGGTGTGGGGCACCGGTTCGTTTGCGATCAACGACTTCCTGGGTTGGAGCGACATGGTCGCCCGTCAGGAGGATCCCAACCGCGTCAGGGTCGGGATCCGCCAGCTGACCGCGCCGCGCACCCTGGCGCGGACGCTGCGCGAGTTGCCCGTCGGCACGTCGACCCGGACCTTGCTCGGCGCGGGTGCGCCCTGGTTCGAATCGTGGATCCAAACCGCCGAGGAGGATCCGTTCTGGGATCGGCTGCGTCTACCCGCCGCGCTGGACCGGGTGCAGGCGCCGGTGCTGCTGCTGAGCGGCTGGCAGGACCTCTTCGTGCGCCAGAGCCTGCACCAGTACCGGCATCTGCGCGACCGGGGCGTGGACGTCGCGCTGACGGTCGGACCGTGGACGCATACCCAGATGCTGACGAAGGGGCTGTCCACCGTGGCCCGCGAATCGCTGGACTGGCTCGACGCCCACGCCGGCGTCGCGGCGGGGGTCCAGCGCCCGAGCCCCGTGCGCGTCTTTGTGAACAACCGCGGCTGGCGCGACCTGTCCGACTGGCCCCCCGCCACCACCGACCGCGTGCTGTACCTGCGACCCGGCGGCCATCTGGACGACACCCCGCCCGAATCCGGGTCCGCGCCCGCGACATTCCGCTATGACCCCGCGGACCCCACACCGACCATTGGCGGTCCGATGCTCTCCCCGCGCGGCGGCTACCGCGACGACACCCGGCTCGCCGCACGCCCCGACGTGCTCGCCTTCACCAGCGCCACGCTGACCCAGGACCTGTACCTGCACGGCAACGCCGTCGTCGAGTTGGCGCATACCGCCGACAATCCGCATGTCGACCTGTTCGTCCGCGTGAGTGAGGTCGACGCCCGGGACCGGTCGCGCAACGTCACCGAGTGCTATCGGCGGCTGGATCCGCAATCGGAGATCGTCCGCCTGGAACTCGACCCCACCGCCCACCGCTTCCGCGCCGGTTCGCGCATCCGCGTCCTGGTGGCCGGCAGCTGGTTCCCCCGCTACGCCCGCAACCTGGGCACCGCCGAGCCGATGCTGACGGGCCGGCAGGTGCGGCCGGCCACGCATTCGGTGCACTTCGGGCGATCGCGGCTGGTGCTCCCGGTGGGGGCTGGCTAGCGCTGCCCCCGCCGACGCCCCCGCTAACCGACGGCGTTGCGTACCCGGGCGGTGACCTGGTCCAATGCGTCATCGCCGTGCACCGGCGCGGCCAGGCTCGGCTGCGCGGGGATTGCCACCCAGCTCTTGCAGCCGGCATACTCCGCCGTCCGCTCCAGCAGCACCGGCTCGACCAGCGGAATCGCCTGGACGACGAGCACGGCCAGCCTGTGCTTCGGCCGGAAGTCGAGCCGGTCGGCGCGCACCGAATCGGCGGTCCAGATGTGCAGGTCCTCGATGTCTCGCAGGCCTTCGGACCGGTTGACCGACAGCGCGGCGACAACTTTCGCGGCGGCCCGCAGCGTCAGCCGGTCCTCGCCGCTGTCCGCGGCCGCGGCGGCCAGCAGGTCGCGGTGCTCGGGCCGCACCCGCTCGGCGTGACTGTGCGCGACCGTCGGGAACAGCAGGAACTCCCGCGCCGACACCTCGAACCGCTTCTCCCCGATGCCGCCTTTGCGCAGCAGAACGGTCTGCCGGCCGTCGAGCAGTGCGTGCACGGCCGCACTCCACTCCTTGAGCGCCAGCGTCAACGCGCGGCCAGACGGCGCAGCGGCGGGACGGTCTTGGGCGGCTGGCGCCGCGCCGGCAGTGCCTGCAACAAGCGCGTCGTCGTCGCGGTGACCTCGGCAACGGCGGCCTCGAACGCCTCGGCGTTGGCGGCCGACGGGTGCGTGATGCCGCTGACCTTGCGCACGTACTGGCGCGCCGCGGCCGCAATCTCCTGGCCGCTGGCCGGCGGCTCGAGCCCACGCAGTTCGGTGATGTTCCGGCACATGATTTCCACGATAGGCGCGGGGTTCAATGCCCGAGTCTGCGCTCAGGGCACCGACCCTGCGCTGGTGGCGTGGAAATCGCGGCGACGGTGACCCTGGACGCAGGGTCGATGCGAAAACGGCGCGACTACGGTTGCCCTATGACCGACGACATCCTGCTGATCGAAACCACCGAACGGGTCCGCACGCTGACCCTGAACCGGCCGCAGTCCCGCAACGCGCTGTCCTCGGCGCTGCGTGACCGGTTCTTCGGGGCGCTGACCGACGCCGAGACCGACGACGGCGTCGACGTCGTCATCGTCACCGGGGCCGACCCGGTGTTCTGCGCGGGACTGGACCTCAAGGAACTCGGCGGGCAGACGGCGCTGCCGGACATCTCGCCGCGCTGGCCGGCGATGGCCAAGCCGGTGATCGGCGCGATCAACGGCGCCGCCGTCACCGGCGGGCTGGAGCTCGTCCTGTACTGCGACATCGTGATCGCCTCGGAGCATGCGCGCTTCGCCGACACCCACGCGCGGGTGGGCCTGCTACCCACGTGGGGGCTGAGCGTGCGGTTGCCGCAGAAGGTGGGCGTGGGCCTGGCCCGACGGATGAGCATGACCGGCGACTACCTGTCCGCCGCCGACGCGCTGCGGGCCGGACTGGTCACCGAGGTGGTGCCGCACGACCAGCTGCTGCCTACCGCGCGCCAGGTGGCGACCACGATCGTCGGCAACAACCAGGACGCGGTGCGCGCCCTGCTGGCGTCCTACCACCGCATCGACGAGACGCAGACCAGCGAGGGGCTGTGGTTGGAAGCCATGGCGGCCAGGCAATTCCGGACCAGCGGCGACGACATCGCGGCCAACCGTGAGGCCGTGCTGCAGCGCGGCCGCTCGCAGGTGCGCTAAAAACCCATGTCCGAGCTTGGCGCCCTGCTGGTGTTGCTACACGACGCTGACGACTCGTTTCGAACGGTGCAGGCGACCTATCGCCTCTGGCGCCATGACGAGCGCATGGGTGCCGCGTTTCGCGCAAACATCGAGGAACAGAAGCGGCGCGGGGCTTCGATCAGCAGTGTCAGCGCCGCCCGCGGAGGTGGTCCCGCGCCCCCCGAGACCGAAGAGACGCTGCGCATCTGGCGCGACGGCCACCGATCCCGCACGGAGCACCACGGTGGTCATCGGGACGGCGATTACGCCGTTGCTGACGGTCCACTGTGGTGGTTTTGGTCCAACAGCATGGGTGCCAGGAGCAATCAGGACGATCCCAGGATCGGCAGCAGCGTCGGGCAGGAACTGCAGTTCATGCTCAATCCCGCGCCGCTGCTTCGCTCGCTGCGCTTCCGCGTGGCGGGGAACTCCCAGGTCGCCGGCAGGGCCACCATCACGGCCCACGCCACGCCGCGCCCGGAGGATCCACGCAACGGGATGGCTCTCGAACTGCACGAACTCGGCGCCGGCGCCCACCGCTACGAACTCGACGTCGACCAGGAACGCGGAGCGCTGTTGGCCGTCACCGCGATCCGCGACGAGCAGCCCTTTTTCAAGATCACCACGCTCGCAATCCGCTTCGACGAGCCCATTCCCGCCGAGACGTTCCGGTTCGCGGCGCCGGAGGGCGAAGAAATCCAGCCCACGCCTTCGCGAGCGCGCCACGATCTGCAGCCCATCACGCTCACTCAAGCGCAGCAGCGCGCCCCGTTCACGGTTCTCATGCCGGACCGCGTGCCCGCCGATTGGCGGATGCACTGCATATTCGTGGAAGCCTCGCAGCGCCCACCGTCCCCGGCGATGGTCGCGCTGAGCTACCGCTCCGACGACGGACACCAGAACGTCTCGATCTCGCAGATGGCGGCGTCTGACCACCGCTACCAGAACTCGATCGATGCGGACTGGCAACAAGTGGTCCGCGATGGGAGTTCGGTGAGGGTCAGCCCGGCCGAATGGCCGCAGTCGCAGGCACATTTCGAACGCGACGGGACGTTCGTGATGCTGGTCTCCAACGACCTCAGTACCGACCAGTTGGCGACGATCGCCGCCCGCCTCAGGCCCGCACCGAGCAACGGCAGCATCGAATAATTCGGAAGCTTTCCCGGCGCTTCCGGGCCATCATTGGTAGCCATGAAGAAGATTGAGGGGCACAAGCTGCTCAACTTCGCCTCGCAGATCGACGACGGCACGATCGAACAGGCGAAGGACACCGCGTCGATGCCGTTCGTGCATCCGCACGTGGCGCTGATGCCCGACGCGCACGTCGGCAAGGGTTCCGCGGTGGGGACGGTGATCCCGACGATGGGTGCGGTGATCCCGGCCGCGGTGGGCGTGGACATCGGCTGCGGCATGATCGCCGCGCGCACCAAGTACGGCAAGGACGACATCGCCGGCCTGCCGCTTGCGGAGCTGCGCGCCTCCATCGAGGCGGCCATCCCGATGAGCAAGGGCGGCTACAACGACCGGGCGGACCGCTTCGGGTTCACCGCGCAGCGCATCGAATCGCTTGAGCAGCAGGCGGATTCGAACAACGTCGATCTGCGGCACTCGCCCAACTGGCGCCTGCAGCTGGGCACCCTCGGCGGTGGCAACCACTTCATCGAGCTGTGCCTCGACGACGACGACCGCGTCTGGATGTTCCTGCATTCGGGCAGCCGCGGCGTCGGCAACAAGATCGCCAACCGCCACATCAAGATCGCCCAGAAGCTGATGGCCCAGTTCTGGATCACGCTGCCGAACCCGGACCTGGCGTACCTGCCGCAGGGCACGCGCGAATTCACCGCCTACATCACGGAATTGAAGTGGGCGCAGGAATTCGCGCTGGCCAACCGCGCCGAGATGATGGACCGCTTCCGGCAGGTCCTCGCCCGGCACATGGACGACGACCCCGCCGACATCGAGGTCGACCGTGTGAACTGCCATCACAACTACACGACGGTGGAGCGCCACGGCGGCAAGGACGTCTGGATCACCCGCAAGGGCGCGATCAACGCCAACAAGGGTGTGCGCGCAGTCATCCCGGGCAGCATGGGCACACGCTCCTACATCGTCACCGGCCTGGGCAACAAGGCCGGGTTGTGCAGCGCGCCGCACGGCGCGGGCCGGCGCTTCTCCCGCACGGAGGCGCGCAAGCGGTTCAGCACCGACGACCTCGCGCGGGCGATGCACGGCATCGAGTACCGGCATGGCGCTGCGTGGATCGACGAGATCCCCGCGGCGTACAAGGACATCGATGCGGTGATGGAAGACGCGCGCGAGCTGGTCAGCGTCGACCACGAGCTGCGCCAGATCCTCAACGTCAAGGGCGAATGACGTCGGGTCAGGCCGCTGCAGGCTACGTCGCCCACCGCCCCGACAGCGTCCGCGAACCGCCGAAGACCAGCCGCAACACCACGAACGTGCTCAGCCCCGACCAGATGCCAGCCAGACCCCAGCCGTAGGCCAGCGACAGCCACACCAGCGGCAGGAAGCCGAGCAGCGCGCTGGCGATGGTCGCCGTCCGCAGGTAGGCGGCATCGCCCGCGCCCAGCAGCACCCCGTCGAGCGCGAAAACGATTCCCGCCAGCGGCAATTGGGCGACCATGAACCACCACGGCACGCCGATGGCGGCGAGCACCGACGGGTCGCCGGTGAAGAGCCGCGGCAGCCCGCCCGCGCCCAGTGCGAAGACCGCGGCCAGCAGCGTCGCCGCCACGAACGAGAACCCGGTCACCCGTCGCGCCACCGACTTCGCATGCCCGACCTCGGCGGCGCCCAGCGCGGCACCGACCAGCGCCTGGGCGGCGATGGCCAGCGAATCCAGGACCAACGCAAGGAAATTCCACAGCTGCAACACCACCTGGTGGGCGGCGACGGCGGCGGCGCCGAACCTCGCCGCGACCGCTGCCGCCGACACGAAGCAGGCCTGGAAGGCCAGCGTCCGCAGCGCCAGGTCGCGGCCCATCACCAGCTGGGCGCGCAGCACCACGCCGTCGGGCCGCAGCCGGGTCCGCTCGGCCGGCAGCGCGCCCAGAAACAACACGGCCGCCAGCCACTGACCGACCAGATTGGCCACCGCGGAACCCGACAACCCCCAGCGGGGCAACCCCAGCCAGCCGTACACCAGCAGCGGGCACAGCAGCGCGGACAGCCCGAAACCGGCGAGCACGTAGCGCAGCGGCCGGACCGTGTCCTGCACCCCGCGCATCCACCCGTTGCCGGCCAGCGAGACCAGGATCGCGGGCGTGCCCAGGATCGCGATCCGCAGCCACGGCAGCGCCGCGTGTGCGATCGCCGCACCGCCCGATCGGCCACCCGCGATCACCGCCACCAGCGGACCCGCCGTCGCCTCCACCGCGACGACGATCAGCCCGCCCAGACCCAGCGCCAGCCAGGTCGCCTGCACTCCCTCGGCGACCGCCGCCGCCCGGTCTGAGGCCCCGAAATGACGCGCCGATCGCGCCGTGGTGCCATACGACAGGAAGTTCAGCTGGGAGCCCAGCATGCCGAGCACGAGGCTGCCGATCGCCAGACCCGCCAGCGACAGCGCACCCAGCCGACCGACCACCGCGGTGTCGAACAACAGGTACAGCGGCTCGGCGGCCAACACACCCAGCGCCGGCAGCGCCAGCGCCGCGATCCGGCCCGCTTCAGCCAAGCGCGGCGCGCAGGGATGCGACGACGTCGTCGATCGGCCCGGCGGACGAGTAGCCGGCGGCCAGCCGGTGCCCACCGCCGCCGAACCCGGACGCGACGGCGGCCAGGTCTACGGCGCTCTTGGCCCGCATCGACACCGACCACTGTTGCGGGTCAACCTCTTTGAACACCGCGGCCACCTCGGCCTGTTGCGTGGTGCGCACGATGTCGACGATGCTCTCGACTTCCTCGGGCCGCGCGTTGACCCACTCCTGATGGTCGACGACCGCATACACGAGACCCCGCCCCGCCACCGCGTCGGGCAGCAGCTGCGCGGAACCCAGGACCCGCGACAGCATCGGCAACCACCCGAACGGATGGCTGTCCATGACCGTCCGGCTGATCGCGGCGTTGTCCACGCCGAGGTCGACCAGCCTCGCCGCCAGCCGCAGGGCGCGCGCGCTGGCCCAGCGGAACGAGCCGGTGTCCGTCGTCAAGCCGGCGTAGATGCAGTGCGCCACATCGGGTTCGATTGGCTTCTCCCAGGCGTCGAGCAGCTCGGCGATCATCATCGTGGTCGAATCCGCGGATAGATCAACGAAATTCGCGGTGCCGAACAAGTCGTTGGAGGCGTGGTGGTCGATGACCAGCAGGGGCTTGTCCTCGACGAGATCGCCCAGCCGGCCCAGTCGATGCACGCTCGGGACGTCGACGGTCACCATCAGATCCGCGTCCGGACGCAACTCCTCGGGTGTGACCAGCAGGTGACAGCCGGGCAGCGACCGCAGCGACTCCGGCAGCGTCGCCGGTGCGGCGAAGCTGACCTCGACCCGCGTGCCGCACTTGTCCAGCACCAGGGCCAGGGCCAGCCCGGCGCCGATGGTGTCCGCGTCGGGGTGGACGTGGCAGATCACCGCGACGGCCTGCGCGGCCGCCAGCAACTCAACGGCGCCCAGGGCGTCGACACGTGTCCCCGCGACCGGGACACTCGCCAGTTCAGTGTTCGGATCGATCGCCGTCACCGGTGTCCTCGGGATCGGCTAACGGTTCTGATGCCGCCGTCGCACGATACGGATCGGCCTCCCCCGCCGGCTTCGCCCCCACCCGAACCCGCGCCAAATCGGCGTCCGCCGCACGGGCACGGGCCAACAGCTCCTCCATCCGGTGCACGTTGTCCGACGTTGTGTCCCGCTCGAAGGTCAGGGTAGGCGTGAAGCGCACACCCGTGCCCGCCCCGACCTTGGTGCGCAGAGCACCTCGGGCCCGCTCCAGCGCGGCCGCGGCCCCGTCCAGGTCCGGCTCGTCGTCCAGCGAGGGGCCCATCACGGTGTAGTAGACCGTCGCGTCGTGCAGGTCGGCGGTGACCTTCGCGTCCACGATGGTCACCCCGACCAGGCCCGGATCCTTGATCTCGAACTCGATCGCCGACGCGACGATCGTGCAGATCCGTTTGGCCAACCGACGCGCGCGGGCGGGGTCGGCCATCAGGTGCGTTCTTTCTGGACCAACTCGTAGGACTCGATGACGTCGCCTTCCTTGATGTCCGAGTAGCCCAGCGTCATACCGCATTCGAAGCCCTCGCGGACCTCGGTCACGTCGTCCTTCTCCCGTCGCAGCGAGGTGACCGACAGGTTCTCGGTGACCACGATGTTGTCCCGCAGCAGCCGCGCCTTCGCGTTGCGGCGCACCACGCCCGACGTGATCATGCAGCCGGCGATGAGGCCCACCTTCGAGGACCGGAACAGCGCCCGGATCTCGGCGCGGCCGAGCTGGTTCTCCTCGTAGATCGGCTTGAGCATGCCGCGCAGGGCCTTCTCGATCTCGTCGATCGCCTGGTAGATGACCGAGTAGTAGCGGATCTCGACGCCCTCGCGGTTGGCCAGCTCGGTCGCCTTACCCTCGGCCCGCACGTTGAAGCCGATGATGATCGCGTCCGACGCCGACGCCAGGTTGACGTTGGTCTCGGTGATGCCACCGACACCGCGGTCGATGACGCGCAGCGCCACCTCGTCGTCGACCTCGATTCCCATCAGGGCCTCTTCCAGCGCCTCGACGGTACCGGCGTTGTCGCCCTTGAGGATCAGGTTCAGCTGGCTGGTTTCCTTCAGCGCCGAGTCCAGGTCCTCCAGGCTGATCCGCTTGCGGGACCGCGCGGCCAGTGCGTTGCGCTTACGGGCGCTGCGCCGGTCGGCGATCTGGCGGGCGATGCGGTCCTCGTCGACGACCAGGAAGTTGTCACCCGCGCCGGGCACCGACGTGAAGCCGATGACCTGCACCGGGCGCGACGGCAGCGCCGCCTCGATGTCCTCGCCGTGTTCGTCGACCATCCGGCGGACGCGGCCGTACGCGTCGCCGGCGACCACCGAGTCGCCGACGCGCAGCGTGCCGCGCTGAATCAGCACCGTCGCCACCGGGCCGCGGCCGCGGTCCAGGTGCGCCTCGATCGCCACACCCTGGGCCTCCATGTCGGGGTTGGCCCGCAGATCCAGCGCCGCGTCCGCGGTCAGCACGACCGCCTCGAGCAGTGCCTCGATGTTGGTGCCCTGCTTGGCCGAGATGTCGACGAACATCGTGTCGCCACCGAAATCCTCTGCCACCAAACCATATTCGGTGAGCTGGCCGCGGATCTTGGCCGGGTCGGCGCCCTCCTTGTCGATCTTGTTCACCGCGACCACGATCGGCACGTCGGCGGCCTGCGCGTGGTTGATGGCCTCCACCGTCTGGGGCATCACGCCGTCGTCGGCGGCCACCACCAGCACGGCGATGTCGGTGGCCTTGGCGCCGCGGGCACGCATGGCGGTGAACGCCTCGTGACCCGGGGTGTCGATGAAGGTGATCAGCCGCTCGTTGCCGTCGAGGTCGACCCCGACCTGGTAGGCGCCGATGTGCTGGGTGATGCCGCCGGCCTCGGCCTCGCGGACGTTGGCCTTACGGATGGTGTCCAGCAGTCGGGTCTTACCGTGGTCGACGTGACCCATCACGGTCACCACCGGCGGACGCTGCTCGAGGTCCTCCTCGCCGCCTTCGTCCTCGCCGTAGGTCAGGTCGAAGGATTCCAGCAGCTCGCGGTCCTCGTCCTCAGGGCTGACGACCTGCACGACGTAGTTCATCTCGCTGCCCAGCAGCTCGAGCGTCTCGTCGCCCACCGACTGCGTCGCGGTGACCATCTCGCCGAGGTTGAACAGCGCCTGCACCAGCGCGGCCGGGTTGGCGTTGATCTTGTCGGCGAAGTCCGACAGCGATGCGCCGCGGGCCAGCCGGATGGTCTCGCCGTTGCCGTGCGGCAACCGCACGCCACCTACGACCGGCGCCTGCATGTTCTCGTACTCGGCGCGCTTTGCCCGCTTCGACTTGCGGCCGCGCCGGGGCGCACCGCCGGGACGACCGAACGCACCGGCCGCACCGCCGCGCTGGCCGGGACGGCCGCCGCCGCCACCGGGACCGCCGCCACCGGGACCGCCACCGCCGGGACGGCCTCGAAAGCCTCCGGCGCCGCCGCCGGGTCCGGCGCCTACGCCGCCGCCGCGGTAGTTACCGCCACCACCGTCGGTGCGACCGCCGCCGGGCCCACCGGGCCGACCGCCGCCGGGCCTCGGGGCGCCGGTCCGCGCCGGACGAGCGCCGGGTCCACCGGCGCCACCGGGCCGCGGTGGCATGCTGCCGGGCGAAGCGCCACCCGGTCGCGGTGCGCCCGGCCGGGGCGCCCCGGGCCGCGGCGCTTGCGGGTGCGGACGCGGGATGGGCCGGTCGACGGGCTGCGCCGACGAGAACGGGTTGTTGCCGACGCGCGGAGGACGCGCACCCGGCTTGGGCGCCGGGCCGGGACGCGCGCCGGGCGCGGTGCCCGGATGGGGTCCCGGGCTCGACGGCTGGGCGGGCGCCACGGGGGGCGCCGGGGCGGCGGGGGTCGGTGCACCGGGGCGTGGACCCGGCGCCGGCCGCGCAGGCGCCTCGGTGGCCGCCGACGAAGCGGCCGGCGCTGCCGAGGCCTGGACCTGGGGCTGGGCTTGGGCCGCCGGGGCCGCCGGGGCCGTGCCCGCTGCCGGCTTGGCGACCGCCTCACCGTTGCCTACAGCCTTGTCGAGCGCCTGGTCCAGCGCCCGGTCGACGGGCTTCGCGGGACCTCTGGCTACATCCGGAGCCTTGGCCGGGCCCTTGTCGGGCGCGGGCTTGCTGCCTCCGAACGACTCCCGCAGCCGGCGCGCGACGGGTGCCTCCACCGTCGAGGATGCGGATTTGACGAATTCGCCCTGTTCATTCAACCGGGCGAGGACTTCCTTACTGGTGACACCGAGTTCCTTTGCCAACTCGTGTACGCGGGCCTTACCTGCCACTACATCTCCTGTCTATGAGGCGACAGTTCGTGGGCCGCGCCTCGGGGGTTAGCTATGACGCATTGTCATCGGGACTTCACGGTGTGCTCATGTTCTTTGCTACCTGTTCTGTTGCCCAGGTGGTCGGGGCGCGTCCAGTTGCTCGACGTGCTCGACCACCACGGATGTGTCCGGTGAACCGGCGATGCGCAGCGCTTTGCTGAAAGCCCGCCGCCTTATCGCCTGTTGCAGGCACTGCGGTACGGGATGCAGCCATGCACCCCGCCCCGGCAGGCTACTCGCTGCATCAACGATCACGGCGTATTCGCCGTTCCCGGTCGATGCAGCAACCACTCGAAGCAATTCGACGGCCAGCTCTCGCTTTCGGCACCCGACACACGTCCGCACTGGTCCATCTGTGTGTCTGTGCGCCCGTCTAGCCTCGGGGGCCGAACGCTCGCGCTGGATCACGGCTCAGTCTAGCGTCACTGGACCGGTGGTCAGAATCGCCCGCTTCAACCGATCCGTTGGTGTCATTCTTAGCCTGATGTCCGACGCGAGGCATGTCGTTCTGATCCATGGCAATTGGGGCCGCGACGACCTCTCTTGTTCCACCCGGACGGCTTTCGCGGAGCGCGTTATACGGTGCACAACCCGACGCCGCGACATCATGATCTGCCCCTGTGGAGAGGCCGATGAAGATCGCGACGATGAGCTTCCGCGACTACACCGATGACCTCGCCGCGCTCGCCGACTCGCGGGGCTCGCCGCCGCTTCTGTTCGGCTTGTCGCTGGGCGGGCTGCTGGCGCAGCTCGTGGCCGCACGCACCCGGCACGCCAGCGTTGTCGCCGCCTGCCCGTCACCTACGCGCGGCGCTTTCTACAGCCGCGCACCCCGGGGCAAACCGCGATATCCCCCGACGCGGGAGCGGTATCGGCGGCGGATAGCCAACGCCCAGACCGATGAGACCGCCCGCGAAGTCTTCAGCGGCTGGGTCTGCGAATCAAGCCGCGTGCCGCCGCAGTTCGCCCGCAGGACGGCTGCCCGGTATCAACAGGGGAGCTATGTCGAGATACCTCGTGCCGACCACCTCGTCTTCTCCGGCGCCGCGCTGCCCGTGACCATGGAGCGAACGACGAGTGGATCGCTCAGAATCGCGTGCTCGCCATCGCGTAGGCAGGCATGAAGCCTATTCCCCGCGCATCAGCCAGCACGCCATCTCAGAAGGGC
>NZ_JCALCE010000011.1:0-203385 GCF_059812195.1 Mycobacterium sp. NGS68 | reverse complement strand
CGCCTGTGCGGTGGCTTCCAGCCGCGGGGCTAAAGCTTCGCCGGTTAAGGCGCGGCGCGCACCGAGGTCTTCGGCTTCGGCGATCCGTCGTGAGGCCTCGGCTTTGGTGATGCGTAGCCGATCCGCGGTCGCCGCGCACAGTGTCCCGCCGAGTTCGTCCTGTCCGGCCTGGGCGGCGAGTTGGTTGATCACCGCGTGCTGGGGTGCACGCAGGCGCCGCGCGACGATCTCCAGGCGTTCCATGGCCCGCATCAACTCGGGGGTGGTGAACACGTCAAAAGTCAGCTCGCACAGCCGCTCCATCTGAGCATCGAGCGCGGTGAAGACCTCCACGATCTCCTCACGCGTGCTCGCTGCCATGCCCCACAGTCTAGGAACACCCACCGACAAGAAACCCACAGTGGCGCAGGGGGTTCCAGCCCCCGGCGAGCAGACGCAAACGCCCCCCGAAAGGGCCCAAGGCGGCTCTTGCGTCTGCTCGCGGGACCAGGGTTCCCGCGCGCTCACCACAGCGCGGCGATGGCTCCGCCGTCGGCGATCTGCGTGGTGCCGGTGATCATTGACGCATCGTCGGACAGCAGGAAAGCCACGATGCTGGCCATCTCCTCCGGTGCGGCCATCCGGCCCTGCAGCCGGGCGATCAGAGCGCGTGCGCCGCCGTCGCCGAGCGCCTCGTCGAACATGGTCATCGCGGTCTGCTGCATGGGGGTGTCGACGAACGCCGGCAGCAACGAGTTGGCGCGAATGTTGGCTGAGCGCAGTTCCGCTGCGGTGGCACGGCTCAGGTGGCTGATTCCCGCCTTGGACATGCCATAGGCCGCGCTGCCGCTCACCCCGATGTGGCCGGCCAACGAGGACATGTTGACGATCGCTCCCCCGCCGCGCTCGATCATCCGTGGCGCCGCGTATTTGGTGCACAGCCAGGCCCCACGCAGGTTGATGGCGACGACGCGATCGAAGTCCTCGACGGTGGTGTCGATCAGCGAAGCGAAGTGCACGACACCGGCATTCGCGACCAGTTTGTCCACCCCGCCGAACGCGTCGACACAGGCCCCGACCATGCCGATGACCTGCTCCTCGTCGCTGACGTCAGCCTGATGACCAACCGCGCCGCAGCCTATCTTCAGGGCGGCGGCATCGGCTGCGGCAGAGTCGATGTCCGCACACAGCACCTGGCAGCCCTCGGTGGCGAGGCGCTGCGCCACCGCCAGGCCGATGCCGGCACCGGCCCCGGTAACGATCGCGGCTTTGCCCGCAAGGTCAGGATGCCTCATGGATTACCTCGCGGATGGCGCCGAACAGGACCAGACCGAATCCTGGCATGTCGTCGGACAGTTTCAGGGCATACACCCCGAGATCGCGCAGGATCCAGCCGAGGACGTCGGATGTCTCAGCTGTCTCAGCGGCGGCGAACAGACCACAGGCGCGCGGTTGTCCAGCCGGCCTCAGGTACACGACCACGCCGCTGCCCTGCGCCGACATCCGAGCCAGCGCCCCACTCAGTTCCGCGCCGCAGCGGCACGCCTTCGATCCGAACACATCTCCGGTCAGACATTCGGTGTGGACGTGCAGCGGCACCGGCACGCCCGCGCCCGCGGTGCCCACGATGAGCGCGAGATGCTCACCGCCGCCAGACATGTCGCGAAACCCGATGACCCGCGCCTTGCCGGCCCAGGTGGGCAGGACGGTTTCGGCCAGGCGGACAACCTGGGGTTCGGTCCGGCGCCGGTAGGCCACCAGTTCGGCGATGGAGACCACGGCCAGGCCATGTTCGACGGCGAATTCGACCAACTCGGCGCCGCGGGCGATCAGGGTCGGATTGCGTCGGGACACGATTTCGCATAGCGCCGCGGGCTTTCCGCGGCCGGCCAGGTGCGCCAGATCGGCGGCAGCCTCGCCCGGGGCGCGGCGGCCCAGCACCCCGTCGTGGTGGGCGCGCAGCGGTACGACGTGACCCGGCCGCTGGAAGTCCGAGGCCGCGGACCTACCCGACGCGAGGGCGGCGATGGTCCGCGCCCGGTCGGCGGCCGAGATTCCGGTGCCCGTTCCGCGGACGTCCACCGACACGCAGTCCGCACTATCGCCGTGGCACATGGGCGGGAGGTTCAGCCGCGCACATTCTTTGGCCGGCAACGCGACTCGGACATAACCCGAGGTGTGGCGGATGGTGAAGTGCAGCAGCCGCGGGGTCGCGGCGTCGGCGGCGAACACCAGAAAGCCGTCCCCGTCGGTGCCGTCGGTCAGGACGACGGCCTGCCCCATGGCCATCGCGGTGATGGCACGACGCACCCGTAGGTCGGTCGTCTTCATTAACGCAGCCCGCCAAGAAAATCGAGCAACAGCCGGTTGGTCTCCCCGGGAGCCTCCTGCTGAATCCAGTGCCCGACATCGGCGATCATGTGCGTGCCGCGGTAATCCGACATGACCTCGTCGGCGCGCTTGACGGCCTCGAAGCCCCACGTGGTGCCGACGTCGTACTGGCCGCCGATGAACAGCGCCGGCGGGGTGAGCGGCTTGCCTTCCTGGTCGGCCAGGTCGTGCCAGTCGTTGTCGATGTTGTGGTAGAAACTCAGCGGCCCGCCGAAGCCGGATCGCTCGAATTCGCCTGTGTAGAAATCGACGTCGGCGTCGCTGAACCACGCGGGCATCGTCTCCGGATACACGAACGCGTCCTTGAGCCGTGCCCCTTCGGCCATGCAGAGCGGGCCCGCCCGGATCACGTCGATCGGGTCCATCGCGGCCAGGTCGACGCCCGCATCGACGGCCGCCTTGGTCGCCGCGATCATCCCCTCGCCGGAGACGGTGTACGTCAGCCCTAGCAGCCAGCTGCGCACATCCTCTTCGATCTCGGCGATGATTCCGTCCTGCGCGGAGAAATAGTCCTGGTACCAGACCCGGCCCTCACCGGCGAGCTCCAGGTGGTAGTCGTTGGGCCGGTGCTCACCGAAAGGGCTCCCTGGCAACCCGATTACGCCGCGGCCCGCGAACGGAACGCTGATCCCGACGACTCCGGCGCAGCGCTCGGGGTGCAGCCAGGCGAACGTCCATGCGACCGGTGCGCCCCAGTCGTGCCCGACGACGTAGGCGGTATCCGCCCCGTAGGCGTCCAGGACCCCGACGACGTCGCCGACCAATTCCTTGATGCGGTAGGCGGTCTGCACCCGGTACTTCGACGAACGCCCGTAGCCGCGCTGGTCGATCGCCACCACTCGGTAACCGGCTTCGGCGAGCGCGGGAATTTGATGGCGCCACGAATACCACGACTCCGGAAATCCGTGCACCAGCACCACCAAGGGCCCGTCGGTTCCGGGTGGGCCGGCCTCGACGGCGTGGATGCGGGTGCCCCGGCAATTCAAGATCCGGTGAAGCATGTTGGCCTCTTTCCTAATTCACGTCACCGGCGACCGCACCCACGAGCTGATTCTCGGGTTCGGCGGGCAGCGCGCGGTTTTCGTAGTTGCGGGCGATCAACGTCTTCTCACCCGACAGCCGGGTGCGCGCCCACTTGCCGATGACCCGACCGGCGATCCCCGGCTTCATCAGCGCCAGTGGCGGTTTGACGAGGTGGACGACGGCCAGGAACTCTCGGTAGGCGTCCAGGTCGTCGTGCACCAACTCCAGCAGCCGGTCCATGTACCACGTGAGCACGCCGAAATAGAAGGGGCGCTTCTTGTCCACGTCCTTCATCCAGTCGAACCGCAGGTTCTGCTCGCGGATCACGAACCAGGCGGTGTCGGCCATCTTGGCAATCGACCGGTAGTAGCGGCGCGGCAGATCGCCGTGCCCTGGGCCGTATTTGGCCAGCAGCACCTGCATCTGGCGAACCTCCTTGAGCGCCAAGCTCATACCCAGCCCGGAGACGGGGTCCGCGCTGGTGTAAGCGTCGCCGACGGCCAGCAGCGCCCGCGGCAGGTTGCGCTTCTTCTCGTAGTGCAGGCGCAGCATGTTGGGATAGCGGAAGTTGTAGATCGGGGAGGCCGGTTCCAGCCCGTCGATGTTCTCCCCGACGACTGGTGACGGCATCAGATCGGCGAACTCGCGGAACTCCTTGGCCGTGCGCGGCGGCGAATAACAGTTGTATGCCACCAGCGAGGTGGACAGCAGGGTGCGCGTGCTGTCGGTGTAGTACTGCGCCGCGTAGGTGTCCTCGAACGGGCGGTACGCGTAGCAGATCACCATCACCTTGTCCTGCCACTGTCGTTCGGGCGGAACCCGGTGTTGCATCGTCGAATAGAAGCAGTTGATGATGTCCTGCTCTACCTCCGGCGCGCCAATCCCGATGCGGTCCAGGAACTCCGGCACGCGGGTGTTCTTGCCCGACGCGTCCACGACGAACTCGGCGGGTATCAGTTGCGCGTCCGGTCCGACGGCGACACCGATCACGGCGTTGCTCTCGCGGTCGAAGACCAGGTCGGTGACTTCCGACTCGTAGCGGAAGTCGATCCTCGGCTCGTCGTCCAGCCGTCGCCGCACACACCACTCCAGCAGCGGCCGCCCGGCGCAGACGATCTCGATGTCGCTGGTGCCCGGCTTCTTCCAGGTGCCGCCCAGGCGGATCCGGTACTGCGCGGCCATGTCGACCTTGAAGGCGCCCTCGCGCACCATGTCGTCGACGATGCCGGGGAACAAGCGCTCCAACTCGATCTGGCCGGCGGTCAGCAGGTGATGCAGGTGCCAGCCCTGCGCGGCGCCCGGCCTGCCCTCCCGGCGGCGGTGCGGGTCGTCCTTCTCGAGCACGATGACGTGCTCGAAGGTTTCGCTGCACACCTTGGCCGCGGCGATCCCCGCGATGCTGCCGCCGATCACCACCGCGGTCCCCCGGCCGCGCCGGCGGACCGCGGCGACGTCCACGGCCGCATAGTCGACGCGCGCCGGGGTCCGTCGTCGCGCGGCCCCGGTGGCGACGAACTTCTCGTAGTACAGGCCCACGCCGTGGAAGCCGTTTTTGTCCAGCCACGTTCGGGTGGCTTCGACCATCGCGGCGGGGCCGCAGAGATAGATGTCGGCGTCGCCGTCGGCCAGCATGCGTGGATCCAGCAGGTCGGTGACCAGGCCGGTCGGCCCGTCCCATCCGGGGTTCGGGCGGGCGACGATCACATGCAGCTCCAAGCCCGCTACGCGACGCCTGAGCTCGGTGAGTTCGTCGAGCTTGCAGAGGTCTTCGGCGCCGGTCACCCCGTGCAGCAGGTAGACCGGCCGGCCGGGCTCGGCGGGCAGGCTCTGGGCCATGGCCAGGATCGCCGACAGACCGGTGCCGCCCGCCACCAGGATCACCGGTCGCACGACGGGACGCAGGTAGAAGTTGCCCTTGCTGCAGCGCAACGCGATCCGGTCACCCGGCTGCGCGCGCTCGCGCAAGTAGTTCGACATCACGCCGTCGGGCAGCAACCGGATGAGGAACTCCAGTTCGCCGTGCTCGGTCGCTGGGTGCGCGTAGGAGTAGTTCCGCCAGGCGTCGGTGCCCGGCACCTGCAACTGGGCGAACTGCCCGGCCTTGTAGTTCAGCGTGCCCGCCATGCCCGAGACGTCCACCCGCAGGATGGCCGTGCTGGGCGACACCAGATCGACCCCCGTCACCAGGCCGTCGCCGGTGACGAGCAGGGCGGCGTTGTCGTCGACCGGGTACTGCAGCTCGATCCGGCAATCGGACTCGGGAAAGGTCTGGCACGTCAGGATCTTTCGCGCTGTCCGCTCGACGTCGGACAGGCCCTCGGTGCGGCCCATCTCGTAGCGGCCCGCGGTGCAGGTGGCCACGCACGTGCCGCAGATGCCGCTCTGGCATTCGTTGACGATCGCGACGCCGTGTTCCTCGGCGGCGTCCAGGATCGACTGGTCCGGCCGCACCGGCATCGCCTTGTGTGTTCCGTCCGAATAGCCGACGGTGACCTGACGATCCGCCATGGCGCTAGACGACCAGCGCCAGAGGTTTCTTGGCGATGCGAGCGTTGAGTCTTGGCATGACCTCCTCGGCCAGCAGCCGCAGCGACTCCTTCCAGGGGTCGGGGTTCTCCCGGTAGTCGAAGCCGAGGACCAGCAGGTGGCCGAACCCGCCCACCTGGTCGTAAGTGGCCTCGAGCTTGTCCACCACAGTCTCCACCGACCCGACCACGAACGTTTTCTCGGCCAGGTATTCCGGCGTGACGTCGTCGTCGGGCACCGAGGGATTGTGCTTGTAGAACTTGGTCATGCCGAACATTCGGAACGTCGGCAGCACGTATTCGCGCATCGCGCGTCCCATCGTGCCGTCCACGGCGTAGCGGAATGCCTGCTCGTCGGTCTCTGCGACCATCACCTCACGCACCAGGCGCCAATCGCGGCGATCCGGGGTGCGGCCACTGCGTTCGGCGCCTTCCAGCACCGCATCCCAATGTGTGGCAACGTACTCCGTGTTGAGGTCCAGACTCATTGGTAGATAACCGCGTTCACCGGCCAGCTTCAGGGTTTCCGAGCCCGCGCTGAATCCCGTTACCCCGATGGGCGGGTGCGGCTTCTGGTACGGCTTGATGTGGCGCTTCATCAGCCCCTCGAACATCGGCGCGATTCCGTTGGCGTTCCAGTACTTTCCGCGATGCTCCCAGGGCTCGTCCTCGGTCCAGATGCGCAGCATGATCTCGAGCGCCTCGCGCGTCATCTCGCGGTGCTCGCCGTTCTTGCCGTCCACGTCGTACAGGGCCCAGTCGCCGGGGATGCCGCTGGCGCCGACGCCGAGCATGAAGCGACCCTGCGCCAGGTGGTCGAAATACGCTACGCGGTGGGCGAGTTCGACCGGGTGGTGGTACGGCAGCAGGTGGGCGCCCGGCGCGAGCTTGATGCGCGACGTGCGCAGCAGCGCTTGGGCGAGCAGCAGATCCGGTGCGCAGATGGGTTCCCACGGCACGGTGAAGTGTTCGCCGACCCACGCTTCGACGTAGCCGAGCTGATCAGCCAGCTCGATGATGTCGAGGTCCCACTGGGTGGCGTCATACAGCGTCCGCTCCGGTGGGTGAGCCGGCATGAGGAAAATTCCGATCTCCATTTTCAACCCTTCTCGGTTGTGCCCGGGCCGGCTCTCCGGCACCCTGCGATGACGTCTGAAGTAGGTATACCACAGTACTAGCAAGATACTTTGCTACTTACAAGAGCCATTTTGCTTGGGTTTTTATGTGAGCACTCGGCGGATCAGGCCGTATTGGCTATGGACATGTTGACGGAACGCCGCGTAACCTCGCACACGTCACCCGTAACGCGCGCAACGAGCACTAAGGAGCCGCCATGAGCGTCACCGGGGTCAGGCCGGTTGATCGCAGGTCCGACGGGGAGCAGACCGCACCGGATTTCGACTACGTCCGTTACGACACGATCGACGACGGTCGCATCGCGGCGATCACCCTCGACCGTCCGAAACAACGCAACGCCCAGACGCGCGGAATGCTGGTGGAGTTAGGTGCGGCATTTGAGCTCGCCGAGGCCGACGACACGGTCCGAGTCGTCATCCTGCGCGGAGCCGGCCCCGCCTTCTCGGCCGGCCACGACCTGGGCTCCGTCGACGACGTCCGCGAGCGCGCGCCGGGGCCGGAGCAGCACCCCACCTATCAATGCAACGGCGGCACCTTCGGCGGCGTGGAGTCGCGCAACCGGCAGGAGTGGCACTACTACTTCGAGAACACCAAGAGGTGGCGCAATCTGCGCAAAATCACCATCGCCCAGGTGCATGGCACCGTGTTGTCGGCCGGCCTGATGCTCGCGTGGTGCTGTGACCTGATCGTCGCCAGCGAGGAGACGGTGTTCGCCGACGTCGTCGGCACCCGGCTCGGCATGTGCGGCGTCGAGTATTTCGGTCACCCGTGGGAGTTCGGGCCGCGCAAGGCCAAGGAACTCCTGCTCACCGGCGACTCGCTGGGCGCCGACGAAGCCCACCGGCTCGGGATGGTCAGCAAGGTCTTTCCGGCAGGCGAATTGGTAGACAGCACAATCGAATTCGCGCGGCGAATCGCCAGGGTGCCGACGATGCCGGCGCTGCTGATCAAGGAATCGGTGAACCAGTCCGTCGACGCCATGGGGTTCACCACGGCGCTGGACGCGTGCTTCAAGATCCATCAGCTCAACCACGCCCACTGGGGCGAGATCACCGGCGGCAAGCTGTCCTACGGGACGGTGGAGAACGGGCTCGACGACTGGCGCGCGGCGCCGGAGATCCTGCCCGCCGTCAAGCAGCGACCCTGACCCGCCGACGCCGTGGACGTTGACTACCCACTCCAAGCGGAGGCCTTCCGCGGCCGGATCCGCGAATTCCTGGCCGAACACCTGCCGGCCGGCTGGTCGGGCCCCGGCGCCCTCGACCCCGACGAACGGGCGGCCTTCGCACGGCGGTGGCGGCGCTGCCTCGCCGACCACGGACTGATGGCGGTGTCCTGGCCGAAGCGGTACGGCGGCAGTGGCCTCTCCCCCGCCGAACAGGTGGTGCTCGCCGAGGAGTTCGCCCGCGCGGGAGCGCCCGAAGGTGACGAGAACGACCTGCTGGGTATCGACCTGCTGGGCAACACGCTGATCGCGCTGGGGTCCGAGGAGCAGAAGGCGCGTTTCCTGCCGCGCATCCTGTCCGGCGCGGATCGGTGGTGCCAGGGGTTTTCCGAGCCGGAAGCCGGGTCGGACCTGGCGGGGGTGCGCACCCGCGCCGTCCTCGACGCAGGGCAGTGGGTGATCAACGGACAGAAGATCTGGACGTCGGCCGGGCCCACCGCGAACTGGATCTTCCTGCTCGTCCGCACCGATCCCGAGGCGCCCAAACATCGTGGCCTGTCATTGCTGCTGGCGCCGATGGACCAGCCCGGCGTGACGGTTCGGCCGATCGTCAACGCGGCCGGGCACGCGTCGTTCAGCGAGGTCTTCCTGACCGACGCCCGCACCGCGTCGGGCAACGTGGTCGGCGGCGTCGGCAACGGATGGTCGACGGCGATGACCGTGCTGGGATTCGAGCGGGGGTCGCAGGTCATGACCGCGGCCATCGAGTTCGGCCGCGACCTGGAGCGGCTGTGCGAACTGGCAGCCGAACGCGGCGTGCACACCGACCCGCGCATCCGGGATGGCTTGGCGTGGTGCTATGCCCGGGTCCAGATCATGCGGTACCGGGGCTATCGCGACCTCACCCTGTCGCTGCAGGGTGGCTTGCCGGGCGCCGACGCCCCGATCTCGAAGGTCATCTGGAGCGAATACTTCCGGCGCTACACCGATCTGGCCGCCGAGATCCTGGGTCCGGACGCGGTGTGTCCGCGCGGACCCGGCAATGGCGGGGCCCGGCTGGTGCCGCAGGTGGGCACCCCGAATTCCCCCGCGTGCTGGATGGACGAGCTGCTCTACGCCCGTGCCGCGACGATCTATGGCGGCAGTGCGCAGATCCAGCGCAACCTGATCGGTGAGCGACTGCTGGGGCTGCCGAAGGAGCCGCGTGTGGAAGTCGCTCGCTGACATGGACTTTCGGTACGGAATCGAGCAGGACGACTTCCGCGCGGCGCTGCGTGGATTCCTCGGCAGCCGCGGACCGTCGGCGCGGATGCGCGCGGCGGCCGACCGGCACGACGACGGGCTCTGGCATCGGCTGTGCGCCGAGCTGGAACTGCCCGCGTTGCACACCCCGGCCGAATACGGCGGTGTGGGCGCGTCTTTGGTCGAGACCGCGATCGCGTTCGACGAGCTCGGCCGGGTGCTCGCCCCGGTTCCCTTCGCCGCGACGACGTTTGCGATCGAGGCGGTGCTGCGGGCCGGCGACGACGAGCAGCGCAAGCGCCTGCTCTCCGGCCTGCTGTCCGGCGAAGTCATCGGCGCGATGGCCGACCCGTCGGCGGCGACGGTGCGGGCGAATCGGATTGCCGGGGGCAGCGCGCTCACCGGTGAGTGCGGCCTCGTCCTGCACGGGCATGTGGCGGGCTTGTTCGTGGTACCCGCCGTCGCCGACGACGTCGTGGCGCTGCACATAGTCGCCGCCGATGCCCCCGGGGTGACCGTCGAGCGGCTGCCGTCGTTCGACCTCACCCGACCGGTGGCCCGGCTGCGGCTGACCCAGGCCCCCGCCGAGGAGTTGGCGGCAGGCTCCCCGGACGACGTCGAGCGGGTGCTGGACGTGGCGCGGGTGCTGCTGGCCGCCGAGATGCTCGGCGGAGCGGAGGCGTGTCTGCAGATGGCGGTCGAATATGCCCGCAGCCGAAAGCAATTCGGTCGGCCGATCGGATCCTTCCAGGCGGTCAAGCACCTGTGCGCCGACATGATGATCGAGATCGATGCGACCCGGGCGGCGGTGATGTTCGCCGCCATGAGCGCCGCCGACGGGCGCGAGCTGCCCATCGCCGCGCCATTGGCCAAGGCGCAAGCCGCCGAAACTTTTGCGCTGTGTGCCACCTCGGCCATCCAGGTGCACGGCGGTATCGCGTTCACGTGGGAGCACGACCTGCACCTGTACTACCGCCGGGCGAAGACCACCGAGGCGCTGTTCGGCAGTAGCGCGCAGCACCGGGCGCTGCTCGCGGACCGCGCCGGGCTGTAGCGAGGCGACGCAGAGGTGCCGCACACTCAGTACAGCTAGGCCCGCAACTAGCTCAGAGCGGCCAGGGCGGCGTCGTAGTCGGGCTCTTCGGCGATCTCCGGTACGAGCTGGGTGTAGGCGACGTTCCCGTCGGCGCCGATCACCACGACCGCGCGGGCCAGTAGCCCCGCCATCGGGCCGTCGGCGATGGTGACGCCGTAGTCCTCGCCGAAGCTGTCCCGAAACGCGGACGCGGTCTGGACGTTCTCGGTGCCCTCGGCGCCGCAGAACCGCTTCTGGGCGAACGGCAGGTCCTTGGACACGCACAGCACCGTCGCACCGGTCGCGCCGGCGCGCTCGTTGAAGGTCTTCACGCTGGTCGCGCACACCGGCGTGTCAACCGACGGAAAGATGTTTAACAACACGGATTTGCCGCGGAACTGGTCGTTGCTGACGGTTCCCAGGTCCGCGCCGGTCAGGCCGAAGCCGGGGGCCGGGGACCCGACAGCGGGCAGGTCGCCGACGGTGTTGATCGCATTTCCGCGCAAGGTTATCTGTGCCATGCGGACAGTCTGCCAAGGCCGGGCACGCGTCCGACGGCCAGGTCCGCCTGCGTGGCCACCCGACGGATGTCCCAAATTGTGGGGTGCATGGCGTAGACGACATGGCGTGGCCGGCCAACACTGAGTTCATGGTGCGCAAGGTGGTCATGCTCGGCTTCCCCGGTGTGCAGGCGCTCGACGTGGTGGGCCCGCATGAGGTGTTCAGCGGCGCATCGTTGCTGACCAACGGCGCCTACGACGTCGTCTTCGCCTCACCCGGCGGCCTCCCGGTGACCAGCCCGAGCGGCCTGGCCTTCGTGGCGGATCCGCTGCCGGCTCCTGACGATCCGGTCGACACCGTGGTGATCCCCGGCGGTATCGGCGTCGACGCGGCGCGCTCCAACGCCGAACTGGTCAGCTGGATCAAGGCCGTCGCGCGCACCGCCCGGCGCGTCGTCACGGTCTGCACGGGCGCCTTTCTGGCGGCCGAGGCGGGGTTGCTGGAGGGTCGACGCGCGACTACGCACTGGGCTTTCGCCGCCAGGCTGGCCGACGAGTTTCCCAGCATCGACGTCGATCCGGACCCGATCTTCATCCGCAGCTCCGAGACGGTGTGGACGGCCGCCGGTGTCACCTCGGGCATCGATCTCGCGCTCGCGCTGGTCGAAGACGACCATGGCACCGAGGTCGCGCAGACCGTCGCCCGCTGGCTGGTGCTGTATCTGCGCCGCCCCGGCGGCCAGACGCAGTTCGCCGCGCCGGTCTGGATGCCGCGGGCCAAGCGTGCCCCCATCCGCGAGGTGCAGGAGTCCATCGAGGCCCAACCGGGTGCCGCGCACAGCATCGACGACCTGGCCCGACGGGCCGCGATGAGCCCCCGCCACTTCACCCGGGTGTTCACCGACGAGGTCGGCGAAGCGCCCGGCCAGTACGTCGAACGCATCCGGACCGAGGCCGCACGCCGGCAGTTGCAGGAGTCCGACGACACCGTCGTCGTGATCGCCGCCCGATGTGGCTTCGGCACCGCGGAAACGATGCGGCGCAACTTCATTCGGCGTGTCGGCATCTCGCCGGACCAGTACCGCAAAGCCTTCGCCTGACACGAGAAAGGAAGACAACTAATGACGCAAATCGCCTTCGTGGCCTACCCCGGGTTCACCGCGCTGGACATGATCGGTCCCTACGAGGTGCTGCGGCAGCTGCCGCAGGCCGACGTGCGCTTCGTGTGGCACGAATCCGGACCGATCACCGCCGACTCCGGTGTGCTGGTGCTCGGCGCCACGCACTCGCTGGCCGAAACACCTTCTCCCGATGTGATTCTGGTGCCGGGCGGACCCGCGACGCCGGTGCACGCACGTGACGAGAAGCTGCTCGAGTGGCTGCGGCAGGCCCATCGGACCGCCAGCTGGACCACGTCGGTGTGCTCCGGCTCGGTGATCCTGGCGGCCGCCGGCCTGCTCGAGGGCAGGCGCGCCACGTCGCATTGGATCGCGCTGCCCGCGCTGAAGGCGTTCGGCGTCACGCCCGTCGGCGACGAGCGCATCGTGCAGGAAGGCAACGTGATCACCAGCGCGGGCGTGTCCGCGGGGCTCGACCTCGCGCTGTGGCTGGCCGGACAGGTGGGCGGCGAGGCCCGCGCCAAGGCGATCCAGCTCGCCATCGAATACGACCCGCAGCCGCCGTTCGACTCCGGTCACATGTCCAAGGCCAGGACGTCGACGAAGGCGGCCGCCACGGCGCTGTTGTCCAAAGAAAGCGTCACACCGGCCACGCTCAAGGCCACGACGATGCTGGCGTGGCAGCAGGCGCTGAACGCGGCCCGGTCGCGGCGGCGCAAACGGCAGCCGGTGAACGCCTGAGATCCCCCGGCTCGGCGGGGCTGCTAGCTGCGTTCCAAGGATTCTTTTAGGTGGCTTAACAAACATAGGCGCATGACCACGCTAGCCACTTGGGAAACCCCCTACACCAGCGACGAGTGCTCGCCCAACGGACGCGGCTCCCGCTTCGACGACGGCGACCCGGTTGAGGTTGTCGAAGGTGCCCCCAGTCTGGCCGGTCGGCTGCTCTCGTTCGGCGCAAAGCTCGCCATCCGCCCGGCGCTGTCGTTCGGCAGCCAGTTGCCGGTTCCGTGGCCCTACGGCGCACTCGATTTCGTCGCCCGCGCGCTGGTGCCCGCGCCGGGAACCGTGCGCTCCACGGTGGAGCTGGCGAACTGCGGCGCCGAACTGGTCCGGGCCAAGGGCGTGCGACCGGCCAATGGCAAGGGCCGTGTCATCCTCTTCCTGCACGGCGGCGCTTTCCTGGCCGGCGGCAACCACACGCACGTCCGGCTCGTGTCGATTCTGTCGCGGTACGCCGACGCGCCGGTGCTGATGGTGGACTACCGCTTACTGCCCAAGCATTCGCTGGGCCAGGCGATCGACGACTGCGAGGACGGCTACTACTGGCTGCGCGAGATCGGCTACCAGCCGGACCAGATCGTCGTCGCGGGTGATTCCGCCGGCGGCTACCTTTCGCTGGCACTGGCCGAGCGGCTGCTGACCGACGGCGAACGACCGGCCGGCCTGGTCGCCATGTCACCGCTGCTGCAATTGCGCGCCGAAGCCAAGCAGGCCCACGCCAACATCGCGACCGATTCCCTGTTCGCGGCCGGGGTTTTCGACTTCCTCAACGGTCTCATCGAAAAGGCCGCCGCCCGCCGCGTCGTCGACGGTGCCGCCGAAGACGTCATCGAGCCGCTCGACCGCGTCGAATCCGGGCTCCCGCCCACGCTCATCCACGTGTCGGGTTCGGAAGTCATGCTGCACGACGCGCGTCTGGGCGCACGCCGCCTGGCCGATGCCGGTGTGCCGGTCGAGGTGCGGATCTGGCCGGGACAACTGCACGGCTTCCAGATCGCGGCCGGGCTTGTCCCGGAAGCCGACCGCTCGCTGCGCTACATCGCCCAGTTCGTCCGCACGGCCACCAAGGCGTCGGCCGCGCCGCTCAGATCGGTCAGCCGATAGGCGAACGTAGCGTGCCGCCTGCCTGCAGCCACTCGCCGACGACCCGCGGCGCATCGCGGTTGGGGTTGTAGATGTCTTCCTCGCTGGAAAACAGGCCGTTGCCGGCGTAAACCAGCCGCGTCCAGTTCGGGAACCAGAAGGGTTCACCGTTGGGGTCGGTCGGGTGGTCGAGCAGGTTCCTGATCATCATGACCACTGCGTCGTTGTCCTCGTCGTAGGCGACCCAGTCGCTGGGGAAGCGCATGTGCGGGAACGGCGCCATCACCCCGACGATCCAGTCCCGCACCGCCTCTCGCCCGTGAAAGACCCCGTAATGGTGTTCGGTGTAGACGACATCTTCGGTGAAGAGGTCGGCAAAGGGATTCCAGTCACCGGAGGCGGAGCACTCCGCGGCGACGGTCGTGTAGTGCCTGACGGCTTCTTCGATTTCAGCCCTGGTGAACGTGCCCATAATCGACACAGTAGGGCGTGGCCCACCGAGTTGGGACCAGTCCGCGCGAAGTTGCTGCGCAGGGTGCCTCGACGGTTTGTACCCTTACGCAATGACGCAACCACCTGCAGGTCCGCCGTACCCGTACCAGCCACCGGGCGGAGAGCCGTACCAGCCGCAGCAACCGGGGGGTCAGTACCCCGCCCCCTACCCGCCGCCGGCGCCCGGGTATGGCTTGCAGCCGGGACCGCAGTTCCAGACCACGAGCGGGTTCGCCGTCGCGTCGCTGGTGCTCGGCATCCTGGGGGCGTGTCTGCTCGCCATTCCGTTCGGCATCATCGGCCTGATCAGAACCAGGCCCGGCGGCCAGAAGGGCCGGGGCCTGGCCATCGCCGGTCTGGTGTTCTCGGGTTTGTGGTTAGTAGCTATCGTCGCCCTCGCCGCTCTCGGCGCCTTCGCGTCGAACGGCAGTCATTCCACCAGTGTTCGCAACATCAAGGTCGGTGACTGCTGGTCCGAACTGCCCACCGGGGACCGCGTCAAGCACGTGGACACCATCAGCTGCGATCGAATGCACAGCGCCGAGGTGGTCGGGGTGCTGAGGATGCCGGGCGGATCTTTCCCGGCCGAGTCGGTATTCGACGAGTACCGGCACAAGTGCCATGACGCGCTTTCGTCGTATGCCCCGAGTGCGTCCGACGACACCTCCGGTACCGGCTTGGCTTTCATGCCTCCATCGCAGGAGTCCTGGAAGCAGGGAGATCGCGAGATGGTTTGCATCGCAACGTTTTCCACTCAGCGCACGGGGTCGATCAAGGGCTGAGCGCAGCATGAGCGTATTGGACTTGTTCGACCTGAGCGGCAAGCGGGCGTTGGTGACCGGGGGCTCCAGCGGTATTGGCAGGCGGGTGGCGCAGGCCTATGTCGAAGCGGGGGCGCAGGTCGCCATCGCAGCGCGGAGATCCGACGGCTTGGAGCGGGTAGCGGCTGAACTCGCCGCTGCGGGCGGCACGGTGGTGCCCATCCGCTGCGACGTCACCGACGAGGAGCAGGTGACGAGCATGCTCGACCAGGTGACCGAGAAGCTGGGCGGGATCGACATCGCCGTTTGCAACGCCGGCATCGTCTCCGTCACCCCGATGTTGGAGATGTCGCTCGAGGAGTTCCAACGCATCCAGGACACCAACGTGACTGGTGTCTTCCTCACCGCTCGGGCGGCGGCCCGGGCGATGGTGCGGCAGGGAGAAGGCGGGGTCATCATCAACACGACCTCGATGTCCGGGCACATCATCAACGTCCCCCAGCAGGTCGGGCACTACTGCACGTCCAAGGCGGCGGTGATTCACCTGACCAAGGCCATGGCCGTGGAGTTCGCGTCGCACAACATCCGGGTGAACAGCGTCAGCCCGGGCTACATCCTCACCGAGCTGGTGGAACCGCTGGCCGAGTACCACGCGCTGTGGGAGCCGAAAATCCCGCTTGGCCGCATCGGCCGGCCCGAGGAACTGACCGGCCTCTACCTCTACCTGGCGAGCGCGGCATCCAGCTACATGACGGGCTCGGACATCGTGATCGACGGCGGGTACACCTGTCCTTAAACGAGCTGGGGTCGGCCGAAATGCGTTGCCACACCGGGTGAAAACAGCGCGTCCAGCCTCGCGCCGGCGGGATGCACGCCGCTGGCCCCCAGCAGTTCGTCGTGCAGTTCGACGACCTGCGCCGCCCGAAAGGGCCACGGCTCATGCTCGTTCGGCACCCACCAGGTGCGGCCGGCCTTGCGGGTGTGTGCGCCCCAGCGGGCGGTGAGCCACACCTGCAGCGGCGTCGGCTCGACGACGTCGCCGACTGCCACCGTCACCCTGCTGCGCAGCCCACGCCGCGGCCAGCGCCGCACGCTGTCGTAGGTGATCCGGTCGGCTGAGCGCGTCACCCGCATCTTCGCCCACGTGTACGGGACACCCAGGGTGATGCGGGTGAGCGGCACCACGGCCAATCGCTCCGTCTCTAACGACCGGAACAGCACGCCGTGGCGCCCCGCGTCATCGACCGAATAGAGCCGGATGTTGGTCTCGGCGAAGCGGCCGAAGTACGGCAGCGGCAGTGCCGTTCCGAGCTTGGTGCTCGTCATCACGAACGGAATCAGCCCGACGTAGGTGTTGCCGTCGGCGAAGACGTCGGGACGGGTGCCGGGCGGGTACAGGTCGGCGACACCCTCCGGCCGCACCGGCCAGTGGATAAAGGACACGTCGCTCCAGCGCTGGTCAAACGTGACCGGGCGCGGCAGCGGCGGCGGCGTCACCGGGTAGCCCGCCAGCTCCGGATTCGGCTCGGCGGCAGACGGACTCGAGGTCACCGCTCCATCGTGGCATGCGGCCCGCGTTAGTGGGCGCCCAATTCGCCGTCGAGGTATTGCGCGCGGCAGGCCCGGCGGGCCAACTTCCCGCTGGTCGTGCGCGGAATTGCGCCGGCCGGCAGGAATACCACGTCGGCCACCGACAGCCCGTGCCGCTTCGACACCGCCGCGCGGATGGCCTCGATCGCCGGCGCCGGGTCGGCGCGGCTGGTGCCGGGCGCCCGTTCCGCGACGATCACGAGCCGCGGGCCGGCATCACCGGGCACCGCGAACGCGGTCACGTATCCGCGTCGGACCAGCGGCGACGCTTCCGCGGTGGTGGCCTCGATGTCCTGCGGATAGTGGTTGCGCCCGTCGATCACGACGAGGTCGGCGATCCGCCCGGTGACGTAGAGCTCGCCGTCGAGGTACACGGCCAGATCCCCAGTGCGCAACCACTTTCCGTCGATCTTCGCCCCGCCCGCGTGGCTGCCCTCTTCCAGCCGGGATTGCAGCGTGGCGCCGAACGCCCACCGGGTGTCCTCGGGCCGCCGCCAGTAACCCCGGCCGACGTTGTCGCCCTGCAACCAGACCTCGCCGACGACGCCGTCGGGCAGTTCGGTTCCGGTCTCCGAGTCGACGATGACTGCCCATAGGCTGCGCGCGACCTGACCGCACGAGACCTGTACGACGGCGTTGGGATCATCGGCCGCGACACGCACCGCGCGGCCCGCGCCCAGCTGTTCCCGGTCGAGGTGGATGACCGACGTCTCGGCGGCGTGGTCGATGGTGGCGATCATCAGCGTCGCCTCCGCGATGCCGTACGAGGGCTTGAACGCGGTGCGCGGTAATCCGTACGGGGAGAACGCTTTATCGAACGTCGTCACCGCGTCGATGCTGACCGGCTCGGACCCGATGATCAGGACGACGTTGCCCAGGTCGACGTCATCGCCGGCCGCCGGCAGCCCACGTTGCGCGGTCCACTCGTAGGCGAAGTTGGGCGCCGCGGTGACCACGCGTCCGGTGCGGGACCCGGCGGACAGCGCCTGGATCCAGCGCAGCGGGCGGCGGACAAATGCCGTCGGGGACATCAGGGTGGTGTGCCCGCCGTACACCGTCGGGAAGCCGATCATGGACAGGCCCATGTCGTGGTAGAGCGGCAACCAGCTGACGCCGTGGGTGTTCCGGTTCAGCAGGTCGATCGACAGAATCATCTGCACCAGGTTCGTGCCGACGGCGCGGTGGGTGATCTCCACGCCGACCGGCGGCCGCGTCGCTCCCGACGTGTATTGCAGATGCGAGACGGCGGCCATCTCCAGTTCGACCGGGGTGAACAACTCCCCCGCCGAATCGGGAATCTGGTCGATGTAGGCGACATGCGGCCGTGGCACGCGCGGGTGGTTGGCCAGAAACGACTCGACGGCGTCGCGCGCCGCCGTCGTCGTGAGCACCAGCGTGGGCGCGGAATCGAGCAGTGCCGTTTCCAGGCGTTCCGCGTGGCCCGGCAGTTCGGGGGCAAAGAGTGGCACCGCGATGGCGCCGGCCTTGATCGCCGCGTAGAAACCGGCTACGTAGTCGATCCCCTGCGGCGCGAGAATCGCGACCCGGTCGCCCGCGCCCGCGAACCGTTGCACCGCGGCGCCGATGGCCTGCAGCCGAACGCCGAGTTCGGCCCACGTCACCTCGTGGGCCTGCCCCTCGGTGCGGGCGTAGTCCAGGTAGCGGAAGGCCACGAGGTCGCCGACGTTGGTGACATTGCGTTCGATGAGCGAGATCAGCGTGGTGCCCGCGGGCAACGCGATGTTGCCGTCGGCATCCAGGCAATCCTCGATCTCTAGCAGACCTTTTGGAGCCACGGAGTCCTGGCGGGAACCGTAATCCATGACCGAAGTCTATGCAGACGCAATTCGCCCCGCGGCGATCGCGATCGCGATCGCGTCCCGCGCCGAGACTCAATCCAGCGCGAACGTTGTCGGCGTGTCGCGATCGTTAGCGCGGTGGAGTCGTGCCGACTACAGTCCGTGCGTGGACTCCGGCGGCCAGAGCACGGCGCAGAGCGCGCGCGAGGCCGCGCTCGCCCGGGTGCTCGCCTACCGCGAACGCGGTCGGGCCAGGCCGACGGTCGTTCGGGTGGGCCTCGCGGTGCTGGCAGGCGTGCTGCTGCTGGTGTGCATCCCGCTGGTTGTACTGCTCCCCGAGGCCGGTATCCCCGCGCTGCTGATCGCCTTTCGCCTGCTGGCCGTCGAGGTCGACTGGGCCGCCCGCGCCTACGCCTGGACGGACTGGCGCTGCATCCAGCTGCACCACTGGTTTCGCCGTCAGTCCGGATTTGCCCGCGCGTCGATCCTGGCAGTGCTATTGCTGGTGGCCGCGGCCCTCGTGGGGCTGATCGTCTACGAATTCGTGTAATCCCACTCGACAAAAGGCAGGTCGATGACGGCGACAGAAGACCGCGAGGTCCCGCTCCCGGACCGCGAGCGGCGCGGGGTGATGCGGCACCTGACCACGCTGTGCGTGCGCTACGTCGAACGCTTCATGCCGGACCCGTACCTGTTCGCGGTCATCCTCACGGTCATCGTGGCGGGGCTGGTGGCGCTGCTGGTCGCGGGCGCGACGCCGTCGGGCATGCTCAGGGCCTGGTACGGCGGGGTGTGGGGCCAGCAGAACATCTTCACCTTCGCCTTCCAGATGGTGCTGATTTTGGTGACCGGCTACACGCTCGCCGAGGCCCCCGTCCTCAAGCGGGCCATCGTCAAGATCGCCGGCAAGCCGCAGAACCAGGCGCAGGGGGCCCTGCTGTGTTTCGGTGTCAGCGCGGGCCTGTCGCTGCTGAACTGGGGGCTTGGTCTGGTGGCGGGCGCCCTGGTCGCTCGTCAGGTCGCGAAAAGGCTTGCGGGGGGGCATTTCGGCTACCTGATCGCCGCGGCGTTCATGGGCTTCATCGTGTGGACACAGGGGCTGTCTTCATCGATAGCGCTGGCGAACACCGACAGCGCCAGCCCAATCAACGTGATACACAAGCTAACCGGCGCGAACGTGCCGCTGTCGCTGACCATCTTCCAGCCCTACAGCTGGGTGGCGGTGATCGTGGTGCTTGCCCTGCTCGCCCTGGCGATCTGGCGGATGGCGCCGACGCAGGGCCTGGAACCCGATCCCGCGGTGTTCGAGGAGGAACCCGAGCCCGTCGCGGAGGCCGAAGGCGCCAAGCGCACGTTTGCCGAGTGGCTGGAGAATCTGTGGATCCTCAACGTCCTGATCTTCGCCGCGGGCATAACGTACTTCGCGCTCAGCCGATTTGCGCTCAACATCTCGTCGATGATCATGCTGTTCACCGTGACCAGCGCGTTGCTGCACCGCACCCCGATCCGTTTCATCCGCGCGTTCTCCGGCGCCGCCAAGGTGTCCGGTCCACTGTTGCTGCAATACCCGCTCTATGGGGGGCTGGTCGGCCTGCTGGGCTATGTGCCGTCGGGCTCGGGCAAGCCGCTGCAGACCGTGCTTGCCGAGGCACTCGTGACGGGCGCCAACCAGTACACGCTGCCCTTCCTGACTTTCGTTGGGTCGCTGATCATCTCGTTGTTCGTGCCGTCCGGCGGCGGCCACTGGGCCGTGCAGGGGCCGGTCGCGGTGGACTCAGCGCTGGCCGTCGGTCAACACTCGCCGGCCTACCTGGGGCTCATCTCGATGTCGGTCGCGGTCGGAGAGGGCGTCGCGAACATGATTCAGCCGTTCTGGCTGCTGCCGCTGCTGGCCATCGCGAAGCTCAATGTTCGTCAGGTGATGGGATTTACGATCATCGCGTTCCTGATCGGATTCGCGGTGTTGGGTGCCGCGGTTCTCATTGCGCCGCACGTGCTCTGACGTGGCACGTCGATGCGGGTGAGTATGCGTTGACTGCGGTCGCTACTCGATCTTTTCCGCAGTGGACGCAGAGTCAAATGCCGGCCCTAGTACATCCAGAGTTTCGCCAGTGCGTCGGCCAGGGCTTCGGTGTCCTGCTTGTCGGTGTTGCAGCTGACGGCCAGCTCCTTACCGCGATCGGCGCTGATGCGGAACGCGGTCAGGAAGCCGCCCCAGGCTCCGTCGTGGTCGAGTGTTCCGTTGGACATCAAGTAGATTCCGGCGCCGTAGCGGTTCGCGCCACCGGGTTCGGTTTCTACCGCACCGGCCAGCTGATCGTCGAGGAGCCTCCTGCCGCCCACCGCCCCGGTCCGATAGTTGTCCGCCCAGCGCACCAATTGGCTTGGCGTGGTTTGGATACTGCCGTCGCCGACCTGCTCCCAGGGCGAGTCGGCAACCTGGTATCGGCCCTCGGCCCTTTCGTACGAGACGGCCTTGTGTGGAACCCGCCCGACCGGATCCACGACCATGGCCAGGCCGAGCGGCCGGAAGATGACGGCGTCCAGGTGCTGGGGCAGCGGCTGGCCCGATAACCGCTGCACGATCTCGCCGAGCAGCAGGTAGTTGGAGTTGGAGTACTCGAAGCTGCTGCCGGGCGCGAAGTCCAGCGCCGACACGCCCGCCAACGCCTGCAGGGCCTGCTCCTGCGTGGTGCGGTCGTGGATCCCGTAGCCCTGCGCTTGCAGCAACCCGGTGTAGTCGGGAATGCCGCTGGTGTGGTGGATCAGCTGCGTGACGGTCACGGTCCTCGCCCACGCCGGCAGGCTGGGCATGTGCTGCGACAGCGGGTCGTCCAGCGTGAGCTTTCCGGCTTCGACCAACAGCAGAATCGCGGTTGCCGTGAATTGCTTTGAGACCGAGGCGATGTCGAACACCGTGTCGGCGTTGATCGGCTCACCGCTCGCCAGGTTCGCCAAGCCGCGCGCCCCGGTCCAAACGGGTTTACCCTTCACGCCCACCGCGGCCGAACACCCCGGTGCGCCGGCCTTGACGGCGGCATCCAGCACCCGCTCGCTGCCCGCGACGACGGCAGGGTCGGTTGTCGTGAGCGCGGGGTCGGATGTCGTGGTGCCGACGACCGCGCCGTGGCCGCCGCACGCGCCGAGCAACAGTGCGACCGTGACGACGAGCGGAAGCCGTATCACGTTGTTGCGCAACGTCGGTAAGGGGGCTTACCGGTCAGGACGCACTGCCGGAGGCCGCATCCTGCGGGGCGGACCCGGCGGGCTCGCCGTAGCCCGCACCCATGTGCGGCACCTCGAGTGGCTCATCCTTTCGCGCGGCCGCGATAGCGCCGGTCAGCAGGGGTGCCAGCCCGGCGAACGACCCCACGTCGAACAACATCAGCGTCAGCAACCGGTTGTGGACGTACGCAAGCGAGCTCCCGGTGGCCGGGTCGGCCCACCCGACCGTGCCGCCGAGACCGATGTGTCCGTACCCGGGCAACAGTCCTGGCACGGGCGACGATTGATAGCCCTTGTGGTAGGTGAACGGGATGCCGAGGTTCAGATCCGGTGTCAGGTCGGGCTTGCCCTGGAGTTCGTCCACCAACCCCGACGACAGCAACCGCGAACCCTCGATCTCGCCACCGTTGGCGATGGCGCCGTACACCTTGGCCAGCGCACGTGCGGTCACGACGCCATTCACGGCCGGGACCTCGCCGTCCAGAAACGGCATGTCCCCCTGCAGCAGCGAGAGGATACCGGGGAAGTAGATCGAGCCGAGCAGCCCGGAGAACGACAGGCCCGCGATCTTCGGCGCGACAAAGTCGAGCACCGGCGTGGGGAACTTGGTCTGCGGCAGCAGCGTCTGGGCCGCGGTGGTCGGAGCGTCGGCCGGCGGCCGGCCCAGGTGCAGGCCGTCGGTGTCGAGGGTTTGGGCCAGCTCTTCGCGGAACAACTCGCGCATGCCCTTGCCGGTCACGGCGCGGGCCAACCCGGACAGCAGCCATCCGTAGGTGATGGCGTGATAGGCCAACTTTCCGTGCTGGGAATCCAGCGGCGCCGCGGCCAGCCGTGCTTCCATCCCGAGGTGATCGAGGATCTCCTCCTTGCCGACGCCCTTGAGATGCGCCAGGCCCGACCGGTGCCGCAGCACGTCTTCGACGGTCACCTCGGACTTGCCGTTCTCGCCGAACTCCGGCCAGTACTCGGCGAGGGGCACGTCGTACTCCAGCAGCCCGCGGTCCACCAGGCGGTGGATCACCGTCGCGGCCAGGCCCTTGGTGGCGGAGAACACCATCGCGCCGGTGTCGGCGGTCCACGGCACCTTGCCGTTGCGGTCGGCAAACCCCGTCCACACGTCGACGACCTGAACGCCCTCGACATACACCGACAGCGCACCGCCGCCGAACAGGCGCTGAGGGAACAGCGCGGAGAACGCCTTGATCGCCGCCGAGAAGCGTGAATCGCAGGCACCTTGGACGCCGGAGGGCAGGCCATTGTCAGGGGTGAGGACAGCCGCTTTCGCCATACGTGCATGATTGCGCCCCGAGCTGCCCGGCGCACGGGAAATCGCGATTTACAGATTTCAGTTGGGCCGCGCGGCACCGCGCCAGGACGGATCCCGGCCGAGGCGGGCCAGCAACCTCGATTGCAGGTCGGCGTCATCGGAAACGGCGACCGGCGCGGCGAACATCCCGGAGCCGGCCAGGGCGTCGGGATCGGCCGGCAGCTGGTCCCAGAAGATCGCACACCACGCGGGATCCAGCGAATCGTCGGCGCCGACTGCGCGCGCCAGGTCCCAGGTGTGCACCAGCACGTCCCGGGTAAGCCGAGGGACCAACGTGTCCGCATCCAACCGCGTGGCCGGTCTGTTTCCGATCGGCGGCACGTCAACGACGCGACGGAAAAGTTCTCTATCGTCCAGAGCCTGCCGGACGCTTCGGTAGGTCAGCTCCCACCGTCGCAGCGGATCATTCTGGGGGCGTTGCGGTTTACGGCCCAGCGGTCGCAGCAGCAATACGTCGTGGAAGCCGATCACGTGCTCCAGCACATCCCTGGCATGCCAGCCAGCACATGGTGATTCGCAATTCCATTTGCCGTCCGCTGCTGCGACCGCGGAGCCGAACCGGCGGCATACCGCCAGGTGCAGGTCGGCGCCCGCCGGAAACGTCACTTGTCCGACCGCAGCAGCCTGCCGACCAGCGAACGGTTCGGGTCGGCGTCGCGCTCGGCGAGCATCAGCTCGATGCCCTTTTCGACCGCGGCGGCGGTGCGCTCGCGCACCTTGCGCGCCAACGCGTCGTCGGCCTCCTGGCCCTTGAACGCTTTGGTGGGGATGGGCTTACCGAACCAGTAGTACTGGCGTTCCGGACGCGGCAGCGGCGTCAGGCCCACACCGCGGACCACAATCGGGGCGTCCGGCGAGCCGAGGAGCTTCTCGGTGAGGAAGCCGACCGGCGCCAGCAGCTTGGAGTCGCCGTCGAGCAGGATGTCGATGCCGTGTTCGGCTCCCACCGACGCGAACGGCACGATCGGATAGCCATGCTGAATTGCCAGGCGCGCGAATCCGAGTCGGTTCTTCCACACCAATTTGTATTGCTCGTTCTTGCGCTTGTTGACCTCGCGTCCGCCGCCGGGGAATACCATGACCAGCTCGCCGCGCCGCATCAATTCCGACGTGATCTCCCGAGTGCCCTCGACCACACCCATGCGCGTCAACGCATCCCGCCAGCCCGGGATCTTGAAGTGCGCGTGGTCACCGAGCGAACGGACCATCCTGCCCTGCTTCCACAGCTCTGCGGCCAGGAACGGCGCGTCGACCATGCCCAGCGTGTTGTGGTTGCCGACCAGCAGTGCCCGCTTGGTGGGCACGTTCTCGATGCCGTAGACCTTGGGCTTGATCACCCTTCGCAGCGGCTCCATCAGTCGCAGGACCGCGGCGACGTCGGCCTCCGTGGGCGCGGGCGGAACGGCAAGGGTGGCGGCGCGACTCACACGGCGAGTATGCGCGCGCTCCCCCGCTGAAGGCAGCGTTTTCCGACGGCACCGGCACAGGTAGGGTACGCGGCAGTCCCAGTCAGGGTCGTTCGGTCGTTTCACCAGGGAGTCGGGCATGTCGGGTCGGAAGTATTCGTTCGAGGTCAACAAGACCAGCAGCGCGCCGCCGGCGACGGTGTTCCGGTTGGTGACCGACGGGGCCAACTGGTCGAACTGGGCCAAGCCGATCGTCGTCAGCTCTAGCTGGGCGCGGCAGGGAGATCCCGCGCCGGGCGGCGTCGGGGCCATCCGCAAGATCGGCGCCTGGCCGGTGTTCGTGCAAGAGGAAACCGTCGAGTACGAGCAGGACCGCCGCCACGCGTACAAGCTGGTAGGGCCGGCGCCGGTCGACGACTACTTCGCCGAAGTGGTCCTGACCCCGAATGCAGCCGGCGGCACTGACATTCGTTGGACAGGCTCCTTCGTCGAAAAGGTGCGTGGGACGGGTCCGTTGGTGCGGGCCGGCATGGGCGGCGCAGTGAAGTTCTTCGCGGGAAAGCTGGTGAAGGCGGCCGACCGCGAGGCGGGTCGGTAGCGGTCCGGGAGCACCGCCGTTTGTCGGCGTCGGCCGAAACTACTAAGCTGGGCTAAGTGATTGACGTCCTGATCGCGGGCGCCGGGCCCAACGGGCTGATGCTGGCCGGCGAGCTGGGGCTGGCGGGTATCCGGCCGGTAGTGCTGGACCCGCTGCCTGGCCCCAACCCGGAGCCTCGGGCCAATGGCGTTGTGGGTCAAGGGGTTCGGGTCTTCGACCACCGAGGCTTGTACGAGGAGCTGTCCGGTCTGGCGGGTCGGCCGCAGCTCGCGCCGCGCGCCATGTTCGCGGCCTTCGCGCTGGATCTGGCTCTGGCGCCGGATTCTGAACTGTTCATGCTCCCCATCCAGCAGCCCCGACTGGTTCGGCTGCTCGCGCAGCGCGCCAGCGATAACGGCGCGGACATTCGCTGGGGTCACGTGCTGACCGGATTCGACCAGCACGACGGCGCCGTCACGGCACACATCACCGGGCCCGACGGCGCCTACGACCTGAAGGCCAGATACCTGATCGGCGCGGACGGCGGCACCAGCACGACCCGCAAGCTCGCGGGTATCGAGTTTCCCGGCATGTCGTCCCACGACGCCGTGGCCAGCATGGGCTTTGAGGTGCTGCCGCCCGCCGAATGGGTCGATCCGATCAGCGGCGGCCTGGACGTGCCGGGGTTCGGGCGCGTCCCGCCCCTGCAGTTTCAGCGCGTGGAGCGGGGCGTCTTCGCGTGGGGTGCGCTCGGTGGCCGTGCCGCGGTGATCGTCTTCGAATTGGACGGCACCGCCCGCGAAGACCCTGGCCTCATCAATCGCGGCGACGGTGTCGACCCGCCGATGAGCCTGGCCGAGCTGGAGGCCAGCGCCAAGCGAGTACTCGGCGCGGACATACCGTTGCGGCCCACCTCCCCCGGCGCCCCGCTCGACCTGCGCCGGTTCTTCGGCATCAACTCACGACAGGCGTCCCGATACCAGGTGGGACGGGTGATTCTGGTCGGCGACGCCGCTCACGTGCACTCGCCGATGGGCGGACCGGGGCTGAACCTCGGTCTTCAGGACGTGATGAACCTGGGCTGGAAGCTGGCCGGCGTCCTGCGCGGGCGCGTGGGGCCTGAGTTGTTGGCCACCTATGAATCCGAGCGCCGGCCGGCCGCCGAGCGGGTCATCATGCACAGCCGCGCTCAGCTGGCGCTCGTCCGGCCCGGTCCCGAGATCACCGCGCTGCGGCAGCTTTTCGCCGAACTGCTCACCGATCCCGCCGCGGTGCGTCGCCTCACCGAGCTGGTGTCGGGGGCGGAGAACCGCTATCCGGCAAACCCGGGTGCGCATCCGTTCGTCGGGGGGTGGGTGCCCGATTTCGCTATCGAGATCTCCTCCGAAAAAGGTTATGTGACACGGCGTGTAGCGGAGCTGGCCCGCAACGGACGTCCACAGCTGCTCGACCTCACCGACCGAGGCGTGGTGGCGGCCGCGCTCCCCGGTGTCGACGACGGGCTCAGCGTCACGGTCGGACGTGCGGTCGGCGATGTCGACGCGACTGCCCTCCTGGTGCGCCCCGACGGCTACGTGGCCTGGGCATCATCCGCCGGCGCACCCGCCGCCGACGAATTGCGCGAACTGCGTCGCCTGCTGACCTATTGGTTCGGCGTGGCGACCTCGTCCTGATACTTCTTCGTCATGTGCTCGACGGCCTGCAGCTGCGTCTGCGCGAGACCGTCCCGGACCTGCCCGGCCCGCGCCGCCGCGTCCAGCGTGGGTTGCGCCTGACCCTGAAAGTGCGGGATTACTTCGGCGGCGAACAACTCGGCGGACCGCTTCGTGGCTGCGGGGTTGGCCCACTCGTGGCCCATCTGCAGGAAGCAGCCGAATCCGCCGGACTGGTCCCACAGCCGTTGCACCTGGGCTCGCGCCCGTTCCGGGCCGCCGATGACACCCGCGCCGCTTTCGTTGATGATGTCGATCATCTCGTCGAGCTGCTCCCCCGGCATGGTCATCTGCGGGAACGCGGCAACCTTCTGGAAGTAGTTGAACCACGACTCGATGCCGAACTTGACGTCTTCCCTGGCCTGCGCGTCGGTCTCGGCGATGTGCATGGGGCCAACCAGGCTCCAGCTGCCGCGGTCAACCTGCGTGCCGAAGGTCGCGGCGCGCTCTTCGACGATGTCCCAGTGGTAGGACAGCGCGTTGAAACCGTCCACGATCAGCGTCGCGCCGATGGACAGCAAGCCGATGCCGTGCTTGCCGGCCAGCCGCGCGCCCGTCGGTGAGGCGACCGCGGCCACCGCCAGCGGGATGCCGCCGTCCGAGTACGGGGCCAGCTGCAGCTGCGCGTCGAACAGCTGATGCGTGGCGGTCTTGGCGCTGACCGTCTCCCCCGCCAGCAGGCGTACCACGATGTCGAGGTTGGTTTCGAGAAGCTCACGCGTGTCGGTAGGAGTCAACCCGATCATCGCGGAATCGGTGGGCAGCGAGCCCGGCCCCACGCCGCCGATCACCCGGCCGTGGGTGAGGTGATCCAGCAGCATCAGTCGGTCGGCGACCCACAGCGGATTGTGATACGACAGCGAAATCACGCCGGTGCCGAACCGGATCCGCTTGGCGCGCTCCGCGGCTGCGGCGATGAAAACCTCAGGCGAACTGATGATTTCGCTACCGGCCGAATGATGTTCGCCCAGCCACACTTCGTCGAAGCCCACCGCATCCAGGTGCTCGATGAACTCCAGGTCGCGCTGCAAAGCGAGCGTCGGGTTGGTGCCGGCCCGGTGGAATGGGGCGATAAAGTATCCGAATCTGAGCTTGCCCATGGCGGAACCTTAACGCGAATCGGTTGACCGCCCCAGCCCCGGACCTGGCCGGTATGGGCTCAGATCACGGGGTGCCCCCGCAGATCGTGCCGACGCAGCCGCCGCCACCGCCCGGACCGCCGCCGCCACCGCCGACGCCGGGAATGCTGCCGCCCCCGCCGTTGGGCCCGCCACTGCCGGTGGGGCCACCCGGAATGCTGCCGCCTCCGCCGCCCGGGCCGCCACCGCCGGTGGGACCGCCCGGGACGCTGCCGCCTCCGCCGTTGGGTCCGCCGCCGCCGGTGGGACCCCCGGTGCCGGGCGCGGTCGTGGGCGCGCCACTGGTTGCGGGGGCGGACGTCGACGTCGTAGGAGTCGCCGGGGTCGTGGAACTGCTGGGACCCTTGTTCTCGCTACCGCCGCAGCCGACCAGCAGGACAAGCATCGCCGCGCCGCCGAACACCGCAGCGGCCGTACGAGTTTCAGTTCTCATCGGGCTCCCCTAAGTCTCGTTCAGTTCGTGAGTGTGCCTACCCCGTCGCCCGCGGGCGCAAACGGAACGATGAGGACCCGGACGGCCGAGGACGCCAAAGCGCCCGCACGCGGTGCGTGCGAGCGCTTTGGCGTCTAACCCGAGAAGGCACTAGGCCGCCGTTGGGTTGAGGGGTGCAACCCAACGGCGGCCTAGTCTCATTGACGGCGACCCGCTGCGCGCGGCCCTGCCGCGCTGGCGGTCGCCTTGGTCGGGGCCCGCCGATGCGGGCGGCTAGCAGGGGCTCAGGCCGGCGATGCAGCCGGCGGCGAGGTCGGTGGTGTGCGCGCCGGTGCTGGGAGCCACGTGATACGCCGGGTTCGGGGTCGTCATCGCCGTGGCGAAGGTGTTGACGGCGCTGCCGCCGAACCCGACCGTCAGCGCGATCGCCGCGGCCCCACCGAACATCGCGGCCACTTTCTTGATTCCAGTCATTGCGCTCTGCCTCTCTGTTTGAAGCTTGTTGCCGATGGGTAAACAGTATCCGTCTGCAACTGTTTCAGCAAGGGAGACTTGCATCACTAAATAGTGTGCTGTGCCGAGCAGACGCGAAAGCCCCCATTTCGGTCCCGAAATGGGGGCTTTCGCGTCTGCTCGCGAGGGGTGGCCCGCTACCCCTCCTTGAGGATCAGCCGGCGCAGCGCCTCACGGTCAGGCTTGAGCAGCTCTTCGATCCGCGGGTGATTCACCTCGGCGACGATGATCTCGCCGACCTCCGGGTAGACCTCGGTGAAGATGCCGTGCGACTTCATCTTCTCGGTCTGGTACAGGTTGTCCTCGGTGGGCGTGACGTAGTACACCGCGTCGGCCTTGAAGCGGTGCACCAGCCAGAGGTGGATCAACGTCATCAGCCGCTTCTGCCGCAACTTCTCGGCAAAGGTGTTCTGGTCGCGCACCTGCAGGATGCTGCGGCCGTGCCGATCCTTGATGGGGTCGACGACCACGTTGGCCAGCTGCTCGTCACCGGTGCCGTAGATGCCCAGCTCGAGCACGTCGGACCCGGCACGGCGGGGCCGCAGCGTCACGCGGAGCTTCTCACCCAGCTTGTAGTGGTCGCTCCACAGCGCCAACCACTCCTCCAGCAGCTTCTTGGGCACCTCGGTCTGCACCAGGTGCTGATGCTGCGTGGAGCCCTTGCCCATGGCCTTGGTGGTCGCGGTGCGGCCCGACGAGGCGGACAGCGCGGCATCGCTGCGCGGACCACCGACCAGCGTCTGCGGTGTGCGGTACGGCGATTCGACCAGCCGCATCTTGCGCTGCAACCGAGCCAGCGCCAGCATGCCGTCCTGCCTGAGGTTGGTGGCGAACTCCTCGGCGGCCACGCCGTCGATCTGGTGCCCGCCGTAGGTGATGAAGTTGAAGACAAAGCCCATCTTGCCCAGTTCCGCCGGGAACTGCTTCATCTCCTCGTCGGTCATACCGGTGGTGTCCCAGTTGAACGATGGCGACAGGTTGTAGGCCAGCATCTGGTCGGGGAACACGGCGTGGATCGCGTCGGCGAACTGCTTGGCGTCGGCGAGGTCGGCGGTCTTGGTCTCCATCCAGAGGATGTCGGCGAACGGCGCCGCCGCGAGCGACTTGGCAATCGCGTACGGGATCCCGCCGCGGATCTGGTAGTAGCCCTCGGGGGTCTTGGTCAGCTCGCAGTCCCACGGCGGGTCCACGCCCAACTCCTTGGCCTTCGCCCGCGCGGTGTAGAGCGACGCCCGCTCGGCGAACGCGCGCCACTCGTCGGAGCTCATCTCGGCCGGCTCGCCCTCGCTCTGGTCGAAATCGAGCACCTCGGCTACCGCCTCGGCGTAGGTCATCACGCCGGCGTCGTCCTCCCAGGCCGCCACGAACCGCGACTCGGCATGGTCGAAAAGGTCGTCGACCGAACCCTTTTCGTTCTCCCGCCACGCGTTGACGGCCTCGGAGATGACGCCCATGATGCCCTGCCGTTCCAGCCAGGCGGTGGCGGCGGCGTACTCACCCTCGGCGAGCGCGTAGAGCAGATGGCCGTTGAGGTCCTTGACACCCAGCTCGTAGAAGCGCCGGACCATCGCCAGGAAGCACGACTTGTACGACGGCACCTTGAGGTTGGTGGCGCCGAGCAGGAAGGGCTGGTCGCGCTCGTCGGCGCGGCTGTCGATCAGGTTCGCTGCCTCGGCGTCGGTACGGGCGACGATGATGCCGGGCACCCGCATGACGTCGAGCTGGAAGCGCGCGGCGTTGAGGCGCTTGATCTGCTCGTCCGACGGCACCAGAACCTTGCCGCCCTGGTGGCCGCACTTCTTGGTGCCCGGACGTTGGTCCTCGATGTGGTAACCCGGTACGCCGACTTCCACGAAACGACGGACCAGGTTGCGCACGTGTGGGTCGCCGCCGTGGCCGGTGTCGGCGTCGGCGATGATGAACGGCCGGAAGTCGAACTCCGGGGTGGTGGCCCGCTGCTGTTCGCTCATGTTCAGCCGCAGGTACTGCTGATTGCGGTCGGCGGTGAGCAGCGCGCGCACCAGCACCGCCGCGTCGTCCGGCACTTGGCTCAGCGGGTAACTGGCCAGGTCCGGGCCGGGGTCTTCGGTGACCGATCCCTTGGCCGATGTCGCCCATCCGCCGAGGTAGATGCCCTCGATGCCCATCCGCTTCATGCTCACGGCCTGGCCCGGCGAGTAGGGGCCGAACGTGGTGATGCTCTTCTTCTCGGCGAACAGTTCGCGCAGGCGCTCGTAGAACGCCGCTGCCGCATTACGCGCGACGGTGTAGTCGGTGGGGATGGTGCCGCGCTGCTCCACTACCTGGCGGGCCGTGTAGAGGCGGGTTATCCCGTTAAACCGCGGGCCGTCGATGTATCGCTGCGTGGCGGCTACTTCATTGTCAAAGTTTTGTTCGAAAGGTGAATGGACCTCGGTGTCCGATTCGACGATGGCCATCGGTTTACGCTCCCTCTTCAGCACGGTTCCGCTGACTGACAGAGTGTATCCCCGGCCCGGGCGATTAAATCATCGGTCACTAGGGACTCATCGCTTCGACTGTTGAATCCTTGGGCCGTAACTGTTTTCACCGAGGCTGACGCCGGCGGTCGCGGGTTGGCCGCGGCACCTGCCGGGGCGTCTCGCCACAGCGGTCCCAAACGGCCCGGCGGCGAGTAGTGTGTCCGCCGTGCAGCCGGAATTGCGCTTTGACAGTTGGTACCGCCCCCTGGCGGTGCCCGTGGGCCTCGGACCGAAAAACAGCGAGCTCCGCATCGAGGGCGGAACCCTGCGCGTGAAGATGGGCTGGGCGTTCACCGCCGACATTCCCCTCGCGTCGATCAGGCAGGCCGAACCGAGCAACGAGCGGGTGTTCAGCGCCGGCGTGCATGGGCTGGGCTCGCGCTGGTTGGTCAACGGGTCGCGTAATGGCTTGGTGGCGCTGACGATCGAGCCCCCGGTCCAGGCGAAGGTCTGGGTGAGGTCGGTGCGGCTGAGCAAGCTGGTGCTCAGCGTGACCGACCCGGACGCGTTCATCGCCGCCTGCACCACGAAGTAGCTGGCGGCTACCGGGACCGGCCGCCCGGCTGTCGTCGCAGCCAATCCCGCTGACGGCGTACGAATTCCGCGTCGACGGCACTGCCGTGGCCGGGGACATAGATGCCGTCGGGTCCGCCGAGCTCCAGCACCCGGTCCAGCGTTGCCGGCCACGCGGCCAGGTCCGAGTCGCGGTCGATGGCGGGGTCGGCGGACTCCTCGACAAGATCGCCGGTGAACACGACGACCCGACCGTCGGTGCCGGGAGCGACGACGACCAGGTCCGCGGTCGTATGGCCACCGCCAGGGTGGCGCACGGTGACGCGGCGGTCGGCGAGATCGATTACGGCGTCGTGGATTTCGTGCTGCGGTGGCCGCAGGGCGGCGATCGCGCGGTCGATCTCGTCGGCGTCCGCGCCGTGGTTCAGCGCGTCGTCGCGAATCAGCCCGGTGCCCGACGCGAGGTAGCTGGCGACCTCGGGAGCGCAGTACACCTCCGCCCCGGCAAAGTGCGACGAGCCGAGCACATGGTCGAAGTGCTTGTGCGTCAACACAATATGGCTCACCGGGCCGCCGGTGATCCGCCGAACGTCGGCCTCGGTTGCGGCGGCTTCGGCGAGTGTGCTGCCGGTGTCGACGAGCAGTGCCCCGGCACTCCCCCGCACCAGCCCGACGCTGACGTCGCAAAAGGGCAGCCGACAGCGATATACGCCGTCCGCCAACCGTTCCCAAACGAAATTCATAAAAAGAATGCTGGCCGCAGTCGCGCGAGACGCGTCGGTAGGATTCGCGCATGGGGTGGAAGTCTCCGAGCCGGATCATCCTCGTGGTGATCGCCCTCGTGGTCGTGGTCGTGGGCGGCGCGACGTGGTTGCTGATCCACTTCAACAAGATGCCCACAAACGACGGCGGCTCGCTGCATCCGACCGCAATGAATGGCACTCACGTCATCATGGTCGTCGCCGTCGACGCCAACGGGCAACCGGCCAACGGTTACCGGCTGCTGCCCGGTTCGGACCCCAACACCGTCGCCGAGGTCTTCGACTGCACGGTGTCGCCCTCGACGGTGGCCGGCAACGTCTACTTCTGCGCGCCGAGTGCGGCGGCGGCCGACGTGTGCTGGGCGGGAACCCCCGGGTCCCTGCTGTGTCTGAACGATCCGTGGGACAAAGGGCTGCACCGCGTGACCTACACCGGAGAGCTTTCACACGTGAAGGCGCCGACCTCGCCCGAGCCGTTTGCGCTGGAACTCGAGGACGGCACGCGATGCCGGCTGCGCAACGGCGGCGCCTGGGGCGGCCGCGACGACGGTCTGGTAGGCGTTTACGGGTGCAACAACGCAAACCTGAACGTACTCGGATCGGGGCCGGATGCCCGCAGCACGGCGATCGACCGGTCGCAGCCGATGTGGTCGGTCAAGGTGGGCGCGCTGGGCGCCGGCAATCCGCAGCTGCCGTCGCCGCAGAACCGCTCGGTGAAAACGGCGTGGTACGCCGGCACGTGAGCACACCGGGCGGCGCGATGGCGCACCGGAATGTTTGAGGGCGCGACCGCCGAGCAGGCCCACGCGATCCTCGCCGCCGCACACCGTGTGGTGCAACAGATTCCGGTTGCCGACGATCCGCGCTCGGGTCGCGGCGACGGGGTCGTGGTCGCCGCCGGACGGCTGTTGTTCCGCCCGGCTCTGCACGTCGACGTGAGCACGCTGCCGCGCATTGAACCGCAGGACCTGGCGCGCGCGGTCGGGCCCGACCGGGAGCTGGCCGAGCACGCGGCCGCGCTGATCGCCTGCGCCGCACTGGCTGACGGACACATCGATGCCGAGCGGCTGCGCAAGGTGGTCGAGTACGCCCACGCGATGCACGTTCGTGCGGGCTGGGTGCGCGACATCCTGCAGGTGGCGCGCGGACATCTGGCATGGGCGATGGCCGACATGACACGTCGCAACCGCTCGACGTTCCCGGGTTGGGGTACCCCCGACGACGTGCTTGCGCCGATGACGCCCTATACGGCGCAGACCGACGAGGACAAGCGGCTGGCCGCCCGGTTCTGGGCGCTCGAGGAGCTGCCCAAGCGTAGCTACGGCCATCAGTTCTGGGCCCATTTCCGCAAGCACGGGTTTGCCTTTCCCGGTGAAACAGACGCCTTCACAGAACTTTTCGCCGTTCCGCACGACGGCCTGCACGTGTTGTCGGGCTACGGCACCTCGATCCAGGGCGAGCTGCTGGTCAGCACGTTCACCGGCGCGATGCACCGGCGGGACGCGCTGCGGGCGCACATCCTGCCGGTGATCTTCGAATGGCATGTGGGCCACGAAGTCAACGGCATCGGAGCCCAGCAGGGCGCGCTGGACCCGATCAAATTCCTGATCAGCTGGCAGCGCGGCGCGTCGACCACCACCGACGTGCTGTCCGAGGATTGGGATTTCTGGGCCGCGGCCCCGCGCGACCTCGACGAACTGCGCGCCGAATACGGCATCCAGCCGCTGCTGCCGGCCGACGCCGCGTCCGGCGACGAAGTGGTCGTCGCCGGCAACGCGGACCCGTACGCTAACTAAGCCCGCGTCGAGGCGGCGCCCGGCTCGAGGAGGCAATAGTGCGTGCAGTTGTCATCACCAAGCACGGCGACCCGTCCGTCTTGCGGGTGCAGCAGCGGCCCGACCCGCCGCCGCCGGGTCCCGGGCAGCTGCGGATCGCGGTCCGGGCCGCCGGTGTGAACTTCGCCGACCACCTCGCCCGCGTCGGTTTGTATCCCGATGCGCCGAAGCTTCCGGCGGTGGTCGGTTATGAGGTGGCCGGGACCGTCGACGCCGTCGGCGACGGCGTCGATAAAGCCCGGGTGGGCCAGCGGGTCCTGGCCGGCACGCGGTTCGGCGGGTACGCCGAAATCGTCAACGTCGCCGCGAGTGACTCGGTGCCGCTGCCCGATGCGCTGAGCTTCGAACAGGGCGCGGCGGTTCCGGTCAACTACGCGACGGCCTGGGCCGGGCTGCACGGCTACGGGTCGTTGCGCCCCGGCGAGCGGGTCCTGATCCACGCCGCGGCAGGCGGGGTGGGCACCGCGGCGATCCAGTTCGCCAAGGCCGGCGGGGCCGTCGTGCATGGCACTGCTTCCCCTGGAAAGCATCAGCGGCTGACCGAGCTGGGCGTGGACCGCGCGATCGATTACCGCCGCGACGGCTGGTGGAAGGGTCTTGAGCCCTACGACGTGGTGCTCGACGCGCTGGGCGGCACGTCGCTGCGCCGCTCCTATGATCTGCTGCGCCCGGGTGGACGGCTTGTGGGCTACGGGGTTTCGAACATGCAGGAGGGCGAAAAGCGCTCGCTGCGCAAGGCGGCGCCGCATGCCCTGGCGATGCTGCGCGGCTTCAATCTGCTCGACCAACTCTCTGACTCGAAGACCGTCATCGGCCTGAACATGCTGCGACTGTGGGACGATCGCGGCACGCTGGAACCGTGGATCACGCCGCTGGCCGAGGCGCTCAACGACGGAACGGCCGACCCGATCGTTCATGCGGCCGTGCCGTTCGCCGAAGCGCCCGAGGCACACCGAATCCTGGCCGCACGGGAAAACTTCGGCAAGGTGGTGCTGGTGCCCTAGGCAAACCCTAGGCCGGCCCTAGGCCCGCACGGTGTTTTTGGCACCGCGAATCTGGCAATATCTGCGCAATGGCAGTCAGAGATAACCGCGACATCGTCATCGAAGCCACCCCGGACGAGATCCTGGACGTCTTGTACGACCTCGAAAAGTTGCCCGAGTGGTTCCCGACGACCAAGTCGGTCGAAGTCTTGGAGCGCGACGAGGAGGGCCGTCCGCTCCTGGCCAAGCAGGTCGTCAAAGTCGTGGGCATTCCTGACGAGCAGGTACTGGCTTATGCGTCCGAAGACGACGGGGTGAGCTGGACGCTGGTCAGCGCCAAAGGGCAACGCGCGCAGGAGGGCCGGTACACGCTTACCCCGCAGGGCGATTCCACCAAGGTCCACTTCGACCTGATGATCGACCTCACCATCCCGGTCCCTGGATTCCTGATCAAGCAGGGAACCAAGGGAATCATGGACCTGGCCACCAAGGGCCTGCGCAAGCGGGTGCTGGAGCAGAAAAAGCGCGCCAAGTAGCGCTGGCGATGCGAATCGCGGTCAGCAAGACTGTCCTCCATGGGTAATGCATCTCGGCGCATCGGAGGGCTCGGTGCGGGGCTGGCACTTCTGGCGGTGCTCGGCCTCGGTGGTCCCGTCGGGCCCGCCGCGGCGGCGCCCGCCGACGTGCCGTTGACGATCACCAGCCCAGCGTTCGCCGACGGCGCCGCGATTCCGGTGCAGTACACCTGCAAAGGGACCAATATTTCGCCGCCGTTGGCCTGGTCGGCGCCGACGGGTGCGGCCCTGGTCGTGGACGACCCGGACTCCGCGGGCGGGGCGTACGTCCACTGGATCGTGACGGGAATTCCTCCCGGCCCGGGCAGCGTCCCGGAGGGGCAGATTCCCGGTGGGGGCAAGGTGCTGCCGAATACCAAGGCGCAGAAGTCTTATAGCGGTCCCTGCCCGCCGGCGGGCAGTGGTGTGCACCACTACCGGTTCACGCTGTATCAGCTGCCCAACGACTACAAGATCCCCGGCCACGTGGCCGGCGCCCAGGCGGCCCAGACGATTGCCGGCGCCGCGACCGGGCATGCCCAGCTCACCGGGACCTTCGAACTCGCGCTGCACGGGTGAATCAGGTTGTACGAATAAGGCTTTGACAACCGCCGCTAGGACGCGTCGTCCAGCGCCTGATAACCCGCGTTGTAGCCCGGCGTGAAGGTGATCCCCGGGCCGCCATGGCAGCCCGCGCCGCCGAGGTAGAGACCGTCGATCGGAATCGCCATGTCGAGGAAGCCCTTGGGGCCGGGGCGGTTGGGGCCCATCAGATCCGGGTGCAGCAGGCCGTGGCAGAAGTCGCCGGCGGGGGCACCGAACATGGTGTTCATGTGATACGGCGCAAAGGTGATGTGACGTATCACGATGTCCTTGAAGTTCGGGGCTAGCCGCGTGATCTTGTCGATGACCCGCTGTGCCATCTCGTTTTTCAGGTGCCCATGTTGATTCCGACTGGCTTCCACGGGAAACGCGTAGGCGTAGGCGCTGGCGGCGTGCTTGCCGGGTGGGGCCATCGCCGGATCGTGCACCGACGGTATCTGCATTCCCATCGACGGGTTGTCAGGGATGAGGCCCCGGCGGCAGGTTTCCCATTGCAGCTGTTGCTCTTCCGGGGAGCCGAAGATGCCGACCGACTGCTGCATGCCCTCCTCGTTGAGCAGCTCGTACGGCGGGGCGAACTCGGGTAGCCCGTCCAGCGCGAAGTGGATCTGCACGAACGAGGCCCGGTGATCCCGATCCGACACCCGCGAGATGAGTTCCGCCGGAACATGTTCGGAGGCGATCAGTTCGGTGAGCGTGCAGTCCGGCGACAGGTTGGACACGACGATCGGCGCGGACAGCGTCGAGCCGTCCCGTAGGCGTACGCCGGTCACCGCGCCGCGCTCGACCAGGATCTCCTCGACCCTGGCGCGAAAACGGATCTCACCGCCGTGCGAGATGAACAGCTCGCGCAGGTGTTCGGTGAGCGCGCCGATGCCACCCCTGAGTTTGGTCATCATCGCGGTGCTGTCTGTATCGTCCTGGGGCACCGCCAGCGCGAACGCCAGGCATGTGGCGCTGCCCGGGGTGTACGGCCCGCGATAGGTGGAGTTGACGGCCAGGAAGGCGAGCATCCCCCGCATGACCGCGTGCCGGTCCTTGTCGGGCAGGTACCGGTCGATCACGTCCATCGCCGAACCGAACAGCATCTCGTGGATCGCGCGACGCTCGGCGTCGTTGGCCGCGCAGGCATACATTTCGTCGATCGTTTTGGGTGGCTGGCGAACATCGAAGCGGCCCAGCGCTTTTGCGGGTCCCTGGCTCCAGCCGATCAGCTCGGCCATGCCGGTGACGGCGTCGAAGCCGTGCTTCTCGCCGAGGTGGGCCATCAGCCGCATCGGGTCGCGGTAGAAGACCATCGGCTCCTCGCCGTGGTCGCCGATGTTGGTCGACATCACGTCCGGCTCCACCGTGGGCAGCGTGTCGAGCCCGAGGTCCTTGGTGATCTGGCTCGCTGTCGGGAACTGCACAGAGCCCGCGATCTCGTAGCGGAACCCGTCGATCAGCTCGACCGTCGCCGCCATTCCGCCGGCGTAGGTGTTGGCTTCCAGGCACACCGTGCGCAGGCCCGCGCGCTGCAGGATCGCCGCGGCCGTCAGCCCGTTGTGCCCCGCGCCCACCACGATCGCGTCATAGCCCGTCTCGCCCATAGTGGCAACAATATGTCAGTACTGACATGATTGGAAGGTGTCAGAACCGACCGCGCCGACCAATCGCCACGAGCTGCGCCGACGATCCACCCACGAGGCGCTTCGTCAAGCTGCGCTGAAAAGCTTCGCGCGCAAGGGATTCACCAATGTGACCGTAACGGAGCTGGCGCAGGAGGCCGGCGTCACCGAGCGCACCTTCTTCCGCCACTTCCCCACCAAGGAGGCGGTGCTCTTCGGTGACTACGAGACGCACCTGGAATGGCTGGCCGAGGCGCTGGGCGGGCGTCCGGCCACCGAGCCGCTGTTCGACGCGGTGCTGGCCAGCGTCGCCGCCTTCCCCCACGACCTGGAGCTGGTCCGCCAAGCGGCGACGGCGCGTGCGGAGCTGATCAGCGCGGAGCGTATCGCGGGCCATCTGCGGGTGGTGCAGTCGTCGTTCGCGCGGGTGCTGACGGAATTCGTCCGCGGCCGGCACCCCCAGGCGCCGAACCCCGACCTGACCGCCGAGGTCGCGGGCGCCACGCTGGCGGCGGCTCTCGTTGCGGCGGTGGAGCATTGGGGCCGCAGCGGGTGCGACGGCGACCTCGGGGAACTGGTGGCGACGAGCCTGGACCTGGTGCGCTCGGGCCTGGCGTCGCTGACCTAATGGGTGTCGGCGGCCAGCCGGATCAGTCCGCGGCGCAACGACGTGTCGCGCTTGCCGGCGGTCGCTGACGCTCAGTACAGGGGTGACCAGGCGGACGTGCGCAGCAGCCGGCTGGTCCACTGATCGCGCAGGTCCAGCGCGTCGTGCAGCCAGGTGCCGGGGGCGCGGTGTTCCGGCGGGACGTGGCTGCGCAGCAGCTCGAGGAGCGCCTCCGGGCGGCGGATGCGCTGCATCAACGTCACCTCGCGGCGCAGATGGCTGCCCAGCGCCGGCTGGAAAGCCGCCTGGATCGACATCATCGCCGAGGGGCGCTCGAGGCTCTTGGCGTACACCAGGCCGCAGCGTTCGATGTACTCCTCGAACTTGTCCTGGTAGGGCCACATGGTGTCTTCCATGTAGAGGCTCAGTTCGTGCTCGCGCCCGTCGACCGGCACCTCGCGCAGCGACACGTCCTGCAGCGGCGACCACGGCAGCGGGACCAGCAGCTTGGCCTCGACGTCGTGGCGGAGTTCGTCCACGCGGCGCACCCACTTCTGCAGGTCGCCCTGCTGCACGCGCAGGGCCAGGCGCTCCCAGGCCGCCCCGCCCTGGATCGCGGTGACGGTGACGACGGTATAGGCGGGTCCGCTGCCCTGCGCGTGATCGGCGTACCAGAGCAATCGGGCGTCGTCACCGTCGGCGAGCATCGGCATCCAGCCGTCCCGGTAAGCGGCCTCGAAGTCGTCTTCGGCGCGCCCGCGCACTTTGTGTACCTCGTGCATGAACAGCACGCCGAGCCCTCCCGGATGCAAGGCGCTCTGCTCCGAACGCTCTTCGTTGCTACGGACGGTATCCCCGGTGGTCACGCCTGTCGACTCGGGGCCACGTGTGCGCCTTCTATGACCTACGTAGGCGCGGCGGCGCTGGGTTCAGCACCGTAGACAGCTGCGCCGAAAATCTGGTTTGCTCACGCTTAGACATCGACGACAGCTGAGGTTCGAGTGGACATTGCATCGGTTGACGAACTGCTCACCACGACGCGGTCGGTGCGCAAACGGCTGGACCTGTCCCGGCCGGTCAGCCGCGAGGTCATCCTCGAGTGCATCCGGCTGGCGATGCAGGCGCCGACGGCCAGCAATGCCCAGGACTGGCGGTGGTTGGTGATCACCGACCCGGGCAAGCGCGCCGCGATCGCCGACGTGTACCGCAGCATCGGCGAGCAGTATCTGGCCTACGCCGCCAACAGCGCGACAGATCCGCAGACGCGGCGCGTGTATCAGAGCGCAATGAGCCTGACCGACACGCTGGCCCAGGTTCCGGTACACGTCATCCCCTGCCTGGACCGCCGCATCGACACCGCCGAGCTGGGCATCGCCGCGGCGGCCTGGGCGTCGATCATTCCGGCGGGCTGGAGCTTTCTGCTCGCACTCCGGTCGCGCGGGCTGGGATCGGTGTGGACGACGATGCACCTGTTCAAGGAGCAGGAGGTGGCCGCGTTGCTCGGCATCCCGCCGACCGTGACGCAGGCCGCGCTGTTCCCGGTGGCCTACACGATCGGCACCGACTTCCGGCCTGCCGCCCGGCCGCCCGCCGAGAGCATCACGTACTGGGATGCCTGGGGTGATCCGGGCTGATGCAGTCCTACACCGTGCGCTTCCACGTCGATGCGCCCCCGAGGAAGGTGTGGCGAGTGCTGCATCCCCCGGCGCCGCCGAACTCGCCGCGCCCGCGGGTCCTCGAGTGGCCTGGCGGCAGCATGGAGATCCTGCACGAGGGTGACGAAGCCGGTGAGGGCCTGGTCCGCACCTGCATCTACGAGGTGCCCAAATACCTGCTCTCCGGCGGTCGGGCGCGGTCCTGGGAGACCGTGACCGAGGCCAAGATGCACAAGCTGTCCCGCTACGTGGCCGTCGGCGCGCCGCTGTGGTCGCGTGCGGAGGGCTACCACGAGCTCGAGGAACAGCCCGACGGCAGCACGGTGCTGACCTTCCACGAGACGTATCACGCCTACCACCCCGTGCTGCGGTTCTTCCTGGAACGTCCTGTGCACGCGAAGATTTCGCGCGACAACCTCAAGACGTACGAGCATGCGCTGGCCTATGCCGGGCAGGTGCGGCGGCTGCCCTGAGCGCGCCGATTCGGGCAGGACGGCGAAAACGCAGCCCCCGGTGAGACCGGCATGGGAAGGTGCCGTCATGGCCGAGGACGCTGACGTGCTTGTTCCGCTCGATTCCCTGGTTGTCGAAGTCCTCAGCGACAACGTCAGCGACAACTATGTGACCAAGACGCCGTTCGCCACGTCCGAGTTCGCGAACGTGGTGGACGCCGGCGCCACCGTGATTTCGGGTCGAAACCTGCTGGTCGCCAACCTGGGCTACGGCCTGCGGTTGACGTCGAGGGTCGGGTCCGTGGAACACGTGATCCTGTTCGACACCGGCACGGAGGGTGCGGCCTTCCTGCGCAACTGCGCCAGCCTCGGCATCCGCCTTGGCGACGTGGAGGACATCGCGGTCACCCACGGCCATTGGGACCACATGGGCGCGCTCGTCGACGCGATCGATTCGATCGTCGCGCAGCGCGGGTCGGTGACCGTTCATGTCAACCCGCTGATGTTCCGGGAACGCGCGGTGACGCTCGCGGACGGGCTGGTCATGCCGACCGAAAAGGTCCCGACACCCGCGCAGATGCGGGCCCACGGCGCTGTCGTGGTCGACGACGCCGGCGAACGCAGCCTGCTCGAGGGCCATTTCTACTACAGCGGCGAGATTCCACGGGTCAGTGCGTTCGAGAAGGGCCGGTCGGATCACCTTTGCCGTACCGCCGACGACGCCGCCTGGGAGCCCGATCCCCTGCTGCTGGACGAAAGGATGTTGGTGGCGCATGTGCGCGGCCTGGGGCTGATCGTCTTCAGCGCGTGCTCGCACGCCGGCATCGTCAACGTGTGCACCGAGGTGAACCGCCGCTTTCCCGGCATCCCGATACATGCGGTGATGGGTGGTTTGCACCTGGGCGGGGTGATGGAACGCATCATCGGCCAGACGGTGCAGGCCTTGGCGCCGTTCGGGATTCGTCACATCATCGCCGGCCATTGCACGGGTTGGCGGGCTGTCCATGCGCTGGCCGACGCGTACGGCGACCGGGTGAGCCAATCCGCCGTGGGGACCAGTTACCGTTTCGCGGACGCGTGAGTCCGGCGGCACGCCTCAGGGGATCAGGATGAAGCTCATCCCCGGCCAGGCTTCGGTGGTGAGCACGTCGAATTCGTTGAAGCCCGTCGAGCGGAATCCGTTGGCCTCGCTCGCCCCGGTGCCGTTGTTCATCTCGATGAGCGTGATGCGGTTGCCGCTGACGGCGTCGACCCAGGCGACGTGTCCGTAGCCCCCGACCAGCGCTGTGCTGTAGACGGCGATCGAGTGCGGCTCCGGGTCGCTGACCACCGTCCAGCCCGCCGCCCTGGCCTGGTCGGCCCAGTCGGTGGCGTTTCCGGTGAGTGCTTTTGCGTAGTAGCCGGTGTGCTCGTGTATCTGCTCCTGGGCGCCCCAGGTGCAGTACCCCTCGTAGCCGCCGAGGGGGTTGCGGTCGGTCGTGGCGCCTTTGGTCCGATCGGCGCTCGCATCCGACGGTGTGGCCAGCGAGAGCACGCAGCCCATCGCAACGGCGGCCACAACTCTGCGGCACCAACGCGTCGGCGCGTTCACGTTGGTTTTGTCGCCGCGCGGCCACCATTCGTTTCAGCGGATTCGAAATGGGCTGCTCATCCCGGTAACCTGTTCGCTATGTGGTTCAAGTCGGCTTCGGATGCGAAGAGGCTTTTGGCGGCGGGGCTGCTGGTCGCGGGCGCGGTCGCGTCCGCGGGAGTCGCCGGCGCGGATCCGGAGCCGTCGCCGTCCGGGCCCCCGCCGGGTCCCGCACCGGCGCCCGCCGCCGCACCCAAGCCTGCTATGGACCACGACGGCACCTACCTGGTCGGCAAGGACATCGCGCCGGGCACCTACAGCTCCGGCGGACCGGTCGGCAACGGCACCTGTTACTGGAAGCGGTTGGGCAACCCCGACGGCAACCTCATCGACAATGCGCTGAGCAAGAAGCCGCAGGTAGTGCAGATCGAAGCGACCGACAAGGCATTCAAGACCAACGGCTGCCAGCCCTGGCAGAACACCCCTGGCGCGGCGGCACCGCCGGCCGTGCCCGGACCCATCGCCGGAGCCCAGCTCCAAGGTGACCTGGGCGCCCTCAACGGCCTGCTCGGCCCCAACGGCCAGCGAGTGCCGGGGACCTGACGGGCCCCGATTCCGCCATGACGGCCCCCCAGCAGGTGGTCGTGATCGGTGCCGGCGTGAGCGGTTTGACTTCTGCGCTGTGTCTGGCCGAAACGGGATGGCCGGTGCGCGTGTGGACGGCCGCGCCGCCGCGACAGACGACGTCGGCGGTGGCGGGCGCGGTGTGGGTTCCCCCGCGGCCGGGCAAACGTGCCGCCGAGACGCTGGCCTGGTCCGCGGAATCGCTGGGGGTGTTCCGTGAGCTGGCACAGGACCCCGCCACCGGCGTGCAGTTGGCGCCCGCGCTGACTGTCGGCGATCTGACCGGTGACGACGCGATGTCGTCCGCGGCTCATCTGATTCCCGACCTGCGTCCGGCCGATGCCGGTGACGTCCCCGACGGTTTCCGCGTCGGGTTTCACGCCACCGTGCCGATGATCGACATGCCGCACTACCTCGACTACCTCACCGGGAGATTGGCCGCGGCCGGCTGCGAAATCGAGATCCGACCAGTGCGCTCGCTGACCGAGGCCGCCGACGCCGCGCCGATCGTGGTGAACTGCGCCGGGCTGGCCGCCGGGGCGCTGACCGGCGACGATTCAGTTCGCCCGCGGTTCGGTCAACACGTCGTGCTGTCCAATCCCGGTTTGCGGCAACTCTTTCTGCAGATCGACAGCGACCCGGAGTGGACCTGCTACTTCCCGCACCCGCGGCGCGTAGTGTGCGGCGGCATCAGCATCGCTGACCGCTGGAACCTCACTCCCGATCCTGCGCTGACCAATCGCATCCTGCAGCGCTGCCGTCGGATCCAGCCTCGGCTGGCCGACGCGGAGGTGCTCGAGACGATCACGGGACTACGGCCAGACCGGCCGACGGTGCGGGTGGAGGCCGAGTCGCTCGGGCGGGCCCGTTGCATCCACAACTACGGCCACAGCGGCAACGGGGTGACGTTGTCGTGGGGATGCGCGCGCGACGTGCTGCGTCTGATCGCCGGAACGTGAAGCTGGCCGCACGTTGGGCGGCCGGAGCTGTTAGCCGGTGGGCGACAGCGCGTTGTCCACCGAGGAATACATGGGCAGCAGTTGATGCAGTCCGCACGCGGCGATGGTCTGCGCCACCACCGGCTGACTGGTGACCAGTCGCAGCAGGACACCGCGCTGCTCACAGCGTTCGGCCTCCTGGGCCAGCACGGCGTAGCCACAGGACCCCATGAACTCGAGTTCGCGGACGTCGATCACGAATGGACCCGGTGCGATCGCGATGGATGCGCTGCGGCTCAGCAACCGCTGCCAGGAATTCTCGTTGCTGGCGTCGATATCACCGCCCACGTGAACGACGACCGCGGAGCCACTGCATTCGGTGAATGCCCGGAGACCACTCTGGGTGTCACCGAAATGTGGGCGTAACCGCGTGCTCGAACGGGCGGGAAATGCGCCGATCCCAACAGCGTCCATCCTGTGCGGGTTCCCGTCTTTACGTGGTGCGGGGGGTGCATATAGGTGACGCCTTCCTGTGTGCCAGAAGGGCCACCAGCGGCGTTGCGTCATGGGAAAGGTATGCCCGTTTTCGCGGTGTTGCTAAGCATATGTGCAACAAGGGCTGACAACCAGCGCTGTCAACTACCGAAATTCGGAGGTCAGAGGCGGTGGTCGGGCGATCGAGTTTTAGGTGCTTCGCCGGATCCGCCGCGTCACCAACGACAGGATCCAGCTCACGATCGACAGCAGGATCGCCGCCCAGATTGCGTCCCACCAGAAGTGGTCGACCTGCAGTCCCCAATGCGTGGTGTGCTCGGTGATCCAGGCGGTGAGCCACAGCATGAAGCCGTTGATGACGATGTGGAAAAGGCCCAGCGTCAGGATGTACATCGGGATCGACAGGATCTGCACTATCGGCTTGACGAACGCATTGACCAGCCCGAAGACCACCGCGACGGCGAAGATGACGCCGATCTTCTGCGCGTCGTTGTGATAGCCGACGAAATGCAGGCCTTTGACAAACAGTGTGACCAGCCAAAGGGCGAGTCCGGTTAACGCGGCACGCAGCAGGAAGGGGCCCATACGTCGATCCTTTCAGTTCAGGCTGTAAAAGCGTTGCGCATTACGGCCGCCGATCTTTTCTCGGGATTGTTCGCTGATATCGGGGCGGGTGCGCAGATGTTTCGTGCTTTCGGGCCACTCTCCGTCCCAATGGGGGTAGTCGCTGGCGAACATGATGAAGTCGTCGCCGAGCACGTCGATCACACCGGGCAGGATCGGCTCCTCGGGCTCGCAGGTGACCCAGATGTTGCCTGCCTTCAGGTATTCGTGCGGGTCGCGGCGCCAGCCACGCTCGACCCAGTCGCCCCGCTTTTCGTAGTGCTCGTGCAGTCGGTCCATGAAAAACGGCACCCACCCCGCGCCGGCCTCCAGGAAGGCGACCCGCAGCTGCGGATGCCGCTCGAACACCCCGCCGGAGACCATCGCCGTCATCGCCGTCATCTGGTCGAACGGGAAACTGACGCAGTGCACCTGAATGTAGTTGGTGAACCGGTCGACGCCGATCTTGGGCAGGTGCACGCCGGGTGCGCCGTGGATGCCCAGCGGCATCTGCAAGTCCACGGCGGCGGCGTAGAACGGGTCGAGGTCGGGGTGGTCGAGGTTGCGGGTCTTCAGGGCCGGCGGCACCAGGGTCGCGACCAGGCCCAGGTCCTTGGCCTCGCGCATGATGTCGATGGCCACGTGGCCGTGTTCGACGGGTGTCACGGCGACGCCCCGCAACCGGCCGCCCGTCGGCGCGCAGAAGTCGGCGATCCACTGGTTGTAGAGCCGCGCGAAACCGGCAGCGAACTCGGGCTCTTCGAGGCTGGGCACGCACAGCCCGAGACTGGGATAGAGCACCATCGTGTCGAGGTGGTCGCGGTCGGCGTCGCCCAGCATGCCCTCCGCGGTGGCGCAGTTAAGGCCAGCCGCCTTGGTGATGCCGTGCTGGACCGGACAGCCGGCGCCCGGTCCCTCGTCCTCGGGGTACCGGCGGCCCTCGATCACGAGCCGGGGCCGCTCCTCGGTGCTGATGCTGACGTGCTCGGGCCAGCGCTTGAGCGCTTCGGCGGCCAGCGTCGGGTTCTCGGCGACGTGTCCGTCGGCGTCGATGATCCGCATATCTGGCGAACTTACTCGCGCTAGGCAACGATGCTGACGTGGCAACGCAAAAGATCACCGGTGACCAACGCAATTCGTTCGTCGCAGCGATGCTCGGGTGGACCATGGACGCCTTCGACTACTTCATCGTGGTGTTCGTCTACGCCGATATCGCCAAGACGTTCGGCCACAGCAAGGCCGAGGTCGCATTCCTGACCACCGCCACGCTGATGATGCGGCCCGTCGGCGCCCTGATCTTCGGGCTGTGGGCCGACCGGGTCGGCCGGCGCCTGCCGCTGATGGTGGACGTGATCTTCTACTCGATCGTCGGGTTCCTGTGTGCGTTCGCGCCCAATTTCACTGTGCTGGTGATCTTGCGGTTGCTGTACGGCATCGGGATGGGCGGCGAATGGGGACTGGGTGCCGCGCTGGCGATGGAGAAGGTCCCCGTCGAGCGGCGCGGCTTCTTCTCCGGGCTGCTGCAGGAGGGCTACGCGTTCGGCTACCTGCTGGCCAGCGTGGCGGCGCTGGTGGTGATGGATTGGCTGCACCTGTCGTGGCGCTGGTTATTCGGGCTGTCGATCGTGCCGGCGCTGATCAGCCTGATCATCCGGTACCGCGTGCAGGAATCCGAGGTGTGGGAAGCGGCCCAGGACCGGATGAAGCTGACCAGCACCCGGATCCGCGATGTGCTGCGCAACGGCGCCGTCGTGCGCCGGTTCTTCTACCTGGTTGCGCTGATGACCGCGTTCAACTGGATGAGCCACGGCACCCAGGACGTCTACCCGACGTTCCTGCATGCGACGGCCAACCAGGGCGCGGGGCTGGCCAGTTCGACCGTCAAGTTGATCGTGGTGGTTTATAACGTCGGTGCGATCATCGGCGGCCTGTTCTTCGGCACGCTGTCGCAGCGGTTCAGCCGCCGCTACACCGTGGTGTTCTGTGCCCTGCTGGGTCTGCCGATCGTGCCGCTGTTCGCGTTCTCGCGGACCGCGGCGATGTTGTGCCTGGGCTCGTTTCTGATGCAGATCTGCGTGCAGGGCGCGTGGGGCGTGATCCCCGCACACCTCACCGAGATGTCGCCGGACGCCATTCGCGGGCTCTACCCCGGCGTGACCTACCAGCTGGGTAACCTGCTGGCCGCGTTCAATCTGCCGATCCAGGAACACCTGGCCGAGACGCACGGCTACCCGTTCGCACTGGCCGTGACGATCATTCCGGTGTTGATCGCTGTCGCGGGCCTTACGCTGATTGGCAAGGACGCCACCGGGATTCAGTTCGGCACCGCCGAGAGTTCTTTCCTGCCAAAGGGAGCGACTTAGCCGAGCGAGGGGCCTCGCGCCAGGGGGCCTCGCTACAGACTCAGCGCGCGGCGCAACATGTGCATCGCCACCGTCGTCGAGCGTTCGCGGACATCGGAGCGATTTCCCGGCAGTCGGATCGTCCGGGTATCCAGGGACCCTTCGGCCAGGGCCACGGTGAAACAGACTGTGCCCACCGGCTTTTCGGGCGTGCCCCCGGCGGGGCCGGCGATCCCGGTGATCGCGACGGCGGTGTCGACGCCGAAGCGTTGCAGCGCACCGGCGGCCATCGCCTCGGCCACCGGCTCGGACACCGCCCCATGCTCCTCGATCAGCGCCGGGTCGACGCCCAACAGCTCGGCCTTGGCCTGGTTGGAGTAGGACACCACGCCGCCCATCACGTAATCCGACGACCCGGCCCGGTCGGTGAGCCGCGCGGCCAGCAGGCCCGCGGTGCAGGACTCGGCGGTCGCGATCCGGCGCCCCGCCAGCAGTCGGGCGACCTGGTCGTCGACGGTGGAGCCGTCTTCGGAGTAGAGCTGATGACCGTGCTTGTCCCGCAGCAGTTGGGTCAGCCGGACGTAGGCGTCGGCAGCGTCGGGCTCGTAGCGGGTGACCATCTCCACCTCCCCGCGCCGCAGGCAGGTGGTGATCTCGAGCCGCCCGAAGCCGGGCACCGCGGTTTCGGCGTCGCGCAGGGTTTCGGCCAGCCCGGACTCGGGCAGCCCGAACATCCGCAGCATCTCCTGCCGGTAGACGGTCCGGCCGGCGATAGCGTCCTGCGCCGCGGGCGCCTCGATGGCGGTGTGCCACATCGGCTGCAACTCGCGCGGCGGGCCGGGTAGCACGACGACGGTCGGTTTGCCGGGTACGACGACGCCCGGCGCGGTGCCCACCGGGTCGAGCACCTGTGCGCCGGCGGGAACCATGGCCTGCTTGCGGTTGGCGGCGCGGATCGAGTCGAAAGTGCCTGGTTCCAAGGCGGATTGGAACGCGGGGTTGCGACCCATCAGCTGCCTGAGGATGTTGGCGATCTTCTCCTCGACCACTTCGTCGAGCACTAACTCGCGACCGCAGAAGCGGGCGACCACCTCGACGGTCATGTCGTCGGCCGTCGGGCCGAGACCGCCGCTGGTGACGATCAGGTCCACGCCCTGGTCGGCCATGAAGCGCAGCTGCGCCTCGATGTCGGTGGGACGGTCGCCGCAGATGGTGATGTGGGCGAGTTCGACGCCCAGCTCCAACAGTCGGTCCGCGATCCAGGGGCCGTTTCTGTCCTGCACTCGGCCGGTGAGGACTTCGGTTCCGGTGACCACGATGCCCGCGCGTGCGCTCACCCGGACGAGCCTAAAGCGTGCCGGTTGCCCCGCGCGCAGCCCCCGTCGACTCAGCCGGGGCTGCTGCCCGTCGCTGCCGAGTTCGCCAAGCATATTCAGCTATCACTCGGCAGGGATCATTGAATTTGCTTTTCGGCCAGGGCGCCGTAAGCCACAGGCGCCGTTTCAGCATGATCTAGCCTGAGCCTCGTGGCACAGGCCCCGCGAACTCGGTACGCCAAGTGCGGCGACATGGATATCGCTTATCAGGTGCTGGGTGAAGGCCCGAGCGATCTGCTGGTGTTGCCCGGCCCTTTCGTCCCGATCGACTCGATCGACGACGAGCCGGCGCTGCACCGGTTCCACCGGCGGCTGGCGGCGTTCAACCGGGTGATCCGGTTCGACCAGCGTGGCGTCGGCCTGTCCTCGCGAAATCCAGCGATGAACATGCTCGAGCCCAAGTTTTGGGCCGAGGACGCGATCGCGGTCCTGGACGCGATCGGCTGCGAGACGGCGACCATATTCGCGCCCAACTTTCACGCGATGAGCGGGCTCGTCCTGGCCGCCGATTACCCCGAGCGAGTACGCAGCCTGATTGTGGTCAACGGCTCCGCTCGCGCGTTGTGGGCGCCTGACTACCCGGTCGGCGCGCAGCCGGATCTGCTGGATCCGTACCTGACGGTCGCCCTTGAGCCGGACGCCGTCGAGCGGGGTTTCGACGTGCTTCGCATCGTCGCGCCGACGGTCGCCGACGACGTCGTGTTTCGCACGTGGTGGGATCTTGCGGGGAACCGCGCCGGGCCGCCGAGCATGGCACGGGCGGTGGCCAGGGCGTTGTCGGAGGCCGATGTGCGGGATGCGCTGGCGCGCATTAGCGCCCCGACAATGGTTCTGCACCGCGTCGACGCGAAATTCATCCCCCTTGGACAAGGCCGTTACATCGCTGAGCACATCGCGGGATCGCGGTTTGTCGAATTGCCGGGCGCCGACGTCCTGTACTGGGTCGGCGACGCCGCGCCGATGCTCGATGAAATCGAGGAATTCGTCACCGGGGTACGCGGGGGTGCCGACGCCGAGCGATTGCTGGCGACGGTCATGTTCACCGACATCGTCGGGTCGACGCAGCGCGCCGCCGCGCTCGGGGACGGCCGCTGGCGCGACCTGCTGGACAACCACGACACGATCGTGCGCCACGAGCTGCATCGGTTCGGCGGACGTGAGGTGAACACGGCCGGAGACGGCTTCGTGGCGACGTTCGTCAGCCCGAGTGTCGCGATCGCGTGCGCCGACGAAATCGTCTCTGCAGTACGCGTTTTGGGTATCGAGGTGCGGGTCGGCATTCACGCCGGCGAGGTCGAGGTGCGCGGGGTGGATGTCGCTGGCCTGGCGGTGCACATCGGCGCGCGGGTGGCGGCGCTGGCGGGCCCGAGCGAAGTGCTGGTGTCCTCGACGGTGCGTGACATCGTCACCGGGTCACGGCGCAGATTCGTCGACCGCGGTAAGCACGAACTCAAGGGCGTGCCGGGACGCTGGCGGGTGTACGCGCTGATACGCGACGAGGTGGTCGCGGGGCCTTAGCGGCCGGGCTGGCCGGGCTGGCCGGGCTGGCCGGGTTCGCCGGGCTGGCCGGGTTCGCCGGGCTGGCCGGGCTGGCCGGGGGCGCCGCCCTGGCCGGGTGCGCCGCCGGCACCACCCTCCCCGCCTTGACCAGGCTGGCCACCGCGGCCGCCGTCACCACCGCGGCCACCGTCGCCACCGCGGCCGCCGGCACCACCCTGTCCGCCGGCACCACCGCGGCCGCCGGCACCACCACGACCGCCGGCACCACCCTGTCCGCCGGCACCACCGGCACCACCCTGTCCGCCGGTACCTTCAGTCATCTCGTGTCCGCCTTTCGGGTCGTTCAGAGTCTCGTTTTGCCTGGCGGCCACCGCCGAGAGACGCACCGTCTTCATACTCCCCCGGGAATCAGACCTGAACGCCGGGTTGTCCGGGACCACCGGGAACGATGACGGCCGTGCCGGGTTCGCCGGGGGCGCCGTGGCTGCCACCGGCACCACCGGCTCCGCCGCCGCCACCGTGGCCGCCTCCGCCGTTGGCCCCGACGCCGCCCCCGGACCCGACGCCGCCCGAGCTGCCGCCGGCGTGGTAGTTGCCGCCGTCGCCCCCGGTGCCGCCGCTGGTGCCCTGGCCGCCCTTGCCGCCTGTACCACCATCACCGCCGTCGAAGCCTTCGCTGTTGGCGTCGCCCCCGCCGCCGCCCACACCGCCGTCTCCGGCCGCACCGCCGTCGCCGCCCCTGCCGCCGTTGCCACCGGTCAGGCCGGTGCCACCATGCCCGCCGGAGCCGGCCGCGGCGGCATCACCACCGTTGCCACCGGTACCACCGATCCCGGCGGGTCGCCCGGCCGATTTGGTTCCGTCGGCGCCGCCACCGCCGGCACCACCTTTGCCGGAGTTGCCGCCACCGCCACCGTCGCCACCCTTGCCCGCCTGCTGGGCATCGCCGCCGGCCCCGCCGGTGCCGCCGGCACCCGCACCGCCGCCGTTGCCCCCGGCGCCACCGTCTGCTCCGTTACCCCGGGTCAGGCCGCCGTCGCCACCGATGCCACCGTCCGAGCCGATGCTGGCCGCCCCGCCGTTGCCGCCGTTACCCGACCCGAAGGCCGTACCGCCGGCCCCGCCGTCACCGCCGCGGCCGCCGTCACCTCCGATGCCGCCCAGGCCGGAGTCACCCCCAAAGCCAGAAGTGCCGCCGATGCTGCCGGCGCCGCCTCTGCCCGCAACACCTCCGTCGCCGCCGGCGCCGCCGCTGCCCGCGCCCACAGCGCCGCCACCAACTCCCCCGGCTCCGGCGTTGCCGCCATGGCCGCCGTCGCCGCCCTTGCCTCCGTCGAGCAGGGAGTCCGCGGTGCCCGCGGCGCCGCCCAGACCGCCCCCGCTGCCAGCGCCGCCGTTCCCCCCGGTCCCACCTGCACCGGTGCCTTGGCCGGTGCCACCCGTCCCGCCTGTACCGCCGTTGCCTCCGTCGCCTCCGCGCCCGCCATCGCCCCCATTTCGGCCCGCGGATTCGCCGGAGACCCCTTGCCCACCGTTGCCGGCGATTCCAGCGTCGCCGCCGTTGCCTCCAGCTCCGGCGCCACGGTCCAGGCCTACGTTGCCTTGATGGGCGACGCCTGTCCCCCCGCCCAGACCACCGGTACCGCCGTCGCCACCATTGCCACCGTTGCCGGCATTACCGCCGTCGGCCGCGTTACCGCGAGGATTGCTGGCGCTGACCAGGCCGTTGGCCCCCGCACTGCCGTCGCCGCCAGCGCCTCCGTTACCTCCGGTGCCAGCCGCGCCGCCATCGCCGCCGTTGCCCGACGCCGAGCCACCGGTACCGCCGTTGCCCCCGTTGCCACCGTTGCCGCCCTTGCCGCCGTCGCCCCCGTCAGGGCCTGGGTTGGCTGGGGCCCCGGCGTTGCTGCCGTGGACGCCGACCGCTCCGTTGCCGCCGTCGCCGCCGACGCCGCCGTTGCCGTATTTGCCACCGGTACCGCCGTTTCCGCCATTGCCGCCGTTGGTACCGGGATTCGCGCCAACCTCGCCGGCGTTGTAGCCAGCCCCACCGGCGCCGCCGTCGCCGCCGGTGGTGACCGCGTGGCCCGATGCGCCATTGCCCGCGGCGCCCGATCCGTTGCCTCCGGTCGCTCCGCCGTGCCCGCCGGTACCCACTACCGTTCCAGGATCACCGCCCTTGCCGCCGTTGCCGCCGTCGGGGTGGGCCGCGGTGCCCTGCATTCCTGCGCCGCCGGTGCCTCCTTGGCCGGGGTCGCCGCCGTTTCCGCCGTTACCCCCGTTGCCGTTCGCGCCGACATGCCCGCCGAACGTCGAGCCCTTGCCGCCGGCCCCGCCCGCACCGCCATTTCCGCCGACGCCCCCGGCGCCGCCATTGCCCGCATTGCCGCCATCGACGCTCGGATTGGCCGCACTGCCGCCGAGGGCGCCGTCGGCGCCGCGGCCGCCAACGCCACCGACGCCGCCTTGGCCACCCTGGCCGCCGGCGCCGCCGTTGCCGTGCAACAGCCCGCCGTCGCCACCGGCCCCGCCCCTGCCGCCGTTGCCGCCGGTGCCACCGGTAGCGCCTTCGCTACCCGGCGCGCCGGCCACCGGGGTGGTGCCCGCGCTGCCGGTGCCGCCCGCACCACCGTTGCCGCCGTTGCCCCAGAGCCCGGCATCACCGCCCCTGCCGCCGGCCTGCCCGGCCCCGCCGGCGGCACCGTCGCCGCCGTTGCCGAACAGCCAGCCGCCGTCACCGCCCTGGGCGCCCGCGGCGATACCGTTGGCACCATCGCCGACCAGCGGACGCCCGGTCAACAACTTCCACGGCGAGAACCACCCAGCGCTCGCCGCGTCGGTGGCGGCGTAGTCCTCGCCCGCCCGGCTCAGTGTCTGGACGAAGTGGTCGTGGAACACCGCCACCTGACGGCTCAGCGCCTGATACTGCCGGGCGTGACCGGAAAACAACGAGGCGACCGCCGCCGATATCTCGTCGCCCGCGGCGGCCTGCATCGCGGTCGTTGGCGCGGCGGCCGCGGCATTGGCCGTGCCCAGCGAGGAGCCGATGCCGGCTACATCGTTCGCTGCCGCGGTCAGCAGGTCGGGTATTGCGATCAAGTGGGACATCAGCGCCTCCGACTTGGTGGTTTGCGTCGGCTCAGTATCGCCTTACCTACCCGTTAATTGCTGGCTTTTGCGGGGACCGCCGGCGCCGGCATTGCCCCTGCCGAAGACAGGGGCTGCACCGGCGTGACCGACACCGAGCCACCCGGCGAACCGATGCCGCCACGTCCGCTGCCGCGGCGACCGGCATGCCCGGTGTGGTGATCGGAAGTGACATCGCATGTGCGCACTCGACCAAACTCTGCCGTGTGTCGTGTGTAGGAGCCCGGCGGGCCGCCCGGTGAGCGGTACAGGCCTAACTCGGCGACAGATACCGCTCGACGGACTCGACTTTGTGCGTCATGGCGTCGACGGCCCCGGCCCGCAGATCCGCCTTGATCACCGTGCTGACCCGGGGCGCGCGGGCGGCGACGGCCTCGACCGCGCGCTGCACCACCGCCATCACCTCTTCCCAGGTATCGCCCTCGATCGTGGTGAACATCGAATCAGTCTTGCTGGGCAGGCCAGATTCGCGGACCACCCGCACCGCGTCGGCGACGATCTCGCCGACGCCCTCGCCCACCCCCATCGGAGTGACGGAAAACGCGACCAGCACGGACATCCATCGAGCGTACCTGGCAGCATCGAGGCCATGCGGGTTCTGGTGCAACGGGTTTCGTCGGCGTCGGTGTCGGTCAACGGCGAGGTCGTCGGCGCCATCCGGCCGGCGGGGCAGGGCCTGCTGGCGCTCGTCGGCGTCACCCACGGCGACGACGACGGCAAAGCCCGCCGGCTCGCCGAAAAGCTCTGGAACCTAAGGATTCTCTCCGACGAAAGATCCGCCGCCGACGCCGAGGCGCCGATCTTGGTGGTCAGCCAGTTCACCCTCTACGCCGACACTGCCAAGGGCCGTCGGCCGTCCTGGAACGCCGCGGCTCCCGGCGCGGTCGCCGAGCCGCTGGTAAGCGCGTTCGCGGACGCGCTGCGCGAGCTGGGCGCCCAGGTGGAAACCGGCGTGTTCGGTGCACATATGTGTGTCGAATTGATCAACGATGGACCAGTAACGGTGATTCTCGAGCTTTGACGGTGCCGCTGCGGGTATTTTGGCGGCATGACGGGCGTCCGATGACGGCACCTGAGTTCGGCTCCCTGCGATCCGACGACGACCACTGGGACATCGTGAGCGGCGTGGGTTATACCGCGCTGCTGGTGGCCGGTTGGCGCGCATTGCACGCTGTCAGCCCGCAGCCGCTGGTGCGTGACGAGTTCGCGAAGCACTTCGTCGAAGCCACCGGGGACGCGTTTTTGTCGGGGGTGCTTGCCAATCCAGGCACCTCGGCGGACGAGACCGCCTTCCCCCGCCTCTACGGGGTGCAAACCCGGTTCTTCGACGACTTTTTCGACGCCGCCGCCGCTGCCGACGGCGCGGGCATCCGGCAGGCGGTGATCGTCGCCGCCGGATTGGACTCCCGCGCCTACCGGCTCGACTGGGCCGACGGGACAACGGTTTTCGAGATCGACCTACCGAAGGTCCTGGAATTCAAGGCCCGGGTTCTCGACGAGCGCGGCGCCGGACCGAAAGCGCAACGACGTGAGGTTGCCGCCGACTTGCGCACCGACTGGCCAACGCCGTTGCAAGCGGCGGGCTTCGACCCCAGGCAACCCAGCGCCTGGTCGGTGGAGGGAATCCTGCCGTACTTGACCGACGACGCGCAGCACGCGCTGTTCACCCGCATCACCGAGTTGTGCGCGCCGGGCAGCCGAATCGCCATCGGCGCGTTGGGATCACGCCTGGACCACGATCAACTGGAAGCCCTGGAACGCGACCATCCCGGTGTCAACATGGCCGGCGACGTGGACTTCTCCGCGCTCACCTACGAGCCGAAGACCGACCCGGCGCAGTGGTTGGCCGCGCATGGCTGGGCCGTCGAACCCGTTCGCAACACACTGGATTTGCAAGCCGGATACGGCATGACCCCACCGGATGTGGACGTGAAGATCGACGCGTTCATGCACTCGCAGTACATAACGGCTACCCGGTGAGGTGTCGCGATGGTAATGGTCACCAGGCTCTCCCCGGCCGATGCGATGGCCGAGATCAGCGCCAGTTCACCCGGACCGTGCGTCGGGGCATTCTTCGACCTGGACGGCACGCTGGTCGAGGGTTTCACCGCGGCGGTGCACGTCGGTGACCGGATCCGGCGGCGGCAGGCCGGAATTGGCGAGCTGCTGGGGGTGTTCGAAGCCGCGTTGCGCTACAAGTTCGGCCGGCTGGAGTTCGAGCGCCTGATCATCCGGGCCGCGGGTTACCTGCGGGGTGAGAACCTCGCCGTGCTCGACGAATTGGGTCAGCGACTGTTCGTCGAACGCGTTGCGCCGCGGGTCTACTCGCACATGCGCGACATCGTGCAGGCGCATCAGGAATGCGGGCACACCGTGGTGCTCAGTTCATCGGCGCTGTCCATCCAGGCGCTGCCCGTCGCCCGATTCCTCGGTATCGACAACGTGCAGTGCAACCATTTCGAACTGGACGAGCACGGCCGGCTTACCGGCGGAATCGTCAAACCCGTCGTCTGGGGCGTCACCAAGGCCGCCGCGGTCCAGCAGTTCTGTGTCGACAACGACGTTGCGCTGCAACAGAGTTACTTCTACGCCGACGGCGACGAGGATGCGGCGTCGATGACGCTCGTGGGTTGCCCGCGGCCGGTCAACCCGCGCTCGGGTATGGCGGCGCAGGCCGCGGTCCACGGCTGGCCGGTCATGTGTCTCGTCTCGGGCCGCCGCGGGCCGGTGCGCAGATTGCGGCACTTTGCCGGTCACGTGCTCCGGCAGCCGGAAGACTAGGGCGTCAGCAGCACTTTGACGCTGTCCCCCGACCGCGAAGCCGCGGTCGCATACCCCTTGGCCGCCTCGTCCAACGGCAGCGTGGTGGTGAAGATGCCGTCGACGTCGAGCCGGCCGGACTGCAGCAGTGGGATCAGCTCCGGCCAGGTGCGCTGCACCGGCGCCGTGGTCATTCGCAGGGTGGTGCTGCGAATCAGGCAGCCCAGCGCGTTGAGGGGGAACGGATTCAGGTCGTGCACGCCGACAACCGAGACGGTGCCGCCCGGCCGGACGGCGTTGAGCGCGTCGGTGAGTGAGGCATCCGTGGCGACGGCGTCGATCACCGAGTCGACGCCGCGACCGCCGGTCGCGGCCAGGATCGCCTCGAGCGCAGGAACCTTGACCGGGGTCGCCCCCCAACCGGCCGCGCGGTCCAGCCGTCCGTCGACCTGATCGACGGCGAAAACGGTTGCGGCGCCCTGGAAGAGCGCGCTACGCAGCGCGCAAAGCCCGACCGCGCCCAGTCCGAACACCGCGACCGTGCCGCCGAACGGAATGTCGGCGCGCTGCGCTCCGGCCCAGCCGGTGGCGAGGTTGTCGGTGAGTAGCAGCGCCTGCTCGGTGTTGATGCCGTCGGGCATCTTGAGCAGCTGGAAGTCGGCCGCGGGAACGGCGAGCAGATCGGATTGTGCGCCGCCCAGCACGCCACCGCCGAAAATCTGAAAGCCGGAGTGGCAGAGCACCGGGTCGCGGGTGGCACACCCCGGGCAGGCACCGCAGCCGGTCACCGACGACACGATCACCTGGTCGCCGACGCGGACGTTGCGCACCTGCGGCCCGGCCTCGACGACCGTGCCGATCGCCTCGTGGCCGAGGGTGATCGGGTCGGGCATCACAAAGTCGGCCTCGTAGAAATGCAGATCCGATCCGCAGATGGCGGCGGCGCTGATCTCGACGATCGCGCCGTCGGGACCCGGCAGTGCCGGATCGGGGCGGGTGTCGACCCGGATGCTGGCGGGTCCGTCAACGACTACCGTGCGCATATCGGCATGCTCACTCTCGTTCTTGTGCAATGAATTGCGCCCAGTCGGGCTGGCGCACCGCGGCCCAGTACTCGTTGAGGCGCCACGGGCTGACGGTGTGGATCTCCCCGTCCGCGTTCTTGAAGTACGAGTGCTTGACGGCGGGGTGCGACCACACCATCTTCCGGATCTCGGTCTGGGTCCGTTCATGCCAGTCGGTGGCCGCCGCGGCCGTCGGCTCCAGCGAATGCAGGTTCTCTTCCGCCAGCCGCCGCAGGCACTGGTCGATGTAGCGCATCTGCAGTTCGGACTGGAAGATCAGGCTGCCGCCGTGGGCGAGATGCGTTCCCGGCCCGTAGATCAGGAAGAGGTTGGGGAAGCCCGGCACGGTGATGCCGAGGTAGGCGTACGGGCGCGAGCCCCACATGTCGTGCAGGTCGATCCCGTTGCGGCCGACAATTTTCAGCGGCCACAGCACGTCCGTGTGCCGGAACCCGGTGGCGTAGACGATGACGTCGACGTCGTGTGCCACACCGTCTTCGGTGACGATGCCGCGTGGCGTGATCCGCTGGATCGGGGTGCGCACCAGTTCGACGTTGTCACGCTGCAGCGTCCGCAGCCAGCTGCCGTTGTCCTGCAGGGTGCGTTTGCCGGTGGCGGGATAGTCCGGCATCACCTTGGTGAGCAGCGCTGCGGAGTCCCGGGAGCCCTCGTCCACCTGACTGGTGATCCACTGGGAGAACATCATTCGCGCGGCGGCGTTGATGTCGCTGACGGCATAGCTCTGATCCGCGTAATCCGGGTCGCCGCGTGCGGCGTCGAGTCCCTTGTCGGCGCCGGGCCACAGCAACAGGAACCGGTACCACCGGCCGTAGAACGGAAGATGGCGCATCGCCCAACGCACGCCGTCGCCGACTTCGTCGTGATACATCGGGTTCGGGAACATCCACTGGGCGGTGCGCTGGAACACCGTGAGGTGCGCGACGTCGTCGGCGATCGCGGGCGCGATTTGGAAGCCGCTGGCCCCCGCCCCGACGAGGGCGACACGCTTGTCCGTCAGGTCGACGGAATGGTCCCACGCCGCGGAGTGAAACGACGGCCCCTCGAACGTGTCCGCCCCCTCGAATTCGGGCAGATGGGGCCGATTCAGCTGCCCGACGGCGGTGATGAGAGTCCGCGCGCGCACGGTGCTGGTCTGACCGTCGGCCGAACGCAACGAGACCCTCCAGACGCCGTCGTGATCGTCCCACTCCGCCGCGAGCACTTCGGTGTTCCACCGCACGTGCTCCGCCAGGCCGTGCTTGGCGATCACCTGGGTGAAGTAGTCCTGCAGCTCGGGCTGTTCGGCGAAGAAATGGGTCCAGTCGTTGTTCGGTTCGAAGCTGTAACAGTAAAAATGGTTTGCGACGTCGACGCGGGCGCCGGGATAGCTGTTCTCCCACCAGGTTCCGCCCGGACCGGCGTTCTTCTCCACGATGGTGAACGGAATGTTGGCCTGCGTGAGACGGATTCCGGCCAGGATGCCGGATTCCCCGCAGCCGACGACAAGGGCCTCGATCTCCGCCGCCGCGTCGACGGGCAGAGCCGCGGGACGGCGGGGGTCGACGCCGTCGAGGTCCATCTCTTCCAGCACCATGGGCAGGTAGTCGTCGGAAACCTGCTCGCACGCGGCCCAGTCCAGCATTTCGCGGATGAGTTCGGCGCTCAGCGCAGCCGGCTCGGGGCAGCCGCGGTCACGGTAGTCCGCGAGCACCTGCACCGCCTCGCCGCGGGCCCGGGCCTTGTCCTCCTCGGACATGAACCCCTGCACCTCGTTGAGGAACAGGCCCATCTGCTTGTAGTCGCGGATGAAGCGCGGGTCGCCGGTGATGTGCACCAGCGACAGCAGCAGCGTCGGAATGCTGACGTCCTGCAGCGCCTCGGCGATCTCCGGTGTGGACGTGGTGAAGGGCAGGCCGGCGTACAGGCTGCGCATCGCGCCAATCCTTTCGGTGGACCACAATTACGCTACCCATAGTTGCGTAATGCGTGCACCACGCTACCCCGGTGTGCCCGGCGCGATCAAGGGTGGCCGCCCGAAAACGGCGTCGTCTGATCACACAGCCAACTGTCAGAAAAACCGGGACCGCCGGTACGCATAACCGGCCGTACACACGGGTACGAGTCGAGGTGAACCAAGTCACACATCGCCCGAAGGGGTTCTCATGCCAGAGGTCGCGCTGCACCACGACGGACATCCGAAATATCGGCGGATGGTCCGCTTCGACTGGACGGACACGCCGCTGCACTGGGTGCCGGACGACCCCTTCTCGACGCACATGATGAACGTCCTGCACCTGCTGCTGCCGGAGGGCGAGCGGCACTTCATCAAGGCCGTCCTCGAGGCGTCATCGATGGTCGACGACCCGGAGCTGGAGGCGGCGATCAAGCCGTTCATCCAGCAGGAGTCGTGGCACGCCTGGGCGCATCAGGTGGTGCTGGACCACCTTGCCGAACAGGGCATCGAGACCACGCCGTACACCGACCGGCTCGGCAAGACGCTCTCGGTGAGCCTCGGTGATCCGCCCAAGTTCTTCCCGCCGGCGATGAAACGCTGGTGGTTGTACCGCCGGTTGGCCGATGTGGCCGCGCTGGAACATTTCACCGCGATGTTGGGTGAATGGGTGCTGACCAATCGCGGGCTGGACTACGCGCGGACCGACCCGATGATGCTCGATCTGCTGCGCTGGCACGGCGCTGAGGAGGTGGAGCACCGATCGCTCGTCTTCGACGTCTACCAGCACGTCTGCGGAAACTACTTCATCAGGGCGTTTTCGATGCTGATGACCGCCCCGCTGTTCGTCGGCTGGTGGATCGCCGGAGCGAAGTACCTGATGGAGAAAGACCCGACCATCGACGACAAGTGGCGCTGGCGTGACTGGCTGCGGGCAGCGCGGCAGTACCGGCTACCCGGTCCGTGGAAGCTGCTGGTGACCTCGCCCATCCGCTATATGCGGCCCAGCCACCATCCAGGCGGTGAAGCGTCCACACAGATGGCGATCGACTACCTGGAGTATTCGCCGGTGGCCAAGGCGGCGCGCGAGCGTGCGCGCCAGATAAGGGACGGCGCGCACGTCGAATCGCCGAGGCCGTCCGACGAGACAGCGGAGGTCCAGGTCCGATGAAGGTTTCGGTCGATCTTGACACCTGCGACGGCAACGGCGTCTGCATGAGCATCTGCCACGAGGTGTTCGACGTCCGGGAAGACGGGCTTCACGTCCTCGACGACGCCCCGCCCGCTGAGCTGAACCAGAAGTTGAAGGGCGCCGAAGTGTCCTGCCCCACCCAGGCGATCACGGTAAAGGACTGATCCGCATGCCGCCAGATCGGAAGTTCAGGCACGTTGTCGTCGTCGGGTCCGGCGTGGCCGGAACCCGGGCCGCCGAGACCCTGCGCCAGGACGGCTATGACGGCGAGCTCACCGTCGTCGGCGCCGAGCGACACGCCCCGTACCACCGGCCGCCCCTGTCGAAAAAGCTTCTGACCGGCAAGGTGCACCGGGCCGGCGTCGACCTCGCAGCGCAATTCGACTTCGAGGCGCGTGTCTTGCGCGGGGCGTCGGCGTTGAAGCTGGACACCGGTTCGCGCACCATCCACGTGCGCGACGCCGATCGGGACACATCCATGACATACGACGGCCTGGTGATCGCGAGCGGCGCCTTTCCGCGCGAGTGGCCGGGCGGTCCCGTCCCCGACGGGGTGCTGCTGCTGCGCACCGTCGACGACTGCCTGGCCATCCGCGAGCGGCTCGGCTCCCGCCCAAGGGTGGTCGTGGTCGGCGGCGGGTTCATCGGTGCCGAGGTCGCGGCGAGTTGCCGATCGCTCGGACTGGACGTCGTGCTGGTCGAAAAGGCCGACGGCCTCCTGTCGGCCGCACTGGGCGACGAACTGGCGCCGTGCTGGGCCCAGCTGCATGGCCGGCACGGTGTCGACATCCGTCTCGGCGTGAGCGTCGACGAGTTCGTCGGAAACGGCCGGGTGGAGGGCGTTCTGCTGACCGACGGCTCGCAGGTCCCCGCCGACCTGGTCGTCGTGGGTCTGGGCGTGACTCCCGCCACCGACTGGCTGGACGGCTCGGGGTTGCGGGTGGACGACGGCGTGGTCTGCGACGCCACGGGCCTGGTCGAGGGCGGCACCGATATCGTCGCGGCGGGCGATGTCGCGCGCTGGTGGCACCCGGTGTACGAGCGGCACCTGCGCGTCGAGCATTGGGACCACGCCGCGCGTCAGGGCGCGGCCGCGGCCCGAACGCTGCTCGCCGGCCCGGACGGCGCACCGGCGTACGACGAGCTGCCCTACTTCTGGTCCGACCAGTATGACGTCAAGATCCAGATGCTCGGCGTGCCAACCGGTTACGACGCGCTCGAAATTGTCGAGGGCGACTCGAAGAGTCCGGAGTTCGTCGCGGCGTTCGGGCGTCAGGGCCGCACCGTCGCGGTCCTGGGGACGGTTCCCGGGCGGGTATACGCCTACACCGACGCGATCCGCCAGCGCGCCGCCTTCCCTCCGAGGCCGTCCGACTGAGTCCCGTCGCGTGCTCGCGAGCGTGCGCAGATGTGCGGCGACACGCCGTAACCTCGGTCGCACGAGTCTCGCGTGCCAAAAGAAAAGCGGCATATGGCTTTTGCCCGCCTCGCAGCGACACCTTGATGCGCGAAAGGTGGGCAAACCGGCACATCCTGCCGACCGAGAACAGTCTCAGCCGCCGTCGCGGAAGAAGCCGACGATCTCGGCGACGGCGGGGTCGCGGCGCAGCTGCTCCAGTGTTTTCGGCAGTGGGAGCCGCCAGTTCGGATACTCGTCGACCGTGCCAGGCAGATTGGGCTGTCGGAGTTCGGCGAGCACGTCGTAGGGCGAGACCAGCTTCAGCCGGCACGGCGTCGCCGCCAGGAACCGATGCATCGCCGCGATGATCGCCGCGTCGTCCGGCTCGGATTGCTGCAGCAGCCCTTCGGAACGCAAGAGTGTCAGCCATTCGGCGCGTTCTTTTTCGGCCGCGGCGAGCTCGGCCGGTACGTCGGTGAGCAGGCCCAGCTCGGCGCGCACCCGGACATGTTCGCCGTGCAGGAAACCCGCGGCGGTCGGCAGGTCGTGGGTGGAGATGCTCGCGGCGGCTCTCGCGGGCCATTTGTCCGGCGGCAGCAGGGGCTCGTCGGGCGCGGAAAGGTCGCGGGTGAACCACGACACCGCGCAGCCCAGCATGCCGTTGTCAGCAAGCGCCGCAGTGACTTCGGGCTCGACGGTGCCCAGGTCCTCGCCGACGACGGTGGCGTTCGCGCGGTGCGCTTCCAGTGCCAGGATCGCGAGCATGACGTCGGCGTCGTAGTGCACGAAGGTACCGCGATCCGGGCCGTCGCCGGGCGGGATCCACCACAGCCGCCACAGGCCGGCGACGTGGTCGATCCGCAGACCGTCCGCGTGGGCCAGCACGGCGCGCACCATGTCGCGCAGCGCCGCGTAGCCCGTGGCGGCCAGTCGGTCCGGCCGCCACGGCGGCAACCCCCAGTCCTGCCCGCGCGGGGTGAAGTTGTCGGGGGGCACCCCGACGCTCACCCCGGTGGCGAGCACGTCGGCCAGTGCCCACGCGTCGGCGCCACCGGGGTCGACGCCCACGGCGAGGTCGTGCAACACGCCCAGGCTCATGCGGCCCTGGCGCGCGGCATCGCGCACGGCGGCAAGCTGCTCGGCACACCGTTGCTGCACCCACGCATGAAACGCGATGCGCGGCGCCAGGTCCCGGCGCGCCTCGGTCACCGCCGGCCCCGCGACGTCCCGCAGCGGCTCCGGCCATTGCGTCCACCGGCCGCCGTGCCGCTCGGCCAGCGCGCAGTAGGTGGCGAAATCACGCAACGCCTGCGAGTCCGGTGACCCGTCGAGCGTGCCTGGCCGGCCCTCGGCGCGCCAGAGCAACTCCAACGCCGACCGCTTGGCCGCCCACACCAGGTCGTGGTCGATGCGCTCGGTGGTCGCCGAGACGCGCAGCGCGTCCACCTCCGCGCGGGTATCCGGATCGGCCCGGTCGTAGGCGGCGAGGTCCTCGATGCGCAGGGCCAACGGGTTGGCGAACCGTCGGCTGGACGGGGTGTAGGGCGAGGCCTGCACCGGATGCGTGGGTCCGGGCGCGTGCAGCGGGTTGAGCAGCACCGCGCCGGCTCCGTGCTCGGCTGCGGTCCACTGGACGAAACCCCGCAGATCACCCAGGTCGCCGATCCCCCACGAGCGGTCCGAACGCAGCGCGTACAGCTGCAGCATCCACCCCCAGGTGGCCGGCGCCAGCGGAACCCGCGGAGGCGCGGCGATCAGGGTGACCTGCTGGCCGTCGCGCGTATGCAGCCGGTACCAACCCGGTGGCAAGTCGCGGGGCAGCTCGTCGCGCACGTCGATCTGCCCGCCATCCTCGCCGACCAACAGGGCCGCTCCGGGCATCGGTTGCGGCCGCCCGTCGACCCGCACGGCGACGGTGGGTGCGAGCACGCCCGCGCGGCCGCGTTCGTCCAACCGGGTCAACTCCGCGCGGCGGTCGGCCTCGGTGCCCGCCTCGACCTCCAGCAGTCCAAGCACGCGGATCACGACGTCGGCGTCGACCGTCACCGGCTCGCGCCGCTCGTTGCGGTAGGAGCTGGCCACACCGTGTGCGGCGGCCAAGCGGCGCAGGTCGTCGGGTATCGGTTTGGGAAGGCGCTGGTGTGAGACCACGCGGACCGTATACCCGACCCTCCCCTTCCGACACCGATTGGCGCCGTTTCGGTCAGCAAAACTGCTCTGCCAGCTGCCATCTCGGGTTCGCCGCTTCAGCCGGCGAGTCTCATTCGGGTCTGACGATGTCCGGCGCCGTATCACCGAACCTGGCCCGCAAGGCTTTCCACACGTCGGTGTAGGGTCCGGGCTCGTTGCGATAGGCCGCTTGGCGCTTCGTGACCTGACGCGCCAGGGGGGCCAGCAGTCGCCGCGGGTGGCGTTTCCACCCGGCGTGTGCGCGCAACTCGGCCAGCATGTCGGGCCACGAGTGATGCTGAAATCCCAACAATTGCTGCGCGCGGGTGACGTCCATCCAGTCGTTGGGAAACCACTGATCATCGGCGTCGTCGGGGTTACCGGGCCGGCCCCGCGGCATCAGCCCCGCCATGCCCTGAACGGCCGCCATAGCCGCCCCTATCTCCCCCTGGCGCAGCAGGAATGTGTCGTCACCGGCGATCAACAGGATTTCCCCCACGACGTCCGCCCGCGCGGACACCGCGAAAGCCGTTGCGACATCCCGGGTGTCGACGCAGTGCACCCGGCAGTCGGACTGCAGCGCACTGCCGAAGTACACGATGTCGGGGCTGAACGGCATGGCCGACGGGTCGGCGCTGAGGACCCCGCCGAGCCGCAACACCACCCAGTCCAGTTTCGAGGACCGCACCAGTTGCTCGGCTTCGAGTTTCTGGGCGCCGTACAGCTCGTTGGGCCGAGGCGGGGTGTCCACGCCCACTCGGTCGGCATGGCGGTGCGGATTGCGCCCGCCGTATATCGCGCAGCTCGACGCGTGCAGGAAACGCGGTGGGCGTGGCTGGTTTTCGGCCGCACGCAGCAATGCCGCGGTGGCGTCGACGTTGACCCTGCGCGCGCGTTTGGCGTCGCAGTACACCAACGGCGGGATGACGGCCGCGAGGTGAACGACGACGTCGGGCGAAACCTCGGACACCAGGGCCTCGACCTGCGCCGAATCAGTCAGGTCGACCCAGCGGGTCTCGACGCCGCGCGGCAATTCTTCGTCGGCCTGGCGGTGGGCCGTGGCGACTACCCGCCAGCCGTCGGCCGCGAACCGCCGGACCGCTTCCGTTCCGACGAGACCGAAGGCGCCGGTGATGAGCACGGTCTCACTCATGACGGAAAAATAACTCACTCGCTGGGGAATTACGTCAGATTCGCCGTCCGCCGCTACCCATTCTTGTGCGAAACCTCTTCCACCAGGCCGCCGTCCACGACGAATTCGGCGGCGGTCGCGTATGCCGACTCGTCGCTGGCCAGGAACAGGACGAACGCCGACACGTCCTGGGGCTCGCCGGCCCGCCCCAACGGGATGTTGAGCGCGTCCTGCGGAAGCTTTTCCGTCATCGCCGTCCGGATGAAGCCCGGATGGATCGAGTTGACCCGAATGTTGTTAGGCGCCAACTCCAATGCCGCCGACTTGGTGAGGCCGCGGACCGCCCACTTCGAGGTCGCATAGGCATGCACCCACGGCCCGCCCCGCAGGCCCTCGATGGACGAGATGTTCACGATCGAGCCGCCACCGGCGGCGATCATCGGATCGATGACGGCCTGGATGCCCAACAGCGTCCCCGTGACGTTGACGTCGAGGACTCGTTGCCACTTGGTCAGGTCGAAGGTTTTCAGGGGGCCGTAGTTGATGATTCCGGCGTTGTTGACCAGGACGTCCAACGTGCCGAACTCCGCCACGGCCGCCGCCGCCGCGCCCGCCCAGGCCGACGGGTCGGTGACGTCGAGACGCACATATCGCGCCGCGTCGCCCAGGTCGGCGGCCAGCGCCGCGCCCTCGTCGTCGAGGATGTCGCCGATCACCACCCTGGCGCCCTCGGAGACCAGAAGCCGGGCGTGCGACGCCCCCATGCCCCTGGCGCCGCCGCTGATCAGGGCCACTTTGCCGGCCACCCGTCCCATGACCGGTCACGCTACCCGAGGCGCGCACAGACCTGTTCTAATCGGCGAGGGCGGCCGATCGGAGGTGAGCGTCATGGCCCCGTTGATCACGGCCTGCGCCGGCTTCCTGCTCGCGGTGCTGTGGATGGACCTGATCTTCGACAGCCAGGTCTGGGGGCAGGCGCGCGGTGACGAGCTGCCCGAGCCGGTGCTGGCGTCGATCGCCGACTATTACCACCGTGCCACCACCACATCGCGCCCGATGAGCCGGCTCATCGCCCTCGTGATGGTGGTCCTTTTGGGCGCCTTAACTTTTGAAGCAACCCGCGACCGCGACCCGGGCTGGCTGCTGGTCGCTTCCGCCGCGCTGGCGGGGGTCCCGGTGGTGTTGGCACTGACGCACACCGTGCCCGGCGCCGTTCGGCTGGGCAAGCGCGACGACGGGACGGTCGAACAATCCCGCTTGGCGCGAGCGATCGGCCGCGATCACGTCGTGTGTGCCGCGTGCATGCTCACGCTGCTGGCCCTGTGGCTGGCGCGGACGCTGACCGTCTGACGGGCGCCGGGCGACGGGTAGTAGTCGCCACACGCGGGACCTGTCTGGCCACGGCCACGGCGGGCGTACTAAACTAGAACACGTTTCAATTCGGCGAGCGCCCTCAGGAGCACAGGCATGCACACTGCCATTTGCGACCAACTCGGTATCGAGTTCCCCATCTTCGCCTTTACCCACTGCCGCGATGTCGTGGTCGCGGTCAGCAAGGCCGGCGGCTTTGGCGTGCTCGGGGCCGTCGGCTTTACGCCCGAGCAGCTGGAGATCGAACTCAAGTGGATCGACGAAAACATCGGCGACCACCCCTACGGCGTCGACATCGTCATCCCCAATAAATACGAGGGCATGGACTCCCACCTGTCGGCCGAGGAACTCGCCGAGACGCTGCGCAAAATGGTGCCGCCGGAGCACCTGGACTTCGCCAAGAAGATCCTCGCCGATCACGGCGTGCCCACCGAGGACGCCGACGGCGACAGCCTGCAGCTGCTGGGCTGGACCGAAGCCACGGCGACCCCGCAGGTCGAGGTGGCGCTGCGGCATCCGAAGGTGGCGATGATCGCCAACGCACTCGGCACTCCCCCGACCGAGATGATCAAGCACATTCACGCCGAGGGCCGCAAGGTCGCCGCTCTCTGTGGATCGCCGTCGCAGGCCCGCAAGCACGCCGACGCGGGCGTCGACATCATCATCGCCCAGGGCGGCGAGGCCGGCGGCCATTGCGGCGAGGTCGGCTCGATTGTGTTGTGGCCCCAGGTCGTCAAGGAGGTGGCGCCGGTTCCGGTGCTGGCCGCCGGCGGCATCGGCAGCGGGCAGCAGATCGCCGCGGCCCTGGCGCTGGGCGCGCAGGGCGCGTGGACCGGCTCGCAGTGGCTGATGGTCGAGGAAGCGTCCAACACCCCCGTTCAACAGGCCACATACGCCAAGGCGAGCAGCCGCGACACCGTGCGCAGCCGGTCGTTCACCGGCAAGCCGGCGCGGATGCTGCGCAACGATTGGACCGAGGCCTGGGAGAACCCGGACAACCCGAAGCCGCTCGGCATGCCGCTGCAGTACATGGTGTCCGGCATCGCCGTGCGGGCCACCAACAGGTACCCGAACGAGAGCATCGACGTCGCGTTCAACCCGATCGGCCAGGTCGTCGGCCAGTTCAACAAGGTGGAGAAGACGGCCGCGGTCATCGAGCGGTGGGTGCAGGAGTATCTCGACGCCACATCCCGACTCGACGAACTCAACCAGGCCGCCACCGTCTGACGGCGGCCCGCTTACGCGTTAGTCGAGGTCTTCCAGGTCGTCCTCGTGGCGGCCCTTGATGACATCCATCGTCCTGCCGGCCGCGTGGGTGGCGATGTCGATCGAGTTCTGCACGATGCCGCTGACTCCGCCGGAGAGATCGCCACGAATGATGTCGCTGGCGTGCTCGACGATGTCGGAAGCCTTTTCGACCGCGTTGCTGGCGATGTCGCGGACCGCGTCGACTGCGTCTTTGGGGTGGATGGCCATCGAAGTCTCCTCTGGGGTTGCCCGAATCCAAACGACTCGCGTATGACTCTAGCCCCGTCAGTAGTTGACCAGCGTGCGCCAGTAGTCCTCGATATCTCGCCGCCGGACCGCAAAATCCGTGCCAGGCCGACGGCCATCGCGATGCCCAGCAACCCCAGCCACAGGCCCGCCGCCGCGATCAACCACCACAGCACCATGGTGAGCAGCGGCCAGGGCGCCAGCACAGCCAGCACCGGCGCGAAGAAGAAGCCGGCGCCGATGTACCACGCCGAGCCCGCGCGATCGGAGGCCATCACGAACCGCAGCCAGCGTGGGACCGGCGATTCGGCTGGCCGGGCGGTCATGACTCGGGCGGGAAGAACCCGGCGCCGGTGAACCATCCCTCTTGCCAACCCTGCGCCCCAAGGCACAGCATCGGCAGGCCCCTGGACGACTGGGCCGCGGACTGCGGGCCCGGGCACTTCGCGCCGGCCTGCTGGACTCCGTACAGCGGGTAGGAGATCACCCAGTAGCCAGTGGTGGCCGCCGGGAATTGGTTGGGCGGTGGGAAATGGCACGCTTCGGCCTGGCCACTGGGGCCGCGTCCGAAGATGTGGTGCTCATAGTTGTCGCACGGCGCGCCGAGCGACGCGTCATAGTTCATCCCGGGCACATCGCCTGGCCAGGGCCCGGGGTCGGCGACGGCATACGGCGCGACGGCGACTGCGGCGCCCGTGACGGCCGCGGCGGTAAGTAGTTCGCGAATCATGTTCCACCCTCGGTGTCTGTCTTCCCGGTCCCCAAAGCCCGCCGGTGACCTGCACCAAAGCATAACGATTGTCCCGTGCGCCACAAGAACGTTTTGCCGGGTTGGTCCGCCGGACGGTGAACAGGTGCCGTGAACACGTTGCAGTTCGGCTCGGACGAGTTTGCGTTGGTGCTTCCCAACCGCGGTGCGGCAATGGTTTATTTGGCACTAGAACCTGACTAGAAGAATTCGTATCGATACGTACCGAGGAGTGGGCCTCATGCCGAACCCCAATCTGCCTCCAGGGTTCGATTTCACCGACCCGGACATCCACGCCGAGCGACTGCCGGTGGAAGAGCTGGCCGAGCTGCGACGCACCGAGCCGATCTGGTGGAACGAACAACCCCTCGGGGTGGGCGGATTCGACGACGGCGGGTTCTGGGTGGTCTCCAAACACAAGGATGTCAAGGAGATCTCGCGGCGCAGCGACGTGTTCTCCAGCCTGGAGAAGACCGCGCTGCCGCGCTACAAGGACGGGACCGTCGGCGAACAGATCGAGCGGGGCAAGTTCGTCCTGCTCAACCAGGACGCCCCGCATCACACCCGGCTCCGCAAGATCATCTCCCGCGGCTTCACGCCGCGGGCCGTCGAGTGCCTGCGTGACGACCTCAACGAGCGGGCCAAGAACATCGTCGCCACCGCCGCCGCGCAAGGCTCCGGTGACTTCGTCGAGCAGGTGTCGTGTGAGCTGCCGCTGCAGGCCATCGCCGGCCTGCTGGGCGTGCCGCAGGAAGACCGGATGAAGCTGTTCCACTGGTCCAACCAGATGGTGGGCGACCAGGACCCGGAATTCGCCACCAACGACGCCATCAGCGCCTCGGTGGAACTCATCATGTACGCGATGCAGATGGCGGCCGATAGGGCGCAGAACCCCGGCGAAGACATCGTGACGAAGCTGGTCCAAGCCGACGTCGACGGTCACAAGCTGTCCGACGACGAGTTCGGGTTCTTCGTCATCCTGCTGGCCGTCGCCGGCAACGAGACGACGCGCAACTCGATCACGCAGGGCATGATGGCCTTCACCGACTTCCCCGATCAGTGGGAGCTGTACAAGCGGGAGCGCCCGGTCACCACCGCCGACGAGATCGTCCGGTGGGCCACCCCCGTCACGTCGTTCCAGCGCACCGCACTCGAGGACTACGAGCTGTCCGGTGTGCAGATCAAGAAAGGCCAGCGGGTGGTAATGGTCTACCGCTCAGCCAATTTCGACGAGGACGTATTCGACGACCCGTTCACCTTCAACATCAAGCGCGACCCCAACCCGCATGTCGGATTCGGTGGTACCGGCGCGCACTACTGCATCGGGGCCAACCTGGCGCGGATGACGATCGACCTGATGTTCAATGCGATCGCCGACGCGATGCCCGATATCGAATCGGTCGGCAGACCCGAACGGCTACGGTCGGGTTGGCTCAACGGCATCAAGCACTGGCAGGTCGACTACCACAGCAACAGCACTGCCGCGCAGTGCCCCGTAGTGCACTGACACGGCTCACGACAGGGGAACCGCATGCCCACTCACAAGGCTGTCCACATTCAGTCGGCGGGCGCGCCGTTGGAGGTCGTCGACGTCGAAACCCCGCCGCCGGCCCGGGGCGAAGCGCGCATAGCGATCAACGCGTGCGGTGTCTGCGGCACCGACGTGCACTTCGTCAACGGCGGCTTCCCTGGGATGTCCTGGCCGTTGACTCCCGGGCATGAAATCGCGGGAACCATCGCCGAACTGGGCGAAGGGGTCGAGGAGTTCGCCGTCGGCGATCGGGTTGCCGTCGGCTGGTTCGGCGGCTGCTGCTACCACTGCGATCCCTGTCGCAAGGGGATCTTCATCCACTGCGCCAACGGGAAAGTACCGAGTTGGCACTATCCCGGCGGCTACGCCGAGTCCGTCACCGTGCCTGCCAACGCGATGGCCCGGATTCCGACGGACCTTTCTTTCGCCGAGGCCGCTCCGATGGGCTGCGCCGGCGTCACGACCTACAACGCGTTGCGGCACACCAAGGCGTTGCCCGGTGATCGGGTCGCGGTCCTCGGCGTCGGCGGACTGGGCCATCTGGGCATTCAGTTCGCGCGGGCGATGGGGTTCGAGACCGTCGCGATCAATCGCGGCACCGCGAAAGCCGACGACGCTCGAAAGCTGGGCGCCCATCACTACATCGACGCCACCGCCGGCGATGTCGCCGAGGCGCTGCGCCGACTCGGCGGCGTCACCGTCGTACTGGGCACCGCCGGGAACTCGCAGGCGATGGCCGACACGGTGGGTGGGCTGCTGCCGCAAGGTGAATTGGTCACCATCGGGGTTACTCCCGAGCCGCTGCCGATCAGTCCGGTACAGCTGATCAACCCGGGGCTGAGTGTGGTTGGTCATCCCTCGGGAACCGCCAAAGATGTCGAAGAGACAATGCATTTCGCGGTCGTGTCCGGGGTGCGGGCGTGGATCGAGGAGCTGCCGCTGGCGCGCGCGGCCGACGCCTATGCGGCACTGGAGCAGGGACGTGCGCACTACCGCACCGTCCTGACCATGTGACCGAGACGTGGACCCTCGATGGATCCGAGGGTGAATTGCTCCTTCACACAGGCGTTTCCGGCAAGGCCGCACGGATGGGCCATCGTCTGACCATCGCGATGACGCGTTGGCAGGCCACGGTGGATTGGGACGACGGCCGGCCCGTCACCGCCGAGCTGGTGGTCGAGGTCGAGTCGTTCGACACGCTTCGCGGCGAGGGCGGGGTGAAGGGACTGTCCGGCGCGGAGCGGGCGATGGTGAAGTCGAACGCATTGAAGTCCTTGAGCGCCAAGCGTTATCCGCAGATCCGCTTCGCCGCCGACCGGATCGAGCGGACCGACGACGGATACCGGCTTTGTGGGAACCTGCGGATCCGCGGCAAGTCGCGGGAACACGTAGTCGAATTGCGCACAGAGGATCTCGGCGACGTATGGCGGATGTCGACCGAAACGCGGGTTCGCCAGACCGATTACGGCATCAAGCCCTACTCGATGCTGCTGGGGGCAATGCAGGTCACCGACGAGGTGACAGTGTCCTTCACTGCCGAGTTCCCGAAGGGCGGTTAACGACCGTTCGGGCCACCGGCGTCCGGCTCGGTGACCGGTTCGTCGGAGGTAAGCCGCAGCGGCGGCGCGGGGCGGGGCGCCTGCGACCCGGCTGCCGGGGGCGGGGTGACGGCCGGCGTGACGGCCTCGGCGACCTGCGGGGACGTCGTGCGCACCACGTCCTGCGAGCGTCCCCGGTCCGGGGCCAGCTGTAGGCCGATGGCCAACGACAGCGAGACGACGAAGGACAGCGTGCCCGCGGCCAGGGCGGTTGCGGCCCCGGCGTAGGACAGCCGTCGCGAACGCGCCGGGGCGGCGGCGGGTTCGTCGGTGTCGAGCACCAACTCCTCGTCGGTGAACTCGGTGCTCTGCGCGGCGGCCAGCGCCGCGCCACGCGCGATCGTCACCTGTGCCATGGATTGGCCGAAAACGGGCACCGGCAGCGCCTTTTCGAGTTGCCACGAGAATGCGTCGATGTCGCCGTCGGAGCCGACGACCACCACCCCGGCGGGGCGCCAGGCGTTGCGGTTGAACATCCCGGTCAGCCAGGACGTCAGGCCGTCCAGGCCGCCGCGCACCTGCTTGACCGCGGTCTGTGTTTCCCCGCCCTGGCTGTCGACCATGACGACGGTGGCCCATTCGTGTTCGAGGATGCACACCGCGGTCTGTTCATAGCCGACGACGGGTGCGAGCGCCCGTGCCAGCGTCTCGACGGACTCGAGCATCCGGATGGGCACCACATTGTCGAAACCGGCGTCCGTCAGCGCCTCCAACAGCAGTGCGGCCTGTGCCGAGGCATCGTCGTTCCATGTCACTCCGATGACGCGCAGCCGGTGATCACTCGCCGCCGCCGACGCATGCACCCGCAGGACCTCATCCGTCACCTGCTCCGCGGTACCGACTGCTCGCACGCCCGTGCCGCCCCGCAGTTTCAGCTCCCGGTGGTCCAGGATGGTGCCGTCGGCGCCATGCCCCTCGGCGAGGACCCACCCGACGGTTGTCGGTGTCACTGACAGTCCTAGTACCGCGTCCAAAATCTGCACCCTCAATCATCCCCGGGCCTGCTCGACGTCCCGGGCTCCCCGAGCCCACACCGGGCTCCTGGCCCTTGGCGCTGCGCACCATGAATGCGGGTCCATAAGACGGAACGGACCTCCGGCAGCGTGGTCTCCATCGGCTTGCTTCGTGAGAGCCTACGCGGTCGACGCAAATTGGGCCGCCCGGGTGCCGCGGCCCCACCGGCCGCCGACCTCCCGGCCGGCCGCCGCCTATGTCCAACGCGTCAATATTGGCGAGCGCGGCCCTGGTCGCCCGCAGACGCATTGCGCGACCCTCGGAGGCCACCGGAAAACGGGCACATGATTTTGATTAGGTCAGCTTTGTACAGTGCGCCGGACACCGTCTGTTCGGCGTGTTGTCGGCGTGTGCTACCGCCATTTTGGCTGGTCCTGTGGTTCTATATCCGCTGTGGGGCGTTGCTACGAGGTTTGCCGCGCGTATATCACAGTTGTTGTATTCGTGGGAGTAATCGATACAAAACTGAGATAGCTTCGCACCCAGATCGACATTCGGGCGATTGTCACGGTAAATTCTGCCGGGAACGCGCGACGGACAGTAAGGATAAGGGGCGCAGGTATGACAGTAGTGAGCGAGAAGGTCCGGGCCTGGGGGCGCCGGCTTTTGGTCGGTGCTGCGGCGGCGGCGACGCTGCCTGGCTTGGTCGGTCTTGCCGGCGGAGCAGCGCCCGCGGGAGCGTTCTCGCGGCCGGGTCTGCCTGTGGAGTACCTGATGGTGCCGTCGGCGGCCATGGGCCGCGAGATCAAGGTCCAGTTCCAGAGCGGCGGCAACGGTTCGCCCGCCCTCTACCTGCTGGATGGCCTGCGCGCGCAGGACGACTACAACGGCTGGGACATCAACACCCCGGCGTTCGAGTGGTACTACCAGTCGGGCATCTCGGTCGTCATGCCGGTCGGTGGACAGTCCAGCTTCTACAGCGACTGGTACAAGCCAGCCTGTGGTAAGGCCGGCTGCACCACCTACAAGTGGGAGACGTTCATTACCAGCGAGCTGCCGAGCTGGCTGTCCGCCAACCGGAGTGTCAAGCCCACCGGCAGCGCGGCCGTCGGTCTCTCGATGGCCGGTGCCTCGGCCCTGATCCTGTCCGTCTACCACCCGCAGCAGTTCATCTACGCCGGATCGATGTCGGCCCTGATGACCCCGTCGAAGTCGCAGGGCTGGATCGGCCTGGCGATGGGTGACGCCGGCGGGTACAAGAAGGAAGACATGTGGGGCCCGGAGAACGACCCCGCGTGGCAACGCAACGACCCCACGGTCCAGATTCCCGCGCTGGTGGCCAACAACACCCGCCTGTGGATCTACTGCGGCAACGGCAGCCCGAACGAGCTGGGCGGCGGCAACATCCCGGCCGAGTTCCTGGAGAACTTCGTCCGCGACAGCAACCTGAAGTTCCAGGAGCAGTACACCGCCGCGGGCGGCCACAACGCCGTGTTCAACTTCCCGCCGAACGGCACGCACAGCTGGGAGTACTGGGGTGCGCAGCTCAACGCCATGAAGGGTGACCTGCAGGGCGCGCTGGGCGCACACGCCTAACCGCACGACGCACGACAGTCCTACTGCGCCTGACGGCCCGGAGCAATCCGGCCATCAGGCGCAGTAGGCGTTTCAGGGGCCGCTACCGGGGTTTGAGCTGGTCGGTGACGTCGGTCCAGCCTGAGTGGCGGTGGTCGTTGACGTTGCGGCACTCGCCGTGGATGCGCAGGACGCCCATGGCCGGTTGGTCGTCGTTGCGGTAGACGGTCGCGGAGACCTCGTCCTTGGACAGGCTCCGGCCGAACGCGCGCGTGGCGGGCGGGGCCTCTTCGGCCCAGCCGTGAGTAACCAGCGTGGCGGCGATCGCCGGGAAGTAGACGTCAGCGGGTACGTCGGCGGGCGTCGCAAAGTCCAGATAGATCGTGCCCCGGTAGGGCGGATCGTGTTCGTTCATGCAGGACATCGGCAGATAGCCGGCCGACGTGGTCCGCAGTCCCGCGAGGTCGACGATCTGTCTGGCCGCGTCGACCACCTGGGCCTGACTCTGACCGTCGGTAAGCGGATTGGCCGGCCACTTCGGGGTGGCGGATCGCGACGGATGCAGCTCGTCCACCACGAGATACGCCGCGCCCAGCGACAACGCGACCAGAAACGCGGCGGCGATTAGCGCCCGGGCCCGCCACGAGCGCAGCCAGCCGACTCTCGGGTTCTTGGCAGTATCAATGCGCCCAGGCTAGTCGCCGATCCGGGCCATGATTGGGTGCATGAGCACCAGACGCCGTCTGCGCGCCCTCCTCACCGTCCTGGTCGGCCTGTCGCCGCTCATTGGCCCGACGCCCGCGCGGGCCGAGGGTGCCGGACCGCTGACCGGGCTGGTCGACGCGGCGGCACGCCGGCTGCAGGTCGCCGAGCCGGTGGCGGCGTTCAAGTGGCACGCCGGCCTGCCCATCGAAGATCCGGGCCGCGTGCGTCAAGAGCTCGCCAGGCTGCGGGCCGCGGCCGGCGCGCAACACCTCGACCCGGACTACGTCGCGCAGGTCTTCGGTGACCAGATCAACGGCACCGAGGCGCTGGAATACAGCCGGTTCGCGGACTGGAAGCTCGACCCCACCACCGTGCCGGCCGCGCCACCGGACCTGTCGGCGTCGCGGTCCGCGATCGATGCCCTCAACCAGGAGATGTTGCACCAGTTGACGCTCGACTGGGACGTATTGCACTCGGCGGATTGTGCCGCTCAACTCGACGCGGCGCGCGGTGATGTGATAAGAGCACACCAGCTCAACAGCCTTTTTCAGAGAATACTCTTAATGGTTTCTCATTCCTATTGTCAGGGCCCGCCGGCCTGATTTCCGGGGGTATTTTGGCCGCTGACCTGCCGATCTCGATGCCATAGATTTCTTATCTCGCGGAATATTCGGATCGGTAACACTTTAGACACGCCGGGCGAAAAACTTGACATGACCAAGTTCCGCAAGTCGCTCGCCGCGTCCGCAGTGTTCGGCGGGCTAGTCGCAGCTTCGATGACCCTGTCCACCGGTGTCGCCAGCGCCGCTCCCACGCCCAACTGGGACGCCGTTGCGCAGTGCGAGTCGGGTGGGAATTGGCACGCCAACACCGGTAACGGCGCGTACGGCGGGCTGCAGTTCAAGCCGCAGACCTGGGTCGAGCACGGCGGCGTCGGCAACCCCGCCGCCGCGTCCCGGGAGCAGCAGATCGCGGTGGCCAACCGGGTGCTGGCCGACCAGGGCCTGGACGCCTGGCCCAAGTGCGGCACCGCATCTGGCCTGCCCACAGCGGTGTGGTCGAAGCCGGGACGCGGAATCACCTCGATCATCAACCAGATCATCGCGGCGGCGACCCCGCGTCAGTAGAGACCCGCGTCGGGCCGGCAGGGAGGGCTATCACCGGGCGCCAACCTGTGTTTGGATCAGGCCATGGAAGGTTCGGCGACGGTTCACATGGCGGCGTCCGCGGACAAGATCTGGGATCTGATCGCGGATGTGCGTAACACTGGGCGCTTCTCCCCCGAAGTAATGGAGGCAGAGTGGTTGGGCGGCGCGACCGGCCCCGAACTCGGCGCCCGCTTCCGGGGGCACGTCAAGCGGAACGAGATAGGACCCGTCTACTGGACGACATGCGAGGTGACCGCCTGCGAACCCGGCCGTGAATTCGGCTTTGCGGTATTGCTGGGCGACCGCGCAGTTAATAATTGGCATTACCGCTTAGCCCCGGCCGGCGACGGCACCGAGGTGACCGAGTCATTTCGGCTGAATCCGTCGCCATTTAATTCCATCTATTGGGTATTCGGCGGATTTCTTCGTAAACGCCGCAATGTCCGCGATATGACTAAACGCTCCAGCGGATCAAAGAAGTAGTCGAAACGGCGTAAGGGGGCCAGCTCATGCCGGGCGTCGTCAAATCCGTCTTCATCACCGGGGCCGGCAGCGGCATGGGCAGGGAGGGCGCGAGACTGTTCCATGCCAAAGGCTGGCGCGTCGGCGCGGTGGACCGCAACGAGGAAGGCCTGGAATCACTGAGCGTGGAGCTCGGCGCCGGGCTGTGGACCCGAGTCGTCGACGTGACGGACAAGTCGGCCCTGGATTCCGCTCTCGCCGATTTTTGTGCCGGAAACGCGGGCGGCGGCCTCGACATGATGTGGAACAACGCCGGCATCGGCGCCAGCGGCTGGTTCGAGGACGTGCCCTACGACGACGCCATGCGGGTCGTCGACGTGAACTTCAAGGCGGTGCTGACCGGCGCCTACGGGGCACTGCCGTATCTGAAGAAGACGCCGGGCGCCCTGATGTTCTCGACGTCGTCGTCCTCGGGCACCTACGGCATGCCGCATCTGGCGGTCTATTCGGCGACCAAGCACGGGGTGAAGGGGTTGACCGAGGCCCTGAGCGTGGAATGGCGGCGGCACGGTGTGCGGGTCGCCGACGTGCTGCCCGGCCTGATCGACACCGGCATCCTGACCTCGACACCCAACCACTCCGACCCCGGTGCCCCGCAGATGTCGGCCGAGCAGCTGCGCGCCACCGCGCCCAAGAAGGGCATGTTCCGGCTGATCCCCGCCAGCGCCGTAGCCGAGGTGGCGTGGCAGGCCTACCAGCACCCGACCCGGCTGCACTGGTACGTGCCCAACAGCATTCGCTGGATTGACCGGTTCAAGGGGCTCAGCCCCGAGCTAGTGAGAAATCAAATGGCGAAGGCACTACCTCGACTGATGCCGAGACAAAGGTAGATTTTCGTAGCACACTTCGCTCACGAGCTGGCGTGGGCCGCTGCGACGGGATGGACGGGATGGAGGTGACCGGGTGACACACCGATGGGTCAAGGTGGCTGGCATTGCTTCGCTCGTCGTCGCCGGCGTCGTGGGGTGCGGAGGTACCGAGACGGTGCCCCGCGCGGCCGGACACCTGACCCTGGACGGCGCCACGCACCTCACCAGCCCACCCGCGTGCAGTCGGGTCGGCGCCGACAAAGGGCAATATCAGACCATCGACATCCGCCAGCACGAAGGCCACGTGGAAGCGGTAATGCTGATCACCGGCGATAAGGCGATCCCGAAATATGTGAAGATCCACAACGTCGACGGGTTCAACGGCAGCGCCTGGGCGGGTGGCGTGGGTGAGACCCGCGTCGACCACGCCAAGAGCACCTACACGATCACCGGCAGCGCCTACGGCATCAACAGCAAGAATCCGAACAAGGTCGTGACGACGGACTTCAAGATCGTCGCCGACTGCTAGCCCGAACGGTGAAGCGGTGAAGCAGAGATTGCACTGGCTTGCGCTGCATGGGTTTGTCCGCAGCGTCGCGAAAGTCGGTGTCCGCCAGGGTGATCTGCAGGCCAGGCTGATCGCCGATCCGCTGGTGCTCGCCGACCCGGAGGCGTTCTACGACGAGCTGCGGCCGCGCGGCCCGCTGCTGAAGAGCCGCGTCACCTACCTGGCCATCGGCGACACCCTCGCCCACGACCTGCTGCGCTCCGACGATTTCCGGGTGCTGATGGTGGGGTCGAACCTGCCCGCCCCGATGCGCTGGCTGGAGGCCCGCGCGCGCGACGATCTGCTGCATCCGCTGCGGCCGCCGTCGCTGCTGGCCGTGGAGCCGCCGGACCACACCCGCTACCGCAAGACGGTGTCGGCGGTGTTCACCAGCAGGGCGGTCGCCGCGCTGCGTGATCGCGTCGAGCTGACCGCGAGCAACCTGCTGGATCAGCTCGGGTCCGGTGGTGGCGTCGTCGACATCGTCGGGGGATATTGTTCGCAGCTCCCGGTCGCGATCATCAGCGACATCCTCGGTGTGCCCGAAAAGGATCGACCGCGCGTGCTGGAGTTCGGTGAGTTGGCCGCGCCGAGCCTGGACTTCGGCCTGCCGTGGAAGCAGTACCGCCGCGTGCAGGACGGTATCGCCGGATTCAACCAGTGGCTCGGCGAACACCTGGGGCGGCTGCGGCGCAACCCCGGCGACGACCTGATGAGCCAGTTGATCCAGCGTTCCGAGAACGGCCCCGCCGAGGCGCATCTCAGCGAACCCGAGCTGCAGGCGCTGGCCGGCCTGGTGCTGGCGGCGGGGTTCGAAACCACGGTGAACCTGCTGGGCAACGGGATTCGGATGTTGCTGGACTACCCCGAGCAGCTGGCCAAGCTGCGGCAGCGCCCCGAGCTGTGGCCCAACGCGGTGGAGGAGATCCTGCGGCGGGATTCGCCGGTCCAGCTCACCGCGCGGGTTGCGCTCAACGACGTCGAGCTGGCGGGCAGGCATCTCGAGCGCGGCGAGTTGGTGGTCGTATACCTGGCCGCGGCCAACCGGGACCCCGAGGTGTTCCCCGATCCGCACCGCTTCGACGTCGAGCGCGCCAACGCCGGCCGTCATCTGGCGTTCTCCGGCGGCCGGCACTTCTGCCTGGGCGCCGCCCTGGCCCGCGCCGAGGGTGAAGTGGGGTTGCGGACGTTCTTCGAGCGTTTCCCCGAGGTGCGGTCCGCGGGCGCGGGAAGCCGGCGTGACACCCGGGTATTGCGGGGGTGGTCGTCGCTGCCGGTGAATCTAGGGGCGAGCAGACGCAAAAGCACCCATTTCGTGCCGAACTGAGGAACCTTTGCGTCTGCTCGCGGGGGTCGAGCGGGGGTTCAGGGGCACATCCGTTGACACCCGGGTCCCGGCCGGGTGTTATTGGCAGCTATGGCACTTAAGACAGAGGGTTCTATGAATACCGTCGAGGCCGAGGCGGTACTTGGGCTGTGGCAGGCGCTGTCGCGGCGGGACTGGGATGCGGTCAAGTCGTTCCTGTCGCCGGACTGCCTCTACGTCGACATGCCGATGCCCGCGGTGTCGGCGCGCGGTCCCGAAGACATCGTCACGCGGCTCAGGCTGGGCTTGGAGCCGCTGGCCGGCTACGAGAACCACGCCGGAGTGCTGGTGTCCAACGGCCCCGACGTGATGTACGAGCATTCGGAGACCTGGACGTTCGACACCGGCGAAACGGGGCGTCTGAGGTTCGTCTCGGTCCACAAAGTTGTTGACGGCAAGATCACTGTGTGGAAGGACTATTCGGACTTCAACACCCTCTACAGCTTCGCGCCGGCGAACTACTTCGACGACCTGGCCGCCGGGGACACCAGCTGGATTTTCGACGCGTCGGGGATCGTCTGACGCCATCGTCCGCTCAGAGCGGCATGGGCGCGCAGCGCACAGGGTGACACAAGTCCATGCACGGAACCCACAACCGCGTGCCAAACTCACACTCATGCAGACGGCGCGGGCGGCCTACGAGCGCATGCGCGCCGCGCACCTGAGCGCGGTGCAGGCCGGCCTCGAGGACCACGTCGCACGCCTGGACTGGACGCGCCGGCAGATCGAGGGCTACCAGACGCATCGGCTGCGGGCGCTACTGGCCTACGCGCGGGAGCGGTCGCCGTTTCACGCCGAACGCCTGCGGGGCCTGGACCCGGCCGACGCGACGGTTGCCGACCTGGCGCGGCTGCCCGTGATGACCAAGCAGGACGCCCAGCAGCGGTGGGATGCCGTCGTCACCGCGCCCGGCCTCGACCGGGCCGGTGCGGAGCGCATACTCGTTGAGCAGCAATGGTTTTCCTACACCGCTCGCGATCAGCAGATCTTCAGCTCCGGTGGCTCCAGCGGGGTGCGCGGCGTGTACGCGTGGGATTGGGACTCGTTCGTCTCGACGGCCTGCGTGGCCTGGCGCACCCAGGTGCGTGAGGAGCGTCGCGCGTCCGGTTTCGCCGGCCCCGCCCGGCTGGCCGTGCTGGAGGCCGGTGTCCCTCCGCATGCCAGCACCCCCCTGTTCGACATGCCGACCACGGCGGACATGGAGACGGTCGTAATCCCCGCGGGCGCACCGTTCGACGACGTACTGGCCGCGGTCGCCGCCGCCGCACCCACCCACCTGGTGGGCTATCCGTCGGTGATCGGGCGGCTTGCCCGCGCCGCGCTGAGCGGTGACCTGCGCATCACGCCGGTTCGGGTGAGCACCAACTCCGAGCCGCTGCTCGACGAGGACCGCGACGCCATCGTGGCGGCCTGGGATCCCGCGCTGCACAACGTTTGGGGCTCAACGGAAATCGGCGTCCAGGCGGTGGGCTGCGGGTATGGCCAGGGCCTGCATGTGTGCGAGGACGAGGTCATCCTCGAACGGGTCGACGACGACGGGAACCCCGTCGGCCCCGACCAGCCGGCGGCGCGCACGTTGGCCACCGGCCTGGCCAACCGGACGTTTCCGTTTATCCGCTACGACCTCGGCGACCAGGTGCAGGCCTTGGGCGGACGCTGCGCCTGCGGCAGCGCCTTCGCGCGCATCGCCGACGTCGGCGGTCGCCGCGACGACGACTTCCGTTACGGCACAATCCTGGTGCCGCCGATTGCGTTTCGCCACGTGCTGGGCACCGACCCGCGGGTGTCCGAGTACCAGGTCACCCAGACCGTAACGGGCGCAGACGTTGTGGTCGTCGGGCGGCCGGATGTTGCGGCCGTGGCCGCCGCGCTGACCGCCGCGCTGCGGGCCTACGGGCTGCCCGAGCCGACGATCCAGGTCCGCGCCCTCGACAGCCTGCGGCGGCACGAGGCCAGCGGAAAGCTGCGGCGGTTCGTCCCGCTCTAACGGCGAGCAGACGCAAAAGCCCGCAGTTCGTGCCGAAATGAGGACCTTTTGCGACTGTTCGCGCAACTAAGTCTCGACGAGGCGCTTCAACGATTTCAGGGTGGCGGCGACGTTGCGGCCCACCTGACGCACCGCGATCCGGTCGGCGATATAGCCGAACAGCCCCCCGGGTGCCTGATACGACAACCGGAACGTCACTTTCGTCCGGTCCTCGCCGGCCTCGCGCAACCGGATCCGGCCGCGCAGGGTGATACCCGTGATGCCCACCCAGGCAATGTCGCGCTTCTCGTCGAATTCGACCACCTCGATCAGACCGCCCACCGGCACCGAGCCGACCTTCCAGTGCACGGTATAGCGGGCCCCGACACCGGCCGGTTGGTCGTTGGCGGTCTCCCAGCGCTCGAGGTTCGTCATGAACGACGGGTAGCGGTCCGGGTCGCTGACGACCTTCCAGACCACGTCGCGGTCCGCGTCGATCACGCACTGCCGTTCGACGCGCATCAGCCGAGCACCGGGAATCGCCGCTTGGCGGCCAGCCGGTCGACGCCCTCCTGCAGGCTGGCCATCACCTTGTCATGCACCGCCTCGTCGTCACCGTCCGCCTCGATCGGCTCCTGCACCTCGATCGCGATCTTCGACGGCAGCGGGATGTGCCCGGCCAGGTCGCTGATGTTCAGCCCCCACGGCAGCGCCAGCGAGATCGGTATGCTCTTGAGTCGCAGCAACTTATCCGCCATCAGCAGCTTGGCCAGCCATTGCCCGCGGTTGAGGAACAGCGCGCTCTCCTGGCCGCCGACGCTGGCGACGGGGACGATCGGCACGCCCGCATCACGGGCCAGTCGCACGTAGCCCATCCGTCCACCGAAGTCCACCTTGTGGCGCTCCCACGAGGGCCGGAACACCTCGTAGTCACCGCCCGGATAGACCAGCAGCGCGGCCCCGGATTCCAATGCGAGCCGGGCATTTTCGTGGTTGGCGGCCACGGTGCCGAATTTGCGGAGCCAACCCAGCGGCGGCGCCGAGACCACGAGGTTGTGGGCCAATTGATAGAAGGGACGCTCCACGCCGAAATAGGAGCAGAAGGCCAGCGTGAAGACGAACGTATCGGGAGGCACGTTGCCGCCGCTGTGGTTGCCGACGAGCAGCACGGGCCCCTCGGCAGGAATGCGGTCCAGCCCGGTCACGTCCGCGCGAAAATACAGCGACGCCAGCAGCCAGGTGCCGGGCAGCTGGTCGCGGATGTAGTCGGGGTCGCGCTGGTCGAGGTCGGCTTTGGGGACCCGGGATGACACTTGCTTGCGCGTCCAATCCAAGACATCGCCCACGGCGCTCATAATCGCCCTCATACCCGCCGTCGCCCAAGGTCAAACGCCGTATATCCGCGCGGCGTTGGCGTGCGCAATCAGGTCGACCACCCGCATCGCGTCCGCCTCGCTCCAGTCGCCGTCCTCCACGAACCCGCTCAGCACCCGGTGAATACCGTTGCGCCACAGAGCCGCACCCAGATAATGCAGTTCCGCGGGGCCGTAGCCGTCCGAGGAGTAGACGATCTTTGCGAACGGCGAGAGCTCCAGCAGTCGGGCGACGAACGCCGGAGCGCGGGCGCCCAGATAGTTCACGCTGAGCCCGCCGTCCAGGTAGACGTTGTTGAAGGCCTGCGCCAGGTAGCCCGCCTCGCGTTCGTACGGATAGCAGTGCAGCAGCACGATCGGGGTATCGCCGGACTGCCGCAGAAAGTCGAGCAGATACAGCGGGTTGGTCTTGTGCAGGTCGCAGTCCCGGTCGCCGAGGCCGACGTGAAATTGCAGCGGCTTGCCCAGCCGCAACGCCCGGTGCAGTCCGAACCGCAGCAACACCCGGTCGCACAACCGGACGCCGCCTTCGTCGCGCCACCGGGCCGCGGCGTCGGCGACCTGCGCCGCGGACGGCTCGCTCAGGTCGCCGTCGAAGCCCCCGCGGTAGGCCAGGACGGACTTGGTGCCGACGGCGCCCGCCGCGCGCCGGCGCAGGATTTCGTCGAACGCCGACGCGTAGTCGCCGGGGGCGGCCGCGGCCTGCTCGGCCACCTGCTCGAGGCGGACCACCTCGTGGGCGCGACCCCCGGACAGCTCCGCCAATTCGCCGAGGCCCGCGGTGTCGGTGCCGATTCCGGTGTCCACCAGCCAGTCCGTCACACCGGCGGCCGACAGGAACAGGCGGGCCAGTTCGGCTTCGCCGAGGCTGCTGCGGTGCTCCCAATACGCCTGCGGCTCACTATGTCTCGGCAGGCCCAGCAGCGGGGCGCAGTGGGTGCGGACGGCGAACCCGAGTTGCGAGTCGAAGCCGGAGTGGGTGATCGGCTCGGTGTTGGCCTCGTTGAGGGCGTTCTCGAACCGCGACCGGTCCCCCGCCGTCAACCAGCAGCCATGCACATGCTGGTCGATCAGGGCGACGTCGGCGATGTGCCCCGCCAGGTCGCTCACAGACTCCACGCCATCCGGAACTTGTCCGCCAGCGACTCGGGGCGCAGCTTCGCGTAGCGGTCGTGTTCCATTCGCCGCACCGCCACCACCATGTCGACGACGGCGTCGCCGAGTATCCCCCGCACCAGCCGCGAACCATCCAGCGCGGCAAGGGCTTCGGCTTGGGCTTCGGGCAGCCGCAGGATGCCGGCGCGGCGCCGGTCCGAGTCGGAGAGCTTGGCCGGATCCGTCGTCGTCTCCGGCGGTAGTTCGGAATTGCCGCGGATCCCGTCCAGCGCCAGCCCGAGGATCACCGCCGACGCCAGGTACGGATTCGCCGACGGGTCGACGACCTTCACTTCCACGTTGCCCCCGTGCGGGTTGCCGGGTCCGCCCTTGACGAACCGCACGGCAGCTTCCCGGTTCTCGGTTCCCCAGCACACGTAGGCGCCCGCCCAGTTGCCCGGACGCAGCCGCAGTCCGGACACGATCGACCCGCACAGGATGCCCTGCGCCTCGCGCAGCCCGCGCAGCACGCCCATCACCGCGCTCTCCCCTTGCGGGGTCATGCCGTTCGCGCCGGTGCCGTCGGAAAAGAGCGGCCCGTCCGACGTGCGCAGCGAGAAGTGCTGGTGGGCACCGGATCCGACGCTGCCGGCGAAGGGCGCCGGCGACAGGCTGATCCGCAGCCCGTGCCGGCGGGCGGCGCGACCGAGGATGAGCCGGGTCAGCACCAGCTGGTCGGCGGCGGCCACGGGCGCCAGCGGCGCCAACGAGATCTCGAACTGGTTGGGCCCGTATTCGGCGTGGAACTGCTCGATACCTACACCGGCCGCGGTGGCCGCGATGTTGACGTCGCGGACGAAGTCCTCGTACTCGAGCACCCCGGCGAGGCCGTATTGCGCCCACAGCGTCGACGGCAGCCGCCCCCCGTCCGCATCGACCAGCAGGAACTCGATCTCGTGGCCGACCGCCGCCTCGACACCGGCGTCGGCGAGCGCGGCCTGGACCCGCTGCAGCGTGCCCCGGGTGCAGGCCGGCACGGGCGCGCCGTCCTGCTCGAAGAACGCGCCCGGAGCCCAGGCCAGGCCGTCGCCGACGATGCGCAGCGCAGAGAGGTCGATGCGGACACGCTGGTCGCCGACGACGCCGACGTCTCGGGTGAACGCGATGCCGGTCTGGTCGATGGCGAAGGCGTGCCACGACGGGCTGGCCCCGAGGCCGGGGTCGGCAAACGTATTGGTCCGGCGGATTGGCACCGTCTTGGCCTGGGTGAGCCCGGCCGGGTTCACCACGGTGCCGATGACGGTGTCGACGCCCTCGGCCTCCAGTTGGGCGATCGCCGCCGCGGCGAGGGGCGTCGCGGTCATGAGCGCTCGATCAGGCGCGGCTGGGCAGCGTCAGCTTGCAGGTCTGCCCGATATCGAGAGTCCGCAGCATGCGCCCCATGCCGACCCATAGCGCGCAGGACATCGCGAGGTCCGCAAGCAGCTCCTCGGAGAAATGCTCGCCCGCCCGGCTCCAGAAGTCCTCGTCGTCGCGCAGCTTGGTGTGCTCGGTCGCGAATCGGTGCGCGAACTCGGCCGCCAGGCGCTCCTGCTCGCTGTACCCCGGCCAGGTGCGCCACTCGGTGGCGTGCTCGTAGAGCTCTTCGTCGACACCGGCGGCCGGGCCGTCGGCGTCGCGGGTGTTGGCGCACACGACGCATTCGTTGGCGTCGGCGATCACCGCCCGGGCGAGTTCGCGAGTGCGCATCGGCAGCCGGTTCTTGGTGTAGACCGCCTGGCTGAACTTGGCGATCGCGCCGCCGAGATCCGGGGACACGGTGGCCCAGCTGTAGATGTCGTCGTCGGCGAACTGTCCGATTCGGCTCATGGCGTGATGGTACGCCCGGGCCGTCGCAACGCGACCGTCGGCGCCTCGTCGTTCCAATCGCGTTGGGCCAGAACCCGATGCGCGACGCGCTGCAGAGCGGCCTCGACCTCGCCGCGGTCCGGACGGCCGGCAAAGCCGGGTGAGCGGGACAGCTTGTCGACGATCCAGGCCAACAGCAGCGAGTGCACGTAGGCGACCTGCTGGGTCCCGGCGGGGGTCAGCCACATCCGGTCGCCATCGCGCTGCACGTAGCCAGTGGCGACCAGGCGGGCGAACGTCGGTTCCAGCACCTCGAACGGCAGCCGCTGGTATTCGGCGATGTCGGTCAGCCGCGCCGTCCCGTACATCTGCGCGTAGCGGTAGGTGCGCATCACGCCCCACAGCCCGGCCACGTCGAGGCGGCAGTCGGGCCGCATCGCGATGCTGCGCAGCCGCACCCCCGGCTCGCCGCGCAGCATGCGGGCTATCGCGTTCTCCAGCATCCGTTCCGGCGTCTCGGGGTTGGGCATGCCGAACCCGTCGCCGAGATCGACGGCGCTGTTGTGGATGTCGCGCAGCGGCACCTCGCGCAGGAACAGCGCCAGCACGAACCCGACGGCGGCAACCGGGGCCGCGCACAGGAACACCAGGGTCAGCGACTCGGAATAGGCCGCCACGATCGGCGCGGCCACGGCATGCGGCTGCCGGTGCAGCACCGCCGGAGAGCTGACGGCGTCCGCTCGTGCCCCGCTTGCCGCAATTGCCGCGCCCATCCGGCGGTTGAGGAAGTTGACGAACAGCGAGCCGAATATCGCGGCGCCGAACGAGCTGCCGATGGTGCGAAAGAACGTCACGCCCGACGTGGCCACGCCGAGGTCTTCGAAGTTCGAGGTGTTCTGCACGATCAGCACCAGCACCTGCATGGACAGCCCGATGCCGGCGCCCAGGATGAACAGGTAGACCGATTGCACCAGGGCCGGTGTCGACACCTCCATCCGCGACATCAGCAGGAACGCGACGGCCATCAGCGCGGTGCCGGTCACCGGAAAGACCTTGTAGCGCCCCGTCCGTCCGACCAGGGTGCCGCTGCCCGTCGAGGTGATCAGCATGCCGACCACCATCGGCAGCGTGCGCAGGCCCGACGTGGTAGCCGAGACACCGTTGACGTATTGCATGTAGGTGGGCAGGAACGTCATCGCGCCCAGCATTGCGAACCCGACCACGAAGGCCAGCACGCAGCAGACGGTGAACACCGGACTGCGGAACAGCCGTATCGGCAGGATCGGTTCGGGCGCGCGGTTTTCCGCCCAGACGAACGCGGCCAGCGCCACCGCGGCGCCGGCGAATAGCCCGATAATCATCGGCGAGGTCCATGGGTAGCGCGTGCCGCCCCAGCTGGTGGCCAGCGTCAGGCCGGTGGCACCCAGCCCGACGAGCGCGATGCCGGGGTAGTCGATCACGGGCTTGGCGGACGAGTCCCTCTCGGCGATGACCGGGAGGGCCACCGTCGCCACCATAATGACCACGACCGAGACCGGCACGTTGATCCAGAACGCCCACCGCCAGGTCAGGTAGTCGGTGAAGTACCCGCCCAGCAGCGGGCCGATGACGGTGGTGACGCCGAAAACCGCGCCGAGGATGCCCTGGTAGCGCCCCCGCTCCCGCAGCGGCACCACCTCGCCGATCAGCGCGCTCGCGGTGACGGTGATCGCGCCGCCGCCGATGCCCTGCAACGCGCGCGCCCCGACCAGCATGGTCATCGACTGCGCGAGCCCGCACAATACCGACCCGATGACGAAGCAGACGACCGCGACCTGGAACACCCGCTTGCGCCCGAACAGGTCGCCCAGCTTGCCCACCAGCGCGGTGACGACCGTAGAGGCCAGCAGGTAGCTGGTCACCACCCAGGATTGGTGGCCGGCATCGCCGAGGTCGGCGACGATGGTCGGCAGCGCGGTCGCGACGATCGTCTGGTCCAGCGCCGCAAGCAGCATGCCCAGCGCGATCGCCAGGAAGATGAAGTTGCGGCGCTGTGGGCTGATCAGCGTCGCATTGCCGGAGTCCGCGGCGGTGACCTGGCCGCCTCGTGTGCCCGTCAGCTCGGCGGACGCGAGACGCACTGCGCCGAGTACAGCGCCTCGCCCAGCTTGTCCATCAACTCCAGCTGCGTCTCCAGGTAGTCGACGTGGAGTTCCTCGTCGGCGACGATCTTTTCCAGCAGGGTGGCGCTGGTGCTGTCCTGCTTCTCGCGGCACATGATGATGCCGGGCCGCAGCCGGTTCAGCACGTCGTATTCGATCGCCAGGTCGGCCTCGAACTGTTCGCGCAGGGTCTGCCCGACGCGCAGTGACCCGATGCGCTGGTAGTTCGGCAGGCCGTCGAGCAGCAGGATGCGATCGGTGATCGCCTCGGCGTGCCGCATTTCGTCGAAGGACTCCGCGCGGGTGTGCTCCGCCAACTCGGTGAAACCCCAGTTGTCTTGCATCTTGGAGTGCAGGAAGTACTGGTTGATGGCGGTCAATTCGCTGGTCAATTGCTCGTTGAGCAGGCGCAGAACATCCGGATCACCTTGCATGTCCACTCCTCGGCTGTGGGGGCGTAGTTGTGCTGCGGCAGGTGGGCTGGGCTGGAGCACCACCGCGCCGGTCGGGCTGCAACCGACGTGCCGGGTTCAAATCTAGTCCAGTGGGAGTCGGCCGGCGCGATGATTCCTGTCCGGTCGGCGCGTCACGGACCGGCAAAGTTTCGGGCGCGGGTCGTTACTTAGGTTAGACTCCACTAATCTACTTAGGTTAGACTCCACTAACATGCGGCCCGTTCGGTTCGTCGTCGTCACCCAGGGGTTTTGATGTACGTATGCCTGTGCGTCGGGGCCACCAACCACACCGTTTCCGAGTGTGTGGCGCGGGGGGCGTCGACGTCCAAGGAGGTTGCCGCGGCGTGCGGTGCCGGTGCGGACTGCGGGCGCTGCCGGCGCACGCTGCGGGCGATCATCGCCGCCGCGGCCCAGCTCGAGCAGGCCGTTCCAGCGGGCTAGTTGCCCGGTGCTCGCCGCGACACTTAACCTACGCACACGACGCGCCGGGACGGGTGTGCGTGGATTAAGTTTCGAGCCGCTCGCCGGCGGGCGGACGCCGCCGTCGCCGCCTCGTCGCCGCGACACTTAACCTGTGCACACGACACGCTGGGACGGGTGTGCGTGGATTAAGTTTCGAGCCGCTCGCCGGCGGGCGGACGCCGTCGTCGCCGCCTCGTCGTCGCCTGCTCGCCGCGACACTTAACCTAGGCACACGACACGCCGGGACGGGTGTGTGTGGATTAAGTCTCGAGCCGCTCGCCGGCGGGCGGACGCCGCCGTCGCCGCCTGGTCGTCGCGAGGTCGTCGCGACACTTAACCTAGGCACGCGACACGCCGGGACGGGTGTGCGTAGTTTAAGTCTCAGCGCGGGACGGCCCGGCCCTGGTTGAAATCCGCCAGCGCGGCGGCATTCGCCTGTGTCCCCATCAGCTCGGCGAAGTGCGCGTTTTCCCGGGTGGTCGCGGCCAGGATCTCCGGACGGACCGGTTCGACGATCGTGTGCTTGACCGCCATCAGGCTCGAAATCGGCCGGGCGGCGAGCACTTCGGCGTGCCGACGGGCTTCGGGCAGCAGCTCGTCGGGTTCGCAGACCCGCCACACCAGGCCCATTCGAAGCGCCTCGGCGGCGTCGACCCACTCCGAGGACATCAACAACCACGCCGCGTTCTGCCGGCCCACCAGCTGCGGCAGCAGGTACGACGACGCCGCCTCGGGCGCCACACCGAGGCTGGTGAACGGGCATTTCAGGCGCGCGGTTGACGACATGAAGGCCAGGTCGGCGTAGCCGAGGATGGTCGCGCCGATCCCCACGCCGACGCCGTTGACCGCGCAGATCAACGGCTTGGGGAACCGGCCTAGCGCGTCGATCAGGCCGGGGAAGCCGTACTTGCCGGGGGTGAAGTTCGGGTCGGTGATGCGGGCCTGCATCTCGGCGAGGTCGGTACCGGCGGAAAAGCCGCGGCCGGTGCCCGTCAGCAGGACGACCGCGACCTCCGGATCGTCGGCGGCGTCCAACAGGGCCTGCGCGGTGGCGTCGTAGAGGGCCTCGTTGAAGGCGTTGAGGGCCTCGGGCCGGTTGAGCGTGAGGGTGCGCACCCGGTTCTGGTCGTCGATCTGCAGCATCACGAGTTGCCAACCTATCACCGCCGAGCAGACGCAAAAGCCCCCATTTCGTGCCGAAATGAGGTGCTTTTGCGTCTGCTCGGCGGCCCGCGGTGAGGTAGGAAAAGGTATGTCGCAATATTTGAAAGACAAGGTCGTCATCGTCACCGGCGCAGGCAGCGGGTTCGGCAAGCTGATTTCCGAGAAGTGCGCCGCCGGGGGCGCGAAAGTCGTCGGCGTGGACGTCAGCGCCGAAAACCTCAACCAGGTGTTCGACGGCATCCGGGCCGCCGGCTTCGAAGGCACCGCCCAGGTCGCCGATGTTACCGACATCGGCCAGGTCAAGGCGGCGGCGCAGCACGCCGTCGACACCTACGGCGCGATCGACGTGATCGTCAACAACGCGGGAGTGATGCCGCTGGCGTTTTTCGCCGACCACGAACGCGCCTGGGAGAAGTGGCACAAGGCGATCGACATCAACATCAAGGGCGTCGTGAACGGCATCTCGGCCGTCTACGACACGATGATCGCGCAGGGCCGGGGGCAGGTCGTGAACATTTCGTCCATCTACGGCAACGCCGGAACCGAAGGCTCCGGCGTGTACAGCGCGACCAAGGCGGCCGTCGATGTGCTTTCCGACTCGTTGCGGGTCGAGGCCCAGGGCAAGATCAAGGTGACCACGGTCAAGCCGACGGGCGTGCTGGGCACCAATCTCGCCAGCGGCGTCGTCAACGAGGCGGCGGCCGTCGGCATCGCCGGGCATAAAGCCGCCCAGTTCTTCGAGAATGTCGCCGGTCTGCAGAGCGGGGGCCTACGGCCTGAGCAGACCGACGTGGACTCGGTGCAGTACTGGCTGATCACTCCCGACGACCTGGCGAACGCGGTGGTGCACGTCATCGATCAGCCCTGGGGAATCAACCTGAGCGACATCACCGTGCGGGCCAGCGGCGAAAACTACATCTACTGACCCCGGCGAGCATTTCGGGCCGAAATAGGGGGCTTTTGCGTCTGCTCGGCACATTTAGCCGTTGCTGTACACCCGGGTCGGGGCGATCAACACGACGGCCCTACGCTCGGCGGCCATCACCCGGTCGTACTCGTCCCAGTCGTCGTGGGTGCCGCCGGCGGCGGTGAACACCTCGCGCAGCAGCAGCCGCAACCGGTCAGGCTCGGCCAGCCAGGGCGCGGCGTCGTCGGGGCCGGCCAGCTCCGCGCGGCCCTCGACCGTCGCCCACTGCCAGCCCTTCTTGAACGTGACGGCCAGGGGCGGCCGCGCCCGCAGATTGGCGAGCTTGACCTTGCCGTAGGTGGTGAACCCCAATACCTGTTCGCCGCTGTCCGGATGCGGCAGCAGGCCGACGTTGACCAGCGACGCCTGCACGGTCCCGTCGGCGCGGACGGTGGATACCACCGCCAGGCCGCTTTCATCCGCGGCCAGCGCCACCGCGTCGTCGAGTGTGGTCATGTGCTCGCCCCTTCGAACGGTGTCTTGAACACGTAGCGGCTGGTCGGCACCGTGTCGATGTTCTCGTTGGCGCCGAATGCGGTGGTGCTGGCGATCATTCGGCCCAGCCGGTGCTGCAGGTCCGCGTCGTCCGCCGCGCCGAAGAACGCCTTGAGGTCGGTGACCGCCTCGTCGGGGAACAACTCCTCGACGATCCCCGCGATTCCCGGGGCGTCCGGTGTGAGGGCCCGGACCACCCAGTTCTGGGTGTAGCCGAACGTCGACTGGGTCTCGATGGCCACCGGTGTGTGGTCGCGCTGCCAGCGGGTCAGCCAGGTGTCGAGGTCCATACCGTCCGGGCGGCGCAGCAGCGCGATGTTGGCTAAACCCGGTGTGCGCGCACCGGATTCGGTCGTCGGGCCGGGCAGCGGGACGGACTCGGTCACCAGGTAGGCGCTGAGCCGTTCGCATTCCGCGGCCAGCACGCCCAGCGCCGCCGTTGCCTGTTCCCCGTAGCACTGCTGGGTCCACAGGCTCACGATCGCGGCCACCGGCGGGTCCAGCGTCGTCAGGGTCATCAGCGAGTGGCGCACCGCGCCGTCGCGCACGTTGATGGTCAGACCGCGCACGCCCAGCGCCAGCAGCTCCTCGGCGACCGGTCCGCGTTGGCGGGCGCACCAGTCGTCGGCCGCCTCGGCGCGCCGCAGCACGGCGATTACCTTCTCCATGAAGCTGAACTTAACGCGTCAGGCGCACGGGTTGTTCGGCGCTGACCAAGTCTCCGATCGCCGCGGCGAGCCGCCGGTAGGCCTCGTCGCGCCCGCTGGACGTCCGGAACACCAGCCCGATGCGACGCCCCGGCCGGGGCGCGGCGAACCGCGCGAGCCCGAGCCGGCTGCGCGCCGACTCCACCGACACCGCGCTCTCGGGGATCAGCGTGACCCCCAGTCCCCCGGCGACGCACTGCACGGCGGTCGCCAGCGAGGCCGCCCTGGTGTCGGCCAGTTCGGCCTGGACCCCCGCCTGCCGGCAGAAGTCGAGCGCCTGGTCACGGAGGCAATGGCCCTCGTCCAGCAGGAGCAGCGGCAGTTCCGCGAGCACCGCGGACTGCACCCGGCGCCTGTCGGCCAGCGGGTGGCCGACGGGCACGGCCAGCACGAAATCCTCGTCGTAGATCGCCACCTCGGTGACTCCGGTCGAATCGGCCGGCAATGCGATCAGCGCCGCGTCCACGGAGCCCTCCCGCAGCATCGTCAGCAGGTCCTCGGTCCGGTCTTCGATCACCCGCAGCGTCAGGTCGGGCAGGCGGCCGGCAAGCCCCGCCAACAGCGTCGGCAGTACGTAGGGGGCCACCGTTGGTATCAGGCCCAGCCGGACGGTGCCGTGCAGCGGGTCGGCGATCCCCGCGGCGGCCACGCTGAAGGCCTCCGCCGCCTCCACTGCCGCCCGTGCCAGCGGCAGCAGCTGGGCGCCTTCGGCCGTCAGGAAGACTCGGCGTGTGGATCGCTCGACCAGGCGGGCGCCGAGGCCCAGCTCCAGCGCGGCCAACGCCTGCGACAGCGTCGACTGGCTCACCTCGAGAGCCGTTGCCGCACTGCCGAAATGCTGCCTGTCCGCCACCGCGACGAACGCCCGCAGCCCGGCCAGGGTGGGCTGGTAAGTCTTATCGGTCATGCCTATCAGTCTAGTGGGACAAATCACCTTTACTTCATAGCGGGCGCAGAGCACCATGGGAGAAGACCATATTTCTTGATTGAATCCAGAATCCGATAAAGGAGCGATATGTCCCTGTTGACGATTGGCGACCAGTTCCCGGCCTACCGCGTGACCGCGCTGATCGGGGGCGACCTCTCGCAGGTCGACGCGCAGCAACCCGGAGACTACTTCACCACGGTCTCCAGCGACGACCACCCCGGCAAGTGGCGCGTCGTGTTCTTCTGGCCCAAGGACTTCACCTTCGTGTGCCCGACGGAGATCGCGGCGTTCGGCAAGCTCAACGACGAGTTCGAGGACCGCGACACGCAGGTGCTCGGTGTCTCGATCGACAGCGAATTCGTGCACTTCCAGTGGCGCGCACAGCATGAGGAGCTCAAGAAGTTGCCCTTCCCCATGCTCTCGGACATCAAGCGCGAGCTCGCGCAGGCCACCGGGGTGCTCAACGCCGACGGGGTCGCGGACCGGGTGACCTTCATCGTGGACCCCAACAACGAGATCCAATTCGTCTCCGCGACAGCGGGATCCGTCGGCCGCAACGTCGACGAGGTGCTGCGGGTGCTGGACGCCTTGCAGAGTGACGAGCTGTGCGCCTGCAACTGGCGCAAGGGTGACCCGACGCTGAACGCCGGTGAGCTGCTGAAGGCCTCCGCATGAGCGTCGAAAATCTCAAGGCCGCGCTGCCCGACTACGCCAAGGACCTCAAGCTCAACCTGGGCTCGATCACCCGCAGCACCGCGCTCACCGAGGAGCAGCTGTGGGGCACCCTGCTGGCCAGTGCCGCCGCGACGCGAAATGCGCAGGTGCTGGCCGAAATCAGCGCCGAGGCGGGCGACTACCTGTCCGCCGAGGCATACCAGGCCGCGCTGGGCGCGGCGTCGATCATGGGCATGAACAACGTGTTCTACCGCGGTCGCGGCTTCCTCGACGGCCGTTACGACGACCTGCGCCCGGGGCTGCGGATGAACATCATCGCTAATCCCGGTGTGGACAAAGCGAACTTCGAGCTCTGGAGCTTCGCGGTCTCGTCGATCAACGGCTGCTCGCACTGCGTGGTCGCCCATGAGCACACGCTGCGCGAGGCCGATGTGAGCCGGGAGGCCGTTCTGGAGGCGCTGAAGGTCGCGGCCATCGTTTCGGGGGTGGCCCAGGCGGTCAGCACCGCGCAGGCGCTGGCCCCGATCTAGCCTGGAGGCCATGCCGTCCTGGATTGAGCACGCGATCTGGTGGCAGGTCTATCCGCTGGGCTTCGTCGGCGCGTATCCCGCCGACCAGCCGCCGCAGCCGGGTGAGCATCGGTTGCGGCGGCTGGTCGGCTGGTTGGATCACGCCATCGAACTGGGCGCGTCCGGCATCGCGCTGGGCCCGATATTCGCCTCGCGCACCCACGGCTACGACACCACCGACCACTACCGCATCGATCCCCGGCTCGGCGACGACGCGGACTTCGACTACCTGATCGCGCAGGCGCGTGCCCGCGGCCTGCGGGTGCTGCTCGACGGCGTGTTCAACCACGTCGGCGCGGACTTCGCCCGCCACCGCGAGGCGCCCAACGACGACGCGGCGGCCCGCTGGTTCCGCGGGCGCCCGGGCCACTTTCACACCTTCGAAGGCCACGCCGGGCTCATCACCCTCAACCACGACAACCCCGAAGTGATCGACTACACCGTCGACGTCATGTCGCACTGGCTTGACCGCGGCGCCGACGGCTGGCGGCTGGACGCGGCTTACGCCGTGCCGGAAGCGTTTTGGGCCGCCGTGCTGCCCAGGGTGCGCGAGTGCCATCCCGACGCCTGGTTCGTCGGCGAGCTGATCCACGGCGACTACGCCGCGGTGGTGGACGGCGCCGGCTTCGACTCGGCCACCCAGTACGAGCTGTGGAAAGCGATCTGGAGCAGCCTGAACGACGGCAACTTCTTCGAGCTGGACTGGGCGCTGCAGCGACACAACGAGTTTTTGTCCCGATTCGCCCCGCTCACCTTCATCGGCAATCACGACGTCACCCGCATCGCCAGCCGCCTGCAGCGGCACGAGCACGTGGCCCACGCCCTGGTGATCCTGCTGACGGTCGGCGGGGTGCCCAGCGTGTACGCCGGCGACGAGCTCGGGTTCCGCGGCGTCAAGGAAGAGCGGTTCGGCGGGGACGACGCGGTGCGACCGGAGTTCGGTGCTCCCCCGCTGCCGCTGGACGAATCCGGCGCGCGGACGTGGGCGCTGCACCAACACCTCGTCGGGCTACGTCGCCGGCACCCGTGGCTGCACGCCGCGACGACCACCGCCGAGCAACTCGAGAACCGGCAGTACGTCTACCGGACCCAGCGCGGCGACGACGCGCTGCTGGTTGCCCTCAACATCGGCGACGAGCCGATGCGCGTGCCGCTGGGTACCGCCGGGGCGTACGTGCTGGCCGGATCGGCGGCGCCGCCGCAGGAGCTCGTCGACAAGGTCGTGGTCGAGGCGCACGGTTGGCGGATCCTGCGGCCCGCCTAACGCTTGAGCTGCGCCACCGTCACCGGGTCGTGCTCGCCGCTGTAGTAGCGGGTGAGCAACGCGAGGAAGTCCTCATTGTCCTCGGTGGCGCAGGAGAACAGCGTCATCGACGAACACAGCTTGAGGTCGTCGGGCGAACCGAAGATCTCGTTGATCGAGCGGCCCTGCACCTGGTTGACCAGTCGCGCGCACTCGTGCAGCCGCGGCCCGAGCACGTCATGCCGCAGATACGCGGCCGCCTCCTCGAGCGAGGAGATGCCGTAGCGCGCCGCCATCGAACTGTGGCCCAGCCCCCGTAGTTGCGGGAAGACGAACCACATCCAGTGGCCGAGCTTGCGTCCGGCGCGCAATTCTTCGACCACGTCGTGGTAGATCGGCGCCTGCGCGTCGACGAAACGGTCCAGGCCAAAAGGGTCGCTTGCCGATTTCATATCTCCACGGTTGCACACTGGTTAGATAACGCAGGTCAGCACCGGTAGAGACGGGATGCAATGGCGGTCAAACGACAGGTGCCTAAGGTCCGCGACCTGGCACCGCTAATCCAGTTCAAGCGGCCCGAGTTCAATCGCACCAAGCGCCGCCTGGACGCCGCACTGACGATCGAGGACCTGCGGCGCATCGCCAAGCGGCGCACCCCCAAAGCGGCGTTCGATTACACCGACGGCGCTGCCGAGGACGAACTGTCCATCCAGCGCGCTCGGCAGGCCTTTCTGGACATCGAGTTCCACCCGACGATCCTGCGCGACGTCAGCACCGTGTGCACGGGCTGGAACGTCCTGGGCCAGCCGGTGGTCTGGCCGTTCGGCATCGCGCCCACCGGGTTCACCCGGCTGATGCACACCGAGGGCGAGATCGCCGGCGCCCGGGCGGCGGCCGCGGCGGGCATCCCGTTCGCGATGTCCACGCTGGCCACCAGCGCGATCGAAGACGTGGTGGCCGCGGCGCCGCAGGGCCGCAAATGGTTTCAGCTCTACATCTGGCGCGACCGCGAGCGTTCGATGGCGCTGATCAAGCGTGCGGCCGATGCGGGTTTCGACACCATGCTGGTCACCGTCGATGTTCCGGTCGCCGGCGCCCGCCTGCGCGACGTCCGCAACGGCATGTCGATTCCGCCGGCGCTGACGCTGCGGACCGTCCTCGACGCGCTGCCGCACCCACACTGGTGGTTCGACCTGTTCACCACCGAGCCGCTTTCCTTCGCCTCGCTGGACCGCTGGCCGGGCACCGTCGGCGACTACCTGAACACGATGTTCGACGCCAGCGTGACGTTCGACGACCTCGTCTGGATCAAGGAACAGTGGCCCGGCAAACTCGTCGTGAAGGGGATTCAGACGCTGGATGACGCCCGTGCCGTCGTCGAGCGCGGCGTCGACGGCATCGTGCTGTCCAACCACGGTGGTCGGCAACTCGACCGGGCGCCGGTGCCGTTCCGCCTGCTTCCGACGGTGGCTCGCGAACTGGGTAGGGACACCGAGATCCTGATGGACACCGGCATCATGTCGGGCGCCGACATCGTCGCCGCGATCGCGCTGGGGGCGCGGTGCACGCTGGTGGGCCGCGCCTATCTGTACGGGCTGATGGCCGGCGGCGAGGCGGGCGTCCAACGGGCGATCGAGATCCTGCAGGGTGGTGTCGCCCGGACCATGGCGCTGTTGGGTGTCAACTGCCTCGAAGAGCTGTCGCCTAAGCACGTGACCCAGTTGGGCTGACGCGGCGTTGGGTTAGAGCGGTCGGTCAGCGGTCCTGCGAGTGGTTCGCCTGGCCGGCCAGCGCGGTCCATAAACCGCGGTCCAGCTGCGTCCGGAGACCCGGGCTCTGGGCCGGGGGCGTCTCCTGGCAGCCGCAGCTCAGCTGGGTGAACGGGTTCACGTGGGTTTCCGACGGGGCCGGGTCTGCGCCGGTCGGCGGCGCCACCACGACGAATGAGCCGAGCACGAAGGCCCCGCTCATCAGCAACTTCGCTATCACGTCAAGACCCCTTCCGCCGCCCCACCACCGTAGAGAAGGCCGGTGGTTACTCGCCGAATGCGCGCGGGCGTGTCGTTCACTTTTCGTTCACTTTACGTTCACTCCACCGTCAGGGGAAGCGCGACTGTAGGGTGTAACCACATTGGATGGTTACTTACTGCTTGAAACGGTGAACTTTCGGCATCTCGGCGGCCGCGTATGCCTGGACTTCGTCGGCACGCTGACACACCGGGGCGGCGCGAAGGCCGAAGAATTGTTGACGGACCCGCCGCGCCTGTCGGAATGGGCCACGCAGGCCGGACTGGTGGACGCCGGTCTCGCGGTCACGCGCGACGACCTGTCCGTCGCCGTCGCCCTGCGCGAGGCGGGCTATCGGGTCGTTTCCGCGCGCCTGCTCGGTGGCCGGCCCGACGCCGCCGACGTCGACCTGGTCAACGAGTGGGCGTCGCGGCCGCGCCTGACGCCGCATCTGCGTCTGGACGGCTCGGTAGGCCGGGCCGGCTCGGCGTCGCAGCTGTTCGCGACGCTGGCCGCCGACCTGGTGGAACTGCTGGGCGGACCCGACATCGCGAAGGTCAAGCAGTGCTCCCACCCCGGCTGCACGCTGTTCTACGTCGACGCGTCGCGGGCGCAGAACCGGCATTGGTGCGGCATGCGCTCCTGCGGTAACCGCGCAAAAGTCCGGGCGTTTCGCGCCCGCCAGCGCGCGGCCGCACAGCCCTAACCGCCGAACAGGCTGGCCGCAGTCGGCGGGAGGCCCGTCGGGAACAAACCGGGACCCCCCAGGGTTGAGCGCAAGAGACTTAACCTTGGGAGGACTTAGTGGCTGAAGCCAAGTCAGTGCCGGTGTTGTTCATCACCGACACCATTGTTTTGCCCGGCATGGTGGTGCCGATCGCGCTGGACGACGCCGCGCGCGCCGCGATCGACGCCGCTCAGGCGAGTGAATCGGGGCAATTGCTGATTGCGCCCCGCCTGGAAGACCGGTATCCGACACACGGCGTGATCGCGAAGATTCTGCAGGTCGGGCGCATGCCTGGGGGCGGCACCGCGGCAGTAGTGCGCGGCGAGCGCCGGGCGCACATCGGCGCGGGCGCCAGCGGCCCGGGTGCCGCGTTGTGGGTCGAGGTGACCGAGATCGCGGACCAGGACGTGACCGACGAAGTCAAGGCGCTGGCCGCCGAGTACAAGAAGCTGCTGCTGGCCATGCTGCAGCGGCGCGAGGCCTGGCAGATCGTCGACCACGTCAACAGCCTGACCGACCCGTCGGCGCTGGCCGACACGGCCGGCTACGCGTCCTACCTCACCGACGTGCAGAAGCGGCAGCTACTGGAGACGGCCGACGTGGCCGATCGGCTGCGCGTGCTCATCGACTGGACCGGATCGCACCTGGCCGAGGTCGAGGTCAACGACAAGATCGCCGAGGACGTGCGCGACGGCATGGAGAAGACGCAGAAGGAGTTCCTGCTGCGTCAGCAACTGGCCGCGATCCGCAAGGAGTTGGGCGAGGGTGAACCCGACGGCTCCGAGGATTACCGCACCCGGGTCGAGGCCGCCGACCTGCCCGACAAGGTCCGCGAGGCCGCGCTGCGCGAAGTCGGCAAGCTGGAACGCGCGAGCGACCAGAGCCCGGAGAGCGGCTGGATCCGTACCTGGCTGGACACCGTGCTTGACCTGCCCTGGAACACCAGGACCGAGGACTCGACGGACCTCAAGGCGGCGCGGGAGATCCTCGACGCCGACCACCACGGGCTGGATGACGTCAAGGACCGCATCGTCGAGTACCTGGCCGTGCGGGCCCGTCGCGCCGAGCGCGGGCTGCAGGTCGTGGGCGGGCGCGGCTCCGGCGCCGTGATGGTGCTGGCCGGTCCCCCCGGCGTCGGCAAGACGTCGCTGGGCGAGAGCGTCGCACGGGCGCTGGGCCGCAAGTTCGTCCGCGTCGCCCTGGGCGGCGTGCGCGACGAGGCCGAGATCCGCGGGCACCGGCGCACCTACGTCGGCGCGCTGCCGGGCCGCATCGTGCGCGCCATCGGCGAGGCCGAGTCGATGAATCCCGTTGTGCTGCTGGACGAAATCGACAAGGTCGGCTCCGACTACCGCGGCGACCCCAGCGCGGCGCTGCTGGAGGTGCTCGACCCCGCGCAGAACCACACCTTCCGTGACCACTACCTGGATCTGGACCTGGACCTGTCGGACGTGGTGTTCCTGGCCACCGCCAACGTGATCGAGAACATCCCGTCGGCCCTGCTGGACCGCATGGAGCTGGTGCAGATCGACGGCTACACCGAGGACGACAAGGTGGCCATCGCCCGCGACTACCTGCTGCCGCGGCAGCGCGAGCGCGCGGCGCTGGGCGACGACGAAGTGACGGTGACCGACGCCGCGCTGCGCAAGATCGCCGCCGACTACACGCGTGAACCGGGTGTGCGGCAGTTCGAGCGGCTGCTGGCCAAGGCGCTGCGCAAGGTGACCACGAAGCTGGCGGAGACCGATGAGCCGATCACGGTCGACGAGCCGGACCTGGTCGGTTACCTGGGCCGGCCGCGGTTCACGCCGGAATCGGCGGAACGCACGGCGGTGCCGGGCGTGGCGACCGGTCTGGCCGTCACCGGCCTGGGCGGCGATGTGCTCTACATCGAAGCCGGCGCCACCGACGGCGAGCCGGGATTGCAGCTGACGGGTCAGTTGGGCGACGTGATGAAGGAGTCGGCGCAGATCGCGCTGTCCTACGTGCGCTCGCACGCCGACGAGTTGGGTGTCGATCCGACGACGCTGGACCGGCGCATCCACGTGCACGTGCCGGCGGGCGCGGTGCCCAAGGACGGCCCGTCGGCCGGTGTGACGATGGTGACCGCGCTGGTGTCGATGGCCACCGGGCGCCAGGTGCGTTCCGACGTCGGGATGACCGGCGAGGTCACGCTGAACGGCCGGGTGTTGCCGATCGGCGGTGTCAAGCAGAAGCTGCTGGCCGCCCAGCGTGCCGGACTGTCAACGGTTTTCATTCCGGCCCGCAACGAGCCGGACCTGGATGACGTGCCGGCCGAGGTCCTGGACGCGCTGACGGTCAAGCCGATGACGGATGTCGCGGAGATCGTCGCGCAGGCGCTCGAGTCCGCAGGGGAGGCGGCCAGTCTGGTCGCCTGAGGGCGCTGCATGTTGAATGGACCCGTGAGTCTGAAACGACAGCTGGTCCACAGCGTGCAGCGGCGGCTGGTCAATCCGATCGGTAGACAGCTACCGGTGACGATGCTGGAAACCAAGGGCCGCAAGTCCGGGCAACCGCGGCACACCGCCGTAGGCGGCAAGGTGATCGACAACCAGTTCTGGATGGTTTCCGAACACGGCGACCATTCCGACTACGTCCGCAACATCAAGGCCAACCCGTCGGTGCGGGTGCGCATCGACGGCCAGTGGCGCAGCGGAACCGCGCACCTGCTGCCCGACGACGACGCGCAGGCGCGGTTGCGCAGCCTGCCGCGACTCAACAGCGCGGTCGTGCGCGTGATGGCCAGCGACATGCTCACCGTTCGCGTCGACCTGGACTGATGTAGGACCTGTGCCCTACGACCAAGACCTGGCCGACCGGGTCCGCGAATTGCTCGGCCCTCGGCGCGGAGTCGAGGAGAAGCGGATGTTCGGCGGCCTGGCCTTCCTGATCAACGGCAACATGTCGGTGTGTGTCAGCGGCCAGGGCGGGCTGATGATACGGGTGCCGCCGCAGGACACCGACACGCTGCTGGAACGCGCCCACGTCAGCCCGATGGTGATGGCCGGCCGGCAGACGCGGGGCTGGTTGCGTGTGGCCGTCGGGGGCCTGAAAACCAAACGCCAGCTTGTGGGTTGGGTGAATCGCGGCGTCGACTTCGCGAGCGGGCTGCCGCCCAAGTAGTTTGCCGCCGCGCGCGTCGGGTACGCGGTGGATCATGAGCAAGTCGGTCCCAGCCGAGCAACTGACGAGTCGGCTGCTCAAGGTCGCCGGCACCACGTACGCGACCGAAGCGGGTATCCGGATCGCCGACAAGCCGATGCCACTGTTCCAGCTGCTGGTGCTGTGCATGCTGGCCAGCAAGCCGATCGACGCGGCGACGGCCATGCGCGCGGCGCGCGAGCTGTTCGACGCCGGCCTGCGCACACCGAAGTCCGTGCTGGCCGCCGACCGGCGCACCATGATCAGCGCGTTCGGCCGGGCCCACTACGTGCGCTACGACGAAAGCTCGGCGACCCGGCTCACCGACATCGCCGGGCACGTCCGCGACGAGTACGGCGGCGACCTGCGCGGCATCGCCGAGCGCAGCGACCGCGACGTCGCGGCGGCCAAGCGAATGCTCAAGGAGTTCAAGGGAATCGGCGATACCGGCGCCGACATCTACCTGCGCGAAGTCCAGGACGTCTGGACGTGGGTGCGGCCTTACTTCGACGACCGGGCCACCGCGGCGGCGAAGCGGCTCGGCCTGCCGGCCGCCCCCGCCAAGCTGGCCGCGCTGGCGCCGCGCTCCAACGCGCGGTTGGCGGCCGCCTTGGTGCGGGCCTCGCTGGACGACGACGTGCGCGAGCGGGTGACCGCTTGAGACGGCGGTGACGCTGCGGATAGGCACGTCGGGGTGGTCCTACGACCACTGGGTCGGCGTGCTCTACCCGCCGGGGCTACCACAGGCCAAGCGGCTGGCCCGGTATTTTGACACGTTCGACACGGTGGAGCTGAACGCGAGTTTCTACCGCTGGCCCAAGGATTCGACGTTCGCCGGGTGGCGCGATCGGCTGCCGGAAGGGGCGACGCTGACGGTCAAGGCGCACCGCGGATTGACCCACTACCGCCGGTTGTCCTCCCCCGAACCCTGGATCGAAAGGTTCGAACGGTGTTGGCAGATCCTGGGCGACCGACACGGGGTGCTACTGGTGCAGTTGCATCCACAGCAGGAACGCGACGACGCCCGGCTCGACGGCTTCCTGCGCGCCATGCCGCCGTCGATCCGTGTCGCCGTCGAGCTGCGGCACCCGTCGTGGAATGACCCCGCGGTGTATGCGCTGCTGGAACGACACCGCGCCGCCTACGTGGTGATGAGCGGCCCGGGGCTGGCGTGCGTGCCGCGGGCCACCACCGATTTCGTGTACCTGCGGATGCATGGCCCGGATCATGACGCCATCTATGCGGGCAACTACTCCGGCGAGGAGCTGAGCCAGTGGGCCGCGCGGATCCAGCGATGGCGGCGCGACGGCCTCGACGTGTGAGTGTACTTCAACAACGACCTCGGCGGCCACGCCGTCCGCAATGCGCTTGAGCTGCGCGAACTCTCGAGCTGAGGCGCCGGGCGTAGGCTGGCCTCCATGGCGAGCTCAACCACATTCGTCATCGTCGGCGGCGGACTCGCCGGGGCCAAAGCGGTAGAGGCGCTGCGCAACAACGACTTTGACGGACAGATCGTTTTATTCTGCGAAGAGGATCGGCTGCCCTACGAACGACCTCCGCTGTCCAAGGAGTATCTGGCGGGCAAGAAATCGCTCACCGACTTCACCGTCCAGACCTCCGACTGGTACCGCGAACACGACGTCGACCTGAGACTGGGCAATCGGGTCTCGTCGCTGGATCCGGCCGCGCACACCGTCGGGCTGCCCGACGGCAACACGTTCGTTTACGACAAGCTGCTGCTGGCGACGGGATCGGCGTCGCGGCGCCCGCCGATACCCAGGTCCGTCGCCGGCGGCGTGCACTACCTGCGCACGTTCGGTGACGCCGCCGCGCTGAATTCCGTGCTGGCGGAAGGGAGTTCGCTCGCCGTGGTGGGCGCCGGATGGATCGGGCTGGAGGTGGCCGCCAGTGCCCGCCAGCGCGGCGTCGACGTCACCGTCGTCGAGACCGCCAAACAGCCACTGCTGGCCGCGCTCGGCGAGACGGTCGGCGAGGTTTTTGCCGGCCTGCACCGCGAACACGGGGTGAACCTGCGACTCGAGGCGCAGGTCGAGGAGATTTCGACCCAGGCGGACCGGGCCACCGGGCTGCGGCTCGGTGACGGCTCGACCGTCGCCGCCGACACCGTGCTGGTGGCGGTGGGCGCGAAGCCCAACCTCGAACTCGCCGAACGGGCGGGACTGGCACTGGCCGAAGGCGGGGTGGCCGTGGACGCGTCGCTGCGCACCAGCGACCCCGACATCTACGCCGTCGGCGACATCGCCGCCGCCGAGAATCCGCTATTCGGCACGCGGATCCGCACCGAGCACTGGGCCAATGCACTCAAGCAGCCCGCGGTGGCCGTCACCGGAATGCTCGGCACGCCAGGCGAATACGACGAGCTGCCGTACTTCTTCACCGATCAGTACGACCTCGGGATGGAGTACGTCGGCTACGCCCCGCGGTTCGAGAAGGTGGTGTTCCGCGGCGACGTCGCCGGCCGCGAATTCGTCGCGTTCTGGCTCGACGGCGACAACCGGGTGCTGGCGGGGATGAACGTCAACATCTGGGACGTGCTCGACGACGTCAAAGCCCTGATCCGGTCGAAGACCCCGGTCGACGCGCAGCGCCTGGTCGACCCGCGGTCACCGCTGGCCGACCTGCTCAGCTAGGCAGCCGCGCACGAACCTCGCCGGAAATCATGTGATTTCCGATCGGCCGAGTAACGGGCGCTATGGCGGAACCTCGGACTCATAATCGGACCTGTAGCCGAACAGGGAGATCTTCGATATGCCCGGTGTCATCCGTATCCATCACCCTACGGCCGGCCCCTGGCTCGGCCGCGAAACGTACAAGGTGCACGTCGACGGCTACCTCATGGGAGACGTACACGCGGGGGGAGAATTCACCGTTCCCGCATGGGCGGGACGTCACGTCGTCCGGCTGACGATCGGCGATCGTCGCAGCCAGGACGTCGAGGTCTACCTGTCAGAAGGCGGCGTGGTAGACCTCGACTGCCGCCCGAGCTGGTTGCAGCAAGTGTTTTCGGGCCGCTACGCGTTGCCTTTCCGGAGCCCATATATCAAGCTCACGGCCCCCAGCCCCCAACCACCGCCCACCGCCGATGCCTAGTTCGGGCAGACGAACCGGTCGGGGGTCAGATCCGGCTCAGCCAGGTTCGCCGGGCGCCCAGGCCCCGTCGATGACGTCGGGCGGGGGCTGCGCCTGCAGGCGGTCCCGCTCGGTGCGACGGCGCTTGATCCGTAGCCGCGCGTCGGCCGGCATGGTGACCACTTCGTCGCAGGTCAGGTAGAACACGTCGGCGACGACGTCGATCACGTCGGCCGCCACCGCCCGAGATCCCGCTTCGCGCAACGCCATCCGGAGCTCGTGCGTGAAGCGCAGGGTGGTGTCGTGGGCCAGCTCCCGCGAGCCGCGGGCGCTGTCGGCGAACCGCCGGGCCAGCGTCGACGGCGGCGCCGGTGCGGCCGGCGAACCCGCGGCCTGCGCGACGGCCATCAGCAGCGCGGCCGGATTGTCGGCGAACATCGGGTTCTCCAGCTCGGCCTCTCCGGGTCCGCGGTGGCCGATCCGGCCGAGGGCCGCGTCGAAGTTGCTTGCGGTATGCGGGAACAGCACGCGCAGGCTGTCCAGGTCGCCGGAGCGGGCCAGCGCCAGCAGCTGAACGTCCCGGCGCAACACGTCCGCAAGCGCCGCGATCTCGGCGGCGACCCGGTCGCTCTCCATGATCGTGCTCACGCCGGAAACGTGGCCGCCCGCGCTGGTGTGCTGCAACGCCGCGGCGGTCACGCCGCTGTCGATCACCCACAGCGCGGTCAGGATCCAGCCCTGGTGGATCCGGTCCCGCAGCAGCGGGATGCGGACCTGCAGGCCGGCGTCGGACAGCGCCGCCAGCTGCGCGGTGTCCAGGTGCTCGGCGGCCGCGGCCGCGCTGTAGGCCTGCGTGTCGGCCCGCAGATGCCGCAGCAGGGCCAGCGATCGCGCCGCGACGACGGCCTTGGCTACCGGCTTGAGCGGCCCGCCCGCCAGTTGCGGCCGGCCAAACGGCAGCAGCTCGGTGGCCTGCTGCTGGTCACCCAGGGTGCGCTGGGTGACGGCCTGCCGGTCCCAGCCGGGCAGCTGGGTGGCGGCCACGACGTTGGCCGAAACCCCGACGTACGGGCGGTGGCCGAACACGGCGATGGCCCTGCTCCCCCACTCGTCGCCGACCACTCCACCCAGCGCCAGCACCTGCCCCATCACCGCACTGGCCGCACGCAGGCCGCTGAGCTGGACGTCCAGCGTGATCGGCGTCAGGGGGCCGGGCAGTGCGTCGGCCAGGCTCGTCGCGCTGAATACCGGGAAACGCGGGTCGATCCGATCGTCGAACTCGCCCTCGAGCCCGTCGGGTGCGGCCGACCGCAGCTCGTCGGACGGCTCGGCCCGCGGCACCGGCTCCACCGGCAGCGCGAGCTGCCCCGACTGGTAGGTGGCGCCCGCAGCGTCGAGTCGGCGGCCCACCAGCCCGCGCCCGGTGTCGAGGACCGCCTGGCTCGCCCACCAGCCGAATTCGAACGGCCAATGCTCTTGCGTCGCAGCGACATCCAACATCGGAAACAGGTCGGGCCAGGTGCGGACCCGGTGTACCCGCGAGCGCGGGTCCACCGATCGCAGCAGCCGCCACGCGGTGACCATGTTGATCGTGTCCGGGCTGGCCAGGTCGACGACGCCGGTGCGGTCGGTGTCCACCGCGGCGACCAGGAAGCGGACCAGGTCGTCGAGGTGCAGGACCCGCATCGGCCGCTCGGAGACCTTGGTGCGCAGGAGGGTGGCCACGGTGCGGCACACCATCCAGTCGAGCTGCCGCCCGACCGGCGGGGCGATGCGGACCACCAGGCTCGGCGCCCAACTCGTGGACACCAGCGTCTCGGCCGGCCGGTACATGTCCGGACGTCCCGCGGCCTGGGAGACGAAGAGCAGTCGGGCCCCCGCGCGGGCGGCCGCGTGGGTGACGTACGCGACGCCGTTGATGCCCGCGCCGCCGGGCGCAGTGGTGTCCACCGGGGCCAGGTGGATCACCGCGTCGGCGTCGTCGGCCAGGTCATGCAGGACGGGATGGCTGAGCGGGGCGCACACCAGGTCGACCTGGGCGGGCAGGTGATCGTGCGGGCGCTGCGCGATGCCGCTGACCGTGTGGCCCGCCGCGATCAGGTGCCGCGCCAGAAGCCGGCCGACGGCTCCGGTGGCTCCGGTGAGCAGAATCCGCACCCCGATTCACCTCCCACTATTCGACAATAGGCACCTTTGCCCGATTCGCAACGTTTGTGCCGGTGGTGTCAAAATTCGCTCGCGCCGAGCTGACCAGGCTGAGCTGAGCAAACGGCGGTAGCCAGGCCTACCCCAGCGTCGCGGTGCCGTCGGCGTTGACGGTGATCTTGGCGCCCGCGATGTCTTCGCTGACCGTGGCCGCCGCGGCGGCCGGATCGGCGATCACCGCCAGGGCGCGCGCGTCCTCGGGGGTGCGGACGGCGACGAACGCCCGTTCGGGCTCGCCGTCGCGGCTGAACGGCGTCGTCCAGGACTCGACGGTGCCGACGCCCGCCCACTCGACCGCACCGTCGCGGGTGGGCTCGCGGTCCACCGTCGCCTGCACGTCCTCCCAGCCGAACGCTTCCGCCAGCGGCTCGGTGCCGTAGACGCCGAAGCTGTGCTTGGTCAGGTATCCGCCGTTCGCCGTGATCAGGCCGCGGCGCCCGGGGTTGGCCACCAGCAGCTCGGCCATGGTGGCGATGGAGTGCATGACGTAGTTGCTCCACGGGCCGCCGGCGAAGGTCAACCCGCCGGTGACCGTCAGCGGGCGGGCCGGATCGTCGGTGGCCAGCCCCAGCTCGGCGGCCGCGACCTGGACGGCCGACGGGAAGCACGAGTACAGGTCGACGTAGTCGACGTCGTCGATGCGCAGGCCCGCCAGTTCGAGGGCGCGCGCGCCGCCGATCCGGATGGCCGGCGACCGGTGCAGCTCGGCGCGCTCGGCGATGGCGGAGGTGTCGTGCGCGTCGGTTCCCGCATGCGGGTACACCCAGCGCTCTCGCGGGATCTGCAATCGCTCGGCCTGCTCGACGGAGGTCAGGATCAGCGCGGCGCCCTGGTCGACCATGTTGTTGGAGTTCATCAGCTTGGTGTAGGGCCAGCTGATCATCCGGTTCTGCGGGCCGGGCTGCGCGATCTCCTCTGCGGTCACCGGCTTGCGGATCCAGGCGTGCGGGTTGGCCACGGCCACGGCGTTGAAGCGGGCCCAGAGGTGGGCGATGCGGCGGCGGTGATCCTCGACCGATTCGCCGTTGGCGATGCGCAGTGCCTGCTCGAACAGCGGGTAGACGAACGCCGGGAGGCTCAGGTTGATCCGGATCTCCGCCTCACCGGCCATCGGGACGTCGTCGCCGGACACCTCGGCCATCGGGACCGACCCGTCCTGGGCCGTCCACTCCAGTTTGCTGCCTTTGGCCCGCAGCCCTTTGCGGGTGCGCCAGGTTTCGGCGCCCGCGAGCAGCACCACACCGGCGCGACCCCGCTGGATGTCCAGGCACGCCTGGTTCACCAGCGACTGAGGCACGTTGCCGCCGACCGGCGTGTACAGCGTGGTGAATTCGCCGGCGCCGATCCGTTGGCCGAGCAGCAACCCGGGGTCGCGATATTGCGCCGACAGGATGTTGACCACCCGCACGGCGTCCACGGCTTCGAGGATGCGCGGCTCGCCCGCCTTCCGCGCCGCGGCGACCATCAGGTCGACGGGTTCCACGGATCGCGCCTGCGGGTCGATCTCGTCGCGGTAATTGACCTGGCCGTAGCCGATCAACACCGGCGTCCTTGGGTCGGCTGGCATGGATCGAACCTAGCGTGGGCAGGTGCCGGGCCGCGCGGCGCCCGGCGAACGTGCAGCTAGCCGCACGCTCGGTCGCCGGCGTGCGGCTCGGTGATGGCGCCCGTCGAACGTGACCCGGTGATTGCGCGGCGTGCCCGCTCGTGCTGTGCTTACCGGACACCGCAAGTTGACACCCGTCAAGGCGCATCGCGAAGGGACGAAAATGGCAGACACCGCATCGCTCGGGCTCAAGGTCTCCGGCAAGGTCGTCGTGATCACCGGCGGTGCACGGGGAATCGGCCTGGCCACCGCGACCGCCCTGCACAAACTGGGTGCCAAGGTCGCGATCGGCGACGTCGACGAGGCGACGGTCAAGGAGTCCGGCGCCAACCTCGGGCTCGAGGTCTACGGCAAACTCGACGTCACCGACCGGGAGTCGTTCTCGGACTTTCTGGACCAGGTCGAGCGCCAGCTCGGACCGATCGACGTGCTGGTCAACAACGCCGGCATCATGCCGGTCGGCCGGATCATCGACGAGCCCGACGCGGTGACTCACCGGATCCTCGACATCAACGTCTACGGCGTGATCCTGGGCAGCAAGCTGGCCGCGGAGCGCATGGTGCGCCGCCGCAGAGGTCACGTGATCAACGTCGCCTCGATGGCCGGGGAGATCTACGCCGCGGGACTGGCCACCTACTGCGCCAGCAAACACGCGGTGGTCGGCTTCACCGACTCGGCGCGGCTCGAGTACCGCAAAGACGGGGTCAAGTTCTCGATGGTGAACCCATCGTTCGTCAACACCGAGCTCATCTCGGGCACCCAGGGCGCCAAAGGGTTCAAGAACGCCGAGCCCGGCGACATCGCCGACGCGATCGTCGGGCTCATCGCGCACCCCAAGCCGCGGGTGCGGGTCACCCGGGCCGCCGGCGCGATGGTCGCGTCGCAACCGTTCATGCCGCGCGTTTTCCGTGAGGGCCTGAATCGCATTCTCGGTGGCGAGCACGTCTTCACCGACGACGTTGACGTCGAAAAACGCCGCGCCTACGAGGCTCGCGCACGCGGCGAGGAGTGACGCCGTCAGGCGCCGTTCACCCGGAACGCGGACAATCGGGCAGATGAGCCCAGAAACCGAGACTGTGCCCGCAACCCTTTCCGACGACGAACTGGCCCTCATCGACGCGTACTGGCGAGCCGCCAACTATCTCTCCGTCGGTCAGATCTACCTGCTGGACAACCCGCTGTTGGCCGAACCCCTGGCCGCGGAGCACGTCAAACCCCGGCTGCTGGGGCACTGGGGCACCACGCCCGGACTGAACCTGCTTTACGTCCACCTGAACCGGATCATCCGCGACCGCGACGCCAACGTCATTTACATCACCGGGCCCGGCCACGGCGGTCCCGGGCTGGTCGCCAACGCCTACCTCGAAGGCACCTACAGCGAGGTGTACACCGGCATCGGCGAGGACACCGAGGGCCTGCGCCACCTGTTCCGCCAGTTCTCCTTTCCCGGCGGGATTCCCAGCCACGTCGCCGCCCAGACGCCGGGGTCCATTCACGAGGGCGGCGAACTCGGCTACGCGCTGGTGCACGCCTACGGCGCGGCGTTCGACAACCCCGATTTGGTGGTTGCGTGCGTGATCGGCGACGGCGAGGCCGAGACCGGACCGCTGGCTGCCGGCTGGCACTCCAACAAGTTTCTCAACCCGGCCGTCGACGGCGCCGTGTTGCCGATCCTGCACCTCAACGGCTACAAGATCGCCAACCCGACCGTGCTGGCCCGCATCCCGGAGGCCGAGCTGGAAGCGCTGCTGCGGGGCTACGGCTACCGGCCGATCACCGTCACCGGCGACGACCCCACCGCGGTGCACCGGCAACTGGCCGCCGCGCTGGACGACGCGTTCGACGACATCGCCGCCATTCAGCGCGCAGCACGCGACGGCGAGAGGTCGGAGCGGCCGGTGTGGCCGATGATCGTGCTGCGCACGCCCAAGGGCTGGACCGGGCCGAAGGAGGTGGACGGCCAGCGGGTGGAGGGCACCTGGCGCTCGCACCAGGTGCCGCTGGCCGGGACGCACGAGAACCCGCAGCACCGCGCCCAGCTGGAAGAGTGGCTGCGCAGCTACCGCGCCGAGGAGCTGTTCGACGAGCACGGCGCCCTGCGGCCGGAGCTCAAAGCGGTTGCGCCGCAAGGTGATCGGCGGATGAGCGCCAACCCGCACGCCAATGGCGGGGTGCTGCTGCGCGACCTGGACCTGCCCGACTTCCGCGACTACGCGGTGGAAGTGAAGGCGCCGGCCGTCAGCACCCACGAGGCCACCCGCTTGCTGGGCACCTTCCTGCGCGACGTCATCACCCGCAACCTCGACAACTTCCGGCTGATGGGTCCCGACGAGACCGCCTCCAACCGGTTGTCGGCCGTTTTCGAGTCCACCGACAAGGTGTGGCTGTCGGCGACCGGCGCCGACGATGATCACCTGGCCCCCGACGGCCGGGTGATGGAGGTGCTGTCCGAACACCTGTGCCAGGGCTGGCTGGAGGGCTATCTGCTGACCGGGCGCCACGGCCTGTTCAACTGCTACGAGGCGTTCGTGCATATCGTCGACTCGATGTTCAACCAGCACGCCAAGTGGTTGTCCACCAGTCGCGAGCTGCCCTGGCGGCGCCCGATCGCCTCGCTGAACTACCTGCTGAGCTCGCACGTGTGGCGGCAGGACCACAACGGCGCCTCCCATCAGGACCCCGGGTTCATCGACCTGGTCGCCAACAAGCGCGCCGAGGTGGTCCGCGTCTACCTGCCGCCGGACGGCAACACGCTGCTCTCGGTGGCCGACCACTGCCTGCGCAGCCGCAACTACGTCAACGTGATTGTCGCGGGCAAGCAGCCCGCGCTGGCCTACCTGTCGATGGACGAGGCGATCACGCACTGCACCCGCGGGCTCGGGATTTGGGAGTGGGCCAGCACCGCCGCCGGGGAGCCCGACGTGGTGCTGGCCTGCGCCGGGGACGTCCCGACGCTGGAAACCCTCGCCGCCGCCGACATCCTGCGGCGCGAGCTGCCCGACCTGCAGGTGCGGGTGATCAACGTCGTCGACCTGATGCGGCTACAGCCCAGCTCCGAGCACCCGCACGGGTTGTCCGACCGCGAATTCGACGCGCTGTTCACCAGTGACAAGCCGGTCATCTTCGCCTACCACGGCTATCCCTGGCTCATCCATCGGCTCACCTACAGCCGCACCAACCACGCGCAGATCCATGTTCGCGGCTTCAAGGAGCGCGGCACCACGACGACGCCGTTCGACATGGTGATGCTCAACGACCTGGACCGGTTCCACCTGGTGATGGACGTGATCGACCGGGTCGACGCGCTGGGCAGCCGGGCCGCCATGTTGCGCCAGCGGATGGCCGACGCCCGGCTGGCCGCCCGCCTCTACACCCGCGAGCACGGCGAAGACGACCCGAAGATTTCCGGCTGGACCTGGGAGTAGCGGTCGCAGGGTCGTCACCCGCGTAACCCGCGCTACCCTGTGCGGATGCCGGAGGTCTTGTCGGTCAATGTGGCTGGGCCGCGGGAAAACCCCGATCCCCGCGGGCAATCGAACATCACCGGCATCTACAAGACAGCGACCGCCGAGGCGGTCACGGTGCGCGCCCCCGGGCCGATGCACGGCGGGCTGGGCAGCGGCCTCGTCGGCGACACCATCGGAAACCCGAAGGTCCACGGCGGCGACGACCAGGCCGTCTACGCATACGCCCGTGAGGATCTCGAGGACTGGGAAACCACGCTCGAGCGCACGCTCACTGACGGCATGTTCGGGGAGAACCTCACGACGCGTGGCATCGACGTCACCAACACGCGGATCGGAGAACGCTGGCGCGTCGGCACCGACGGCCTCCTCCTCGAGGTCACCGGACCCAGGACGCCGTGCCGGACGTTCGCCGCGTTCCTGGACGTCAACCACCTGATCAAGACCTTCGTCCAGGCCGGCAAGCCCGGTGCCTACCTGCGGGTGATTCACCCCGGGACGGTGCGCGCCGGCGACGAGATCACCGTCGTACACCGACCCGACCACGACGTGACGGTCCAGTTGGCCTTCCGCGCCCGACTGACCGAACCGGAGCTGCTGCCGAAGCTGCTGGCGGCCGACGCGCTATCGGCGGAGCTGGCGGCCTACGCGCGCCGGCGGCTCGCGTCCAATGGACGTTGAGCAGTGTCGCCCGCAGGTAGACTCGCGGGGATGCCTGCACACGCCCAAGCCGCGCCTCGGATGGACCGGCTCCGTCTCCACGTCGACATCGCCGTGGTCGTCGTGGTGCTGGTGCTGACCAATTTGGTCGCGCACTTCACCACCCCGTGGGCGAGTATCGCGACCGTGCCGGTGGCTGCTGCCGGGCTGGTGCTGTTGGTGCGCTGGCGCGGTCTGGACTGGGCCGACCTCGGTCTGGGTCGTGCGCACTGGAAGACCGGATTGGGCTATGCGCTGGCCGCGGTGGCCGTCGTGCTGTCGGTGATCGCGGTGGGCGTGCTGCTGCCGATGACCCGCCCGATGTTCCTGAACCACCACTACGCGACGCTGTCCGGCGCGCTGATCGCCTCGATGGTCATCATCCCGCTGCAGACGGTGATCCCCGAGGAGCTGGCGTTTCGCGGCGTGCTGCACGGCGCGCTGGATCGGGCCTGGGGCTTTCGGGGTGTCGCGCTGGCCGGCTCGCTGCTGTTCGGGCTGTGGCACATCGCCACGTCGCTCGGGTTGACCAGCAACAACGTCGGCTTCACCCGGCTGCTTGGCGGCGGGTTCTTCGGCATGCTGGCCGGGGTGACCATGGCGGTGCTGGCCACCGGGGCAGCCGGGTTCGTGTTCAGCTGGCTGCGTCGGCGCAGCGGCAGCCTGATCGCGCCGATCGCCCTGCATTGGTCCCTGAACGGAATGGGCGCCCTCGCGGCCGCCCTCGTCTGGCACCTGTCCAGTTGACCAGCTCTACACCAGCAACACCGCCGCGCCGGCGATTCGGCCGGAACTGAGGTCGGTGAGTGCCCGATCCGCCTCTCCGAGCGGATATTCCGGGGTGGTGACCTCGATGCGATGGCTTCCCGCGAAGTCGAGGAAGGCGCGCGCGTCGGCGCGGGTGTTGGACGTGACCGACCGGACCTGACGCTCCTGGAACAGGTGCCGCTGGTAGTTGAGCGCCGGGATGTCGGACAGGTGGATGCCTGCAATGGCCAGGGTGCCGCCCCGGTCCAGCGCCTCGAGTGCGGGCAGCACCAGGTCACCGACCGGGGCGAACAGGATCGCGGCATCCAGCGGCACCGGCGGGGGGTCGGCGGCGCCCTGGGCCGACGCGGCGCCCAGCGCCAGCGCCAGTTCGCGGGCCTCGGCCCCGCGGGTCATCACGTGCACCTCGGCACCCTGCGCCAACGCGACCTGCGCGGTGATGTGCGCGCTGCCGCCGAAGCCGTAGAGGCCCAGCCGCCCGCCGGACGGCAGCTCGGCGCGCAGCAGGGAACGGTAGCCGATGATGCCGGCACACAGCAGCGGGGCCAGCTCGCTGTCGCTGTAGCCATGGGGCAGATGGTGGGCGAAAGCCGCCGGGACCGTGGCGAACTGGGCGTATCCGCCGTCGGCGTCCCAGCCGGTGTAACGGGACTGCGGGCAGAGGTTTTCGTCGCCGCGCTCGCAGTACTTGCACACCCCGCAGGTGTGGCGCAGCCAGGCGATGCCTACCCGGTCCCCGACGCTGAAGTCGCCGCCAGCTTCGGAGCCCACCTCGAGGACCTCCCCCACCACCTCGTGGCCGGGGGTCACCCGCTCGCGGTGGACGGGCAGGTCGCCCTCGGTGACGTGCAGGTCGGTACGGCAGACTCCGCATGCGCGGACCGCGACCAGCAGCTCGGACGGCGCCGGACGGGGTACGTCGGTGGTGACTCGCTCGAGCGGGCCGGTGTTCATCGGGCCGGGCCGACGCACCTGCCACGCGGTCATCCTCGTGACGGTCACCGCCGCGGCCGACTAGCGCCTACGCACCAGGCCGACGATCCAGAGCAGGATCACCGACCCGAGCAGTGCGGTGAAGAAGGTGTACCACCTGTGGCCCTGAGCCGGATGAAAGCCGATCCACTCCAGCAGCATGCCGCCGATAAATCCGCCGATCACACCGATGACGATGTTCAGCAGGATCCCCGCCCCGCCGCCCTTCACGATCTTGCCGGCGATCCAGCCGGCGAGACCGCCGATGATGATGTAGGCCAGCCAACTCACGGCCGTGGGCGGAGCGAACGCCAGATACTGGGCAGCGGCCATGACATTCAGCACGGTCTCCTCGCAATCTCGAGCCCTCGAGTGTGGCGCTTATGGACCGATTCTAGGATCCCGTCCGCGAGCGTCACACTCGGCGGTGCTACGCCGTTTGGGTCCGGGGCCCCGGCGTCGGCGTGGGGCTGACTTCCCCAGCCGGAGCGGGAGCGGGCGCGGGGGCCGGTGACGGCGCTGCAGGTGCGTTGGGCACGGGTGTCGGCACTTCGTTCGGAGCCGGGGCCGGTACCCCGCCCGGAGCCGGCGCACCACCCGGAGCCGGCGCGACGTTCGGGGCCGGCGCGCCGCCGGGAGCGGGAGCCGGTGCGCCGCCTGGAGCCGGCGCCGGGGCGCCACCCGGAGCGGGAGCCGGAGCCCCGCCCGGCGCGGGAGCCGGGGCGGGAACGCCTCCGGGAGCCGGAGCCCCGCCCGGCGCCGGCGCGCCTCCGGGAGCCGGAGCCCCGGCGGGCGGCGGAGGGGGTACGCCCAGCCCGCGAATCGACTCAGCCAAGGCCTTGGCCGCTCCCTTGTCGACCGGGTCGTTTGCCGTCCCGAGCCAGACCACGAACCACCGCTGCGGCGGTCCGGCGTTGGGTGTGTTGGCCGCGGGCGCACCGACTACGCCGGTCCAGATCTGGCCGTTCGGCTTGCTCGGGTCGGCGAATTTGACCTCGTAGTACGACGCGCTGCCGGACGCCCCGGCGAGCGGGATGGCTTCCTGATTGATCCGCGTGCCGGCGTAGGGCATGAAGAATTCACCCATGTCCGAGCCCAGCCGGACGGCGGCCTTGGGGTTGGTGGCTTCCGCGCTGGCATAGAGCTTCTGGTCCAGCCGCCCTAGCACGATCCGCGTGTCGTTGGCGACCGGTGGTGGCTGCCCGGGCATCGGCGGTTGTCCCGTCGTCTTGCTGAGCAGCGCGGAACCGTAATCGAGGTGGGAGGCGTCGGACTCGACCCAGCCGGGCGGCAGCACGAAGCTGAAGCCGCCGACGGGGTTGTCGATCCGGCCGACGTTCGGGTCCGGCGGCGGCACCGGGTCGCCCGCCGGCGGGGGCGGGGGCACGCCGGGGTCGCCTGGGGGCGGTACGCCCGGCGCGGGCGGCGCGGGGTTGGCGGGCGGCGCGGGGTTGGCCGGCGGCGCGGGGTTGGCGGGCGGCGGCACCCCCGGGGAAGCGGGAGGCGCGGGTACGGGCTCCGGATCGGCGTTCGCGATTGCCGGCAAAGCGATCGTGAAGGCGCTGGCGCTGCTCATCGCGGCGATCGCCAGCGTCGCCCAGAGCCCTTTGCGGCCTGTCGAGTTCGGGTCCACCTCATTCATGGCGACGAACCTACCGTGTTACGGCCGCGAAGCAAGGAAGGCCTGCTGGCGATGCGGTGCGGTGTTCGCGATGTTGCCAATGCGCAACTCACGGATGCCGGTGCCCGTCAGGCGCCGGGTACAGCGTCACCTCGTGGGCCTTGATGCTGAACCAGACCCGCTCGCCCGGCGTCAGCCGCAATTCTGCCGTCGCCTCGACGGTAATCTCAGCGGTCAGGCCGGGTGCGCCGTCGGGTTGCTCCTGGCCGCGCACCAAGACCGCGGACCCATGGGTATCCAGCTCCGCCACGGTCACCTCGACGGTGTTGCGGGGGCTGCCGTGCGGCGGTTCCCGGTACACCGCGACCGACGTGGGGGCGAACACCGCGACCGCCACCCGCCCTTCGGCCAGATCGACGCCGGCCGGCGGGTTCGGCGCACCGTACAGGCGGACCCCGGACCGGGCCTGCAACGACCCGTCCGGGCCGACGGTCCCGGTGACCAGGTTGACGCCCGCGATGCGGGCCCCGAAACGGCTGCGCGGCGCGGCGAGCACCTCGGGGACCGGGCCGATTTCGGCGATCTTGCCGGATTCGAGCACCAGCACCCGATCGGCCAGCGTGAACACGTCGAGCAGGTCGTGCGTAATCAGGACCACCGGGCAGCCGCTGCGGCCGACCACGCGGCGCAGCACCGCGCGGATCGCGGCGGCCGCGGCGACGTCGAGGCCGGTCAGTGGCTCGTCGAGCAGCAGGGCATCGGGTTCCGCGGCCAGCGCCCGGGCGATCGCGACGCGCTGAGCCTGGCCGCCGGACAGCTGGCGCGGCTTGCGGTCGGCCAGCTGCTCGGCGTCCACCTCGCGCAGCCAATCCAGCGTCGTCCGGGACGCCTCGCGAGCACCACGCAACCCGAATGCCACGTTGGCGGCCACACTCAGGTGCGGAAACAGCAGCGGATCCTGCAACAGCAGCCCCACCCGACGGTCGTTGGTCGGCACCGCAACCCCGGCCGCGGTGTCGGTCAGCACGCGGTCCCCCAGCCGCACCAGCCCGGCGTCGGGCCGCACCAGCCCGGCGATCACGTGCAGGGCGGTGGACTTGCCCGCGCCGTTGGGGCCGAGCACGGCGAGCACCTCGCCCGCGGCCACCGAGAACTCCACGTCCAACTGCCGCTCCGCCACGACCGCGCGCAGGTGCAACTGGGTCATCGCGCGTCCGTCCCGGTCAGTCTGCGGGTGCCCAGGCCCAGCACCACCACCGCCGCTACCGCCACCAGCAGGATCGACAACGCCACCGCCGCGTCGGCGTCGCTCACCCGCTGCAGGTAGATCTCCAGCGGCAGGGTACGGGTGACCCCCTGCCGTGACCCGGCGAACGTCAGCGTCGCGCCGAACTCCCCCAGCGACCGCGCGAACGCCAGCACCGCGCCCGACGCCAGGCCCGGCAGCAGCAGCGGCAGGGTGACCCGCCACCAGACCGTGCCGGGGCGCGCACCCAGCGTCGCGGCCACCACTTCATAGTCGGAGCCCGCCGTGCGCACCGCGCCCTCCAGCGAAATCACCAGAAACGGCAGCGACACGAACGTCTGCGCAAGCACCACGGCGGTGGTGCTGAACGCGACGCTGATACCGGCGGCCTCCAGGTACTGCCCGATCAGCCCCAGCCGCCCGAACGCGTAGAGCAGCGCGATGCCCCCCACCACCGGCGGCAGCACCAGCGGCAGCAGGATCAGCGGGCGCAGCAGCCGCACCGCCCGCGATCGGCTGCGGGCCAGCACGAGCGCCATCGGCACCCCCAGCAGCACGCACAGCGCGGTGCTGGCCGCGGCGGTCTTGAGGCTCAGCAGCAGCGCCGTCTGCGACGAGGTGCTGGTGATCAGCGACCAGAAGTGCGGCCAGTCGACCTTGACCGCGATCGCCAGCAGGGGCAACGCGACGAACGCCGTGCCCACGGCGGCGGGGAGATACACCCACCGGGGCAGATCCGTTGGCCGGTGCACGATCCGTCAGGGCTTCGCGAAGCCCGCCCGGGCCAGGATCTGCTGACCCGCCTCGGAGGTGACCATCGCGACGAACTTGCGGGCCAGTACGGCCTGCGGCGCCTTCTTGAGCACCGCGATCGGGTAGACGTTGACCGCGCCGACGGCCTCGGGAAAATTCACCGTCGCCACCTTGTCCCCGGCGCTGCGGGCGTCGGTGACATAGACCAGCGCGGCGTCGGCCTGCCCGGTGGTGACCTTGTTCAGGGCGTCGGTCACGCTCGGTTCCTCGCTGACCGGAGCCAGGTGGACGCCGGTGGAGGCCTCGACGCGATGCGTCGCCGAGCCGCAGGGCACCGGCTGCTGGCAGATGACGACGGAGATCCCCGGCCGGGTGAGGTCGGCGAAGGAGGCGACCTTCTTCGGGTTGCCTGGGGCGGTCACGATGACCAGCGTGTTGGACGCGAAGTTCGTGGGCTCGCCGGCCAGCAGCGCCGCCTTGGCGACTTTGTCCATCTGCGCGGTGTCGGCCGAAGCGAACACGTCCGCGGTGGCGCCCTGGGTCAACCGGGTCGCCAGGTCCGAGGAGCCGCCGAATTCGAATTCGACGCTGCTGCCGGGATTGTCGGTCTTGAACTGCTGACTCAACTGGGTGAAGGCCGGCTTCAGCGACGCCGCCGCGAACACCACGACCGACGACTCCGGGGTCTTGGGTGTGCAGCCCAACAGCCCTGCCACCAGGACCGTCCACAGCAATCCGGCCCGTACCGCGACGCGACGCATTGGGTAAACGTAATCGTTATCCAAATCCTCCGCGCGTCGCGGCGGTGCGGCGTTTCGTCAAATAGCTACTGTCCAGTAACATGTACCGGAGTCGACGCCATAACACGCTGCGATCCCAGGCCATCGGTTCTGCCAGGGTGCTGGGTTCAACGGTGAACACGAGGAGGTCATGGCTGTGGAGGTGCTGGTCACCGGGGGCGACACCGATCTGGGGCGGGTAGTCGCCGAAGGCTTTCGCGAGGACGGTCACAAGGTAACGCTCGTCGGCGCACGTCGCGCCGAACTCGAGGTCGTCGCCAAGGAACTCGACGTGGACGCGATCGTCTGCGACACCATCGACCCGGCCAGCCTCGCCGAGGTTCGCGGGCTGTTCCCGCGGCACCTCGACACCATCGTCCACGTGCCGGCGCCGCGCTATGACGCCGGCGACCCCCGCACCTACACGCTGTCCGACACCGCCAACGCGTGGCGCAACGCGATGGACGCGACGGTGCTCTCGGCCGTGCTGACCGTCCAGGCCGTGGGCGACCACCTGCGGTCCGGCGGCTCGATCATCAGCGTGCTGGCTGAGAACCCGGCCCCCGGCAGCGTCGACGCCTCGATCAAGGCAACGCTGTCGAGTTGGGTCGCCGGCCAGGCGGAGGTTTACGGCACCCGCGGGATCACCGTCAACGCCGTCGCGTGCGGACGCAGCGCGCAACCCGGCTACGACGGTCTGACTCGGACCCCGCCATCCGTCGCCGCCGAGATCGCCCGGCTGTCGCTGTTCCTCACCACCCCCGCGGCGCGCCACATCACCGGCCAGACCATGCACGTCAGCCACGGCGCGCTCGCCCAATTCGCCTGACTCCCAAAGGGCCTGGCTGAACCGCCGGGCGGATCGCTACGGTGGAGGCCGTGGCTATTCAGCTCGGATATCAGATTCCCAATTTCTCCTACGGCACCGGGGTGGAGAAACTCTTCCCGACGGTGATCGCGCAGGCGCGTGAGGCCGAATCGGCCGGATTCGATTCGGTGTTCGTGATGGACCACTTCTACCAACTGCCCATGCTGGGGTCGCCCGACCAGCCGATGCTCGAGGCATACACCGCCCTGGGTGCGCTGGCCACCGCGACCGAACGCGTGCAACTGGGCACCCTGGTGACCGGCAACACCTATCGGAACCCGACGCTGCTGGCCAAGGCCGTCACCACGCTGGACGTGGTGAGCCAGGGTCGGGCGATCCTGGGCATCGGCACCGGCTGGTTTCAGCTCGAGCACGAGCAGCTGGGCTTCGAGTTCGGCACCTTCACCGACCGCTTCAATCGGCTGGGCGAGGCGCTCGAGATCATCCTGCCGATGCTCAAGGGCGAGCGACCGACCTTCTCGGGCTCCTGGTACCACACCAAAGAGGCGCTGGCCAACCCGCGCTTTCGCGAGCACATTCCGCTGATGATCGGCGGCAGCGGCGAGAAGAAGACCATCCCGCTCGCGGCCCGCCACTTCGACCACCTCAACGTGATCACGGGGTTCGACGAGCTGCCGCGCAAGATGAAGGTCGTGCAGCAGTCCTGCGAGGAAATCGACCGCGACCCGGCCACGCTGGAGACCAGCATGCTGATCACGGTGCTGCTCGACGAGAACGTCAAGCCCGACCAGGTTCCCGCCGAGATGACCCAGCGCATGGTGGCGGGCAGCGCCGAATCCGTCGCTGACCAGATCAAGACAAAGGTGATCGACGCGGGAATCAATGGCGTGATCATCAACATGCCCTTCTACACACCGGGCATCGTCAGCGCCGCCGGTGAGGCGCTGTCGCCGTTGGTTGGCCTGTAGCGGGGGCCACCCGCCGGCGTCGATGTGGCTGATCGCACACGCTCACGCCTGGGTTCTGGGGATCGGTTTGACTACGCTGGATTGTTGGAATAGCTAACTGAAGTCCCACGTCAAACGAGCCTCGTCAGGAGCAGCGGTTCCATGAACCCCAAGCCAGAAAACCCAGTTGAGCCCAAGCGCCGGCATCGCGTGGTGATCATCGGGTCGGGGTTCGGCGGACTCAATGCGGCAAAGAAACTCAAGCGCGCCGACGTCGACATCAAGCTCATCGCCCGCACCACCCACCACCTGTTCCAGCCGTTGCTGTACCAGGTGGCCACGGGCATCATCTCCGAGGGTGAGATCGCCCCGCCAACCCGTGTGGTGCTGCGCAACCAGCGCAACGTGCAGGTGCTGCTCGGCAACGTCACGCACATCGACCTGGACAACCAGACCGTCGTCTCCGAGCTGCTCGGGCATAGCTACGACACCCCTTACGACAGCCTGATCATCGCGGCCGGCGCCGGCCAGTCCTATTTCGGCAACGATCATTTCGCCGAATTCGCGCCCGGCATGAAGTCGATCGACGACGCGCTGGAGCTGCGTGGCCGCATCCTGAGCGCTTTCGAGCAGGCCGAACGCTCGAACGACCCGGAGCGGCGCAAGAAGCTGCTCACCTTCGTCGTGGTCGGTGCCGGCCCCACCGGCGTCGAGATGGCCGGCCAGATCGCCGAATTGGCCGAATACACCCTGAAGGGCGCGTTCCGGCACATCGACTCCACCAAGGCCCGGGTAGTCCTGCTCGACGCGGCACCCGCCGTGCTGCCGCCATTCGGGGACAAGCTCGGTCAGCGCGCGGCGGCGCGGCTGGAGAAGCTGGGAGTCGAGATCCAGCTGGGCGCCATGGTCACCGACGTCGACCGCAACGGCATCACTGTCAAGGATTCCGACGGCACCGAGCGGCGCATCGAATCGGCGTGCAAGGTGTGGTCCGCCGGCGTGCAGGCCAGTCGGCTGGGTCGGGACCTCGCCGAGCAGTCCGCGGTGGAACTCGACCGGTCCGGCCGGGTCCAGGTGCTGCCCGACCTGTCCATCCCCGGTCACCCCAACGTGTTCGTCGTCGGCGACATGGCCGCGGTGGAGGGCGTGCCCGGGGTCGCCCAGGGCGCCATCCAGGGTGCCAAATACGTCGCGACGACGATCAAATCCGAGCTCGCCGGGGCGAACCCGGCCGAGCGTGAGCCGTTCCAGTACTTCGACAAGGGCTCGATGGCCACCGTGTCGCGGTTCTCGGCGGTCGCCAAGATCGGGCCGCTGGAGTTCAGCGGCTTCATCGCGTGGCTGATCTGGCTGGTGCTGCACCTGGTGTACCTGATCGGCTTCAAGACCAAGATCACCACGCTGCTGTCCTGGACGGTGACGTTCCTCAGCACCCGCCGCGCCCAGCTGACCATCACCGATCAGCAGGCCTTCGCGCGAACCCGGCTCGAACAGCTGGCCGAGCTCGCCGCCGAGGCGCACGGTTCGGCGGTGACCCAAAAAGTGGCCAGTTAGTCCGCTTCGAGATTCTGTAGCCGCACCTGCCCGCGCGCGACGACGCGCTCGTCCCCGTCGGTGATGGTGACCAGCCACAGCTGCTGGCGCCTGCCCCGGTGGATCGGCTCGGCCTTGCCGAACACGGTCCCCGCGCTGATGGACCGCAAAAAGTCCGTGTTGTTGTTGACGCCGACGACGTGGCCGCCGCCGCGGGTGGCCAGCCACGTGTAGGCGGCCACGCTGGCCATGCTCTCGATGATCGAGCAGTAGACACCGCCGTGCACCAGGCCCATCGGCTGCAACAACTGCGGCGTGACCTCGAGTTGGGCGCGCGCGCCGTCGGGCGTCAGTTCGGTGAACCGCAGCCCCAGCACGCCGTCGAATGACGAGGTGTAATCCGACGAGATGGTCTGGTCCGATGTCACGTTCATGTGTCTACACCATCACCGGCGAAGGCCGTGTTACCAGGCCAAATAAACAGGCGAGCCCCGTGCAACGTAGGCACGGGGCTCGCCGATCGAGTAGACCGGGGGTCGCTGCAGCCCTCAGGACTCCCGCTCGGTCATTGTTTGCTCGACCGGATTCAGCATAGGCAAGGCTGCCCTAATTTCGCAAGAGTTTATTGGGTAGTGTTGTGGGCGTGTCGCGGTCCAAGGCCCCGGATGGGGCGCTGTTACGTGTGTCACAGAACTGCCCAGGCAACGGCGTAGCCAGTGACTTACGCCGACAGACCGGGCCCCGCCCGGCTTCGGATACGACCGCCGGTAGTAAGCCGGAGTACGCTTTATCCAAGGCTGATGGAGATGATCGAAATATGGCCAAGCTGACTCGGCTGGGGGACCTGGAACGCACGGTGATGGATCACCTGTGGTCCAGCCCGGAACCCCAGACCGTCCGCCAGGTGCACGAGGCGCTGTCCGCACGGCGCGACCTCGCGTACACCACCGTGATGACGGTGCTGCAACGCTTGGCGAAGAAGAATCTTGTCTCGCAGATTCGTGACGACCGGGCGCACCGGTACGCCCCCGTGCACGGCCGTGACGAACTGGTCGCGGGTCTGATGGTCGATGCCCTGGCCCAGGCCCAGGACTCCGGGGACAGGCAGGCCGCGCTGGTGCACTTCGTCGAACGGGTGGGGGCCGACGAGGCCGACGCTCTTCGCCGGGCACTCGCGGAACTGGAAGCAAATCAACGCAATACGCCATCTGCTGGCGCGACTGCGGAGGACTAAGGGAGACTAGCAGCGTGTCTGCGCTGGCCTTCACCATCCTTGCGGTGCTGCTGGTCGGTCCGATACCGGCACTGTTAGCCCGCTCGAAATGGCCGCTGCGCGCACCACGCGCCGCCATGGTGCTGTGGCAAGCGATCGCGCTGGCCGCGGTGCTGTCGGCATTCAGCGCCGGAATCGCGATCGCCAGCCGGCTGCTGATGCCCGGTCCCGACGGGCGGCCCACCGCCACAGTCGCGGACGCCGAGGGCCGGCTCGGGTGGCCGCTGTGGACGGCCTACATGGCGGTTCTCGCCCTGACGGTGCTGGTGGGTGTGCGATTGGCGGTCGCCGTCGTGCGGGTCGCCATCGCGACCAGGCGCCGCCGCGCCCACCACCGCATGGTGGTCGATCTCGTCGGGGTGGGACACGGCTCGGCGCTGGGCCAGCCCTGCACCCGCACCCGCGACCTGCGCGTCCTGGACGTGGCCCAACCGCTCGCCTACTGCCTGCCCGGCGTGCGCAGCCGGGTCGTGGTCAGCGAGGGGGCGTTGAACACGCTCAGCGATGCCGAAGTCGCCGCCATCCTCACCCACGAGCGGGCCCACCTGCGCGCGCGCCACGACCTGGTGCTGGAAGCGTTCACGGCCGTGCACGCGGCCTTCCCGCGGCTGGTCCGCAGCACCAGCGCGCTGAGCTCGGTGCAACTGCTGGTCGAGTTGTTGGCCGACGACGCCGCGGTGCGCGCCGCGGGCCGCGCTCCCCTGGCCCGGGCGCTGGTCGCCTGCGCCTCCGGGTGGGCGCCGTCGGGCGCGCTCGCCGCCGGTGGGCCCAGCACGGTGCTGCGGGTGCGAAGGCTGTCCGGGCGGGGCAACAGCCTGGCGCTGTCGGCGGCCGCTTACCTGGCCGCGGCCGCCGTCCTGGTGGTGCCCACGATCGCGCTGGCGGTGCCGTGGCTTACCGAACTGCAGCGGCTGTTCGGCATCTAGCGTCACAGCGACACACCTTGCGGTGTCGACCCCGGCTCACCTGTGCCACAGTGTGTCTGACCGGATCCGCCGACAAGGCCACGAGGCCATACCGAAAGGCAGGACATGAGCTCGTCGGAAACGAAGACTGCCCACCAGGCCGGCCAAGCCCAGATCGGCGTCACGGGTCTGGCCGTGATGGGTTCCAACCTCGCGCGGAACTTCGCGCGTCACGGCTATACCGTGGCGCTGCACAACCGCTCGGTCGCCAAGACCGACGCGCTGCTGAAAGAGCATGGCTCCGACGGCGACTTCGTCCGCAGTGAAACGATCCCCGAATTCCTTGCGGCACTGGAAAAGCCGCGCCGGGTGATCATCATGGTCAAGGCCGGCGACCCCACCGACGCCGTGATCAACGAGCTCGCCGACGCGATGGAGGAAGGCGACATCATCATCGACGGCGGCAACGCGCTGTACACCGACACCATTCGTCGGGAGAAGGCGATGCGCGAGCGCGGCCTGCACTTCGTCGGCGCCGGGATCTCCGGCGGCGAGGAAGGCGCGCTGAACGGGCCGTCGATCATGCCGGGCGGCCCGGCCGAGTCGTACGAGTCGCTGGGTCCGCTGCTCGAGGAGATCTCCGCGCACGTCGACGGCGTGCCCTGCTGCACGCACATCGGGCCCGACGGCGCCGGGCACTTCGTCAAGATGGTGCACAACGGCATCGAGTACTCCGACATGCAGTTGATCGGCGAGGCCTACCAGTTGCTGCGCGACGGCCTCGGCAAATCCGCGGGAGAGATCGCCGACGTGTTCGACGAGTGGAACTCCGGCGACCTGGACAGCTTCCTGGTCGAGATCACCGCGCAGGTGCTGCGGCAGAAGGACGCCAAGACCGGCAAGCCGCTGGTGGACGTCATCGTCGACGAGGCCGAGCAGAAGGGCACCGGCCGCTGGACGGTGAAGTCGGCGCTGGACCTCGGGGTGCCGGTGACGGGCATCGCCGAGGCGGTGTTCGCCCGCGCGCTGTCGGGTTCGGTGCCCCAGCGCAAGGCGACCACCGGCCTGGCGTCGGGCGACCTCGGCGCCAAGCCGTCGGACGGCAAGCAGTTCACCGAGGACGTCCGGCAGGCGCTGTATGCGTCGAAGATCATCGCGTACGCGCAGGGCTTCAACCAGATTCAGGCGGGCAGCGCCGAATACGACTGGGACATCACGCCCGGGGACCTCGCGACCATCTGGCGCGGCGGCTGCATCATCCGGGCCAAATTCCTCAACCGCATCAAAGAGGCCTACGACGAGGACGCGGATCTGCCGTCGCTAATCGTGGCGCCCTACTTCCGCAGCGCGATCGAGGCCGCCATCGACAGCTGGCGCCGCGTCGTGGTGACGGCCACCCAACTGGGTATCCCGATTCCAGGATTCTCGTCGGCGCTGTCCTACTACGACGGCCTGCGCACCGAACGGCTGCCCGCCGCGCTCACCCAGGGGTTGCGGGACTTCTTCGGCGCGCACACCTACGGTCGCATCGACGAGGACCCGGGCAAGAAGTTCCACACCCTGTGGAGCGGAGACCGCAGCGAAGTGCCGGCCTGACGGGGCCGCCGAAGGATGCAATGAAATTCCTCAACGGGCATCGGCCCGCGTACGACCTGACCTACAACGACGTCTTTATCGTGCCGAACCGCTCCGACGTCGCGTCGCGGTTCGACGTCGACCTGTCGACGGCCGACGGCTCGGGCACCACGATTCCCGTGGTGGTCGCCAACATGACCGCGGTCGCCGGGCGCCGGATGGCCGAGACGATCGCGCGCCGCGGCGGCCTCGTGATCCTGCCGCAGGACCTGCCTATCGACGCGGTGCAGCAGACGGTCGACTTCGTCAAGAGCCGTGACCTGGTGCTGGACACCCCGGTGACGCTGACCGCCGACGACTCGGTGTCCGACGCGATGGCGCTGATCCACAAGCGGGCGCACGGCGTCGCGGTGGTGCTCTTCGAGGGCCGCCCGATCGGGTTGGTGCGGGAGTCGTCCTGCGTCGGGGTGGACCGCTTCGCCCGGGTGCGCGACGTCGCGGTCAGCGACTTCGTCACGGCCCCGGCGGGCACCGAGCCGCGCAAGATCTTCGACCTGCTCGAGCACGCGCCGATCGACGTCGCGGTCCTGACGCACCCCGACGGCACCCTGGCCGGGGTGCTCACCCGCACCGGGGCGATCCGCACCGGCATCTACACCCCCGCCACCGACGCCCGGGGCCGCCTGCGAATCGGCGCGGCCGTCGGCATCAATGGCGACGTGGGCGGCAAGGCCCGGGCGCTGGCCGAGGCCGGGGTCGACGTGCTGGTCATCGACACCGCGCATGGGCACCAGGTCAAGACGCTCGACGCGATCAAGGCCGTCGCGTCCCTGGACCTGGGCGTGCCGCTGGCGGCGGGCAACGTGGTGTCGGCCGAGGGCACCCGCGACCTGCTGGGCGCCGGGGCGAGCATCGTCAAGGTCGGCGTCGGCCCGGGCGCCATGTGCACCACCCGGATGATGACCGGCGTCGGCCGGCCGCAGTTCTCTTCCGTGCTCGAATGCGCCGATGCGGCAAGGGAACTCGGCGGTCACGTGTGGGCGGACGGCGGCATCCGGCATCCGCGGGACGTGGCGCTGGCGCTGGCCGCCGGGGCGTCGAACGTGATGATCGGATCATGGTTCGCCGGCACCTACGAGTCCCCCGGCGACCTGATGCGCGACCGCGAGAACCAGCCCTACAAGGAGAGCTACGGCATGGCCTCCAAGCGGGCGGTGGTCGCCCGCAGCGGCGCGGACAGCCCGTTCGACCGCGCCCGCAAGGCGTTGTTCGAGGAAGGCATCTCGACGTCGCGGATGGGCCTGGACCCCAACCGCGGCGGCGTCGAGGACCTGATCGACCACATCACCTCCGGCGTACGCAGCACCTGCACCTACGTCGGTGCCGCGACCCTGGCGGAGCTACACGAGCGCGCCGTCGTGGGGGTGCAGTCCGCGGCCGGCTTCGCCGAGGGGCACCCGCTTCCCACCGGCTGGTGATTGCCGTCCGCTGCCCGGCGGACGTGTTCGCTACCATGTGAACTCAAGTCGCCAGCAACGCGCTGCGCGGGCCGCAATTGTCGAGAAGCGAAAGGCATGACGTGCCACAGGCACCCTTCGGGGCTGGGCCGTGAACGCCTCCGCCGCTGTCGGCAGCGTGCTGGCCATCGGGCTGCTGATCTTCGGGACGGCGGTGTTCGTCGCGGCCGAATTCTCGCTGACCGCGCTGGACCGCAGCACGGTCGAGGCCAACGCCCGCAAGGGCGGCCGCAGCGACCGGTTCATCCAGCGCGCGCAGCACAAGCTGTCGTTTCAGCTGTCCGGCGCCCAGCTGGGTATCTCGATCACCACGCTGGTCACCGGTTACCTGACCGAGCCGATGATGGCCAACCTGCCGCATCCCTGGTTGGACGCTCTCGGGGTGTCGGACCCGATGGCCGACGCGATCACCGCGTTCATGGCGTTGGTGATCGTCACGTCGGTGTCGATGGTGTTCGGCGAGCTGGTGCCCAAATACCTCGCGGTAGCGCGCCCGTTGCGGACGGCCCGCGCGGTAGTCGGGGTGCAGTTGGCGTTCTCGCTGCTGTTCACCCCCGCGATCCGGTTGACGAACGGGGCCGCGAACTGGATCGTCCGCAAACTTGGCATCGAGCCGGCCGAGGAGCTGCGGTCGGCCCGCTCGCCGCAGGAGCTGCTGTCGCTGGTGCAGACCTCGGCCCGCAGCGGTTCGCTCGATCCAGCGACGGCCTCGCTGGTGCGGCGGTCGCTGCAGTTCGGCACCCTGACGGCCGAGGAGCTGATGACGCCGCGGTCCAAGATCGTGGCGCTGCACACCGACGACACGATCGCCGACCTGATTGTTGCCGCCGCGGAGTCCGGGTTCTCCCGCTTCCCGATCATCGACGGTGACCTCGACGAGACGGTCGGCATGGTGCACGTCAAGCAGGTATTCGACGTCGCGCCCGCCGATCGGGCGCGCACGGCGGTGACCACGCTGGCCAGGCCGGTGACGGTGGTGCCCTCCACGCTGGACGGCGACGCGGTGATGGCGGAGATCCGTGCCGACGCCCTGCAGACCGCGCTGGTGGTCGACGAGTACGGCGGCACCGCGGGCATGGTGACCCTCGAAGACCTGGTCGAAGAGATCGTCGGCGACGTCCGCGACGAGCACGACGACGCGACGCCGGACGTGGTGGCCGCCGGCAACGGGTGGCGGGTGTCGGGCCTGCTGCGCATCGACGAGGTGTCCGCCGCCACCGGGTACCGGGCGCCGGAGGGACCGTACGAGACGATCGGCGGGCTGGTGCTGCGCGAGCTCGGCCACATCCCGGGGGCGGGCGAAACCGTCGAGGTGCCGGCGCTGGACGCGGACGGCCTGACGGACGATTCGGTGCGCTGGCAGGCGACGGTGGTACAGATGGACGGCCGCCGGATCGACCTCCTCGAGTTGACCGAGCTGGCCCACCAACCCGGCGCTCATCCTTCCGGATCGGGACCGCGGCGATGATCCACGAGGTGCTCAAACTGGTGCTGGCGGTCGTGCTGATCGCCGCCAACGCCTTCTTCGTCGGGGCGGAGTTCTCGCTGATCTCGGCCCGTCGCGACCGCCTGGAGGCCCTGGCGGAACAGGGCCGGGCCAGCGCGATCACCGTGATCCGCGCCGGCGAGCGGCTGTCGTCGATGCTGGCCGGCGCGCAGCTCGGCGTCACCGTCGCGTCGCTGCTGCTGGGCCGCATCGGTGAGTCGGCGGTCGCCGGCCTGCTGCGCGACTCGCTGGAGCTGACCAGCATGCCGCCGGCGCTGGTGCACACCGTCTCGTTCGTGGTGGCGCTGGCCCTGGTGGTGACGCTGCACGTGCTGCTGGGCGAGATGGTGCCGAAGAACATCGCACTGGCCGGCCCGGAGCGCACGGCGATGCTGTTGGTTCCGCCCTACCTGGTCTACGTGCGGGCGGTCCGGCCGGTGATCAGGTTCTACAACTGGTGCGCGAACGCGGTGCTGCGCGCGGTCCGGGTGCAGCCCAAGGACGAGATCGACAGCACCGTCTCCACGGTCGAGCTGTCCGAGATGATCGCGGAATCGGTGTCCGAGGGGCTGCTGGACCAGGAGGAACACACCCGGTTGACCCGGGCACTGCGGATCCGCACCCGGGTGGTCGCCGACGTCGCGCGCCCGCTCGCCGACATCCGCGCGGTGCCGGTCGCGAGCGCGGGCAGCGGCCCGACCGTCGGCGCCGTAGAGCAGGCCCTGGCCCAGACCGGCTACTCCCGGTTCCCGGTCGTCGGCGCCGACGGCGAGTTCATCGGCTACCTGCACATCAAGGACGTGCTGACGCTGGGCGACGACCCGCACACCGTGATCGACCCGGGGCGGGTGCGCCCGCTGCCGCGCGTGCAGCGGTCGCTGCCGCTGGCCGACGCGCTGTCGCGGATGCGTCGCAACAACAGCCACCTGGCGCTGGTGACCGATGGGAACGGCGCGCAGGCTCAGGTGGTCGGGATGGTGGCGATGGAAGACCTGGTGGAGGACTTGGTCGGCGCGATGCGCGAGCGCTGACCTGCGGGTGAGACCGTATGATCTGTGCGGCTGTGGGTACCCCCAGGGAACTGGAGACCCCGGCTACAGCGTTGCCAGCAGAGGACTTCAGCCGTAGCCGTCCGGCCGTCGGCGAAGCTGTCAGCGCGGCGTGACCTGCAGTTGCGGGTCGGCCGGATACGCTCGTCGGGCTACTGGTCGGTAGTCTGGCGACATACCAAATCAGGCCCAGGTGGCGCCGGGTTGGAACACCAGCAGGGCTTTTATGGAGGAGAACCATGACTGAACGCGTGGCTGATCGTGTCACCACGGGCAACTTGCGCGTCGCCCGGGTGCTCTACGATTTCGTGAACAACGAGGCCCTGCCCGGCACCGGCATCGATCCGGACAGCTTCTGGGCCGGCGTCGACAAGGTCGTCACCGACCTCACCCCGCAGAACCAGGATTTGCTGAACCGCCGCGACGAGTTGCAGGCCCAGATCGACCGCTGGCACAAGCAGCGGGTCATCGCGCCGCTGGACCAAGCGGCCTACCGCGAATTCCTCACCGAGATCGGTTACCTGCAGCCCGAACCGGACGACTTCACGATCACCACGTCCGGCGTCGACGACGAGATCACCACCACGGCCGGCCCGCAGCTGGTGGTGCCTGTGCTCAACGCGCGGTTCGCGCTGAACGCCGCCAACGCCCGCTGGGGCTCCCTCTACGACGCGCTCTACGGCACCGACGTCATTCCCGAGGACGACGGTGCGGAGAAGGGCTCCGGCTACAACAAGGTCCGCGGCGACAAGGTGATCGCCTACGCGCGCAACTTCCTCGACCAGGCCACTCCGCTGGCGTCGGGCTCCTGGACCGACGCGACCGGTTTGAGCATCGTCGACGGGCAGCTGAAGGTCGAGCTTGGCGGTGACGCCGGCACAGAGTCGACCGGCCTGGCCGACCCGGAGAAGTTCGTCGGGTACTCCGGCGAGCTCGGCGCCCCCAGCTGGTCGGTGCTGCTGGTGAACAACGGCCTGCACATCGAGATCCAGATCGACCCGGAGTCGCCGATCGGCAAGACCGACGCGGCCGGCATCAAGGACGTGATCCTGGAGTCCGCGATCACCACGATCATGGACTTCGAGGACTCGGTGGCCGCGGTGGACGCCGACGACAAGGTGCTCGGCTACCGCAACTGGCTGGGCCTGAACCGGGGTGACCTGGCCGAAGAGGTCGCCAAGGGCGGCGAGACGTTCACCCGCACGCTCAATCCCGACCGCACCTACACCACCCCCGACGGCTCCGGGGAGCTGACGCTGCCCGGCCGCAGCCTGCTGTTCGTCCGCAACGTCGGGCACCTGATGACCAACGACGCGATCGTGGACAGCGAAGGAAACGAGCTTCCGGAGGGCATCCAGGACGCGCTGTTCACCGGCCTGACGGCCATCCACGGGCTCAAGGCCGGCGACGACAACGGTCCGCTGGTGAACAGCCGCACCGGCTCGGTCTACATCGTGAAGCCCAAGATGCACGGGCCCGAAGAGGTCGCGTTCACCTGCGAGCTGTTCAGCCGCGTCGAGGACGTCCTGGGCCTGCCGCAGGCCACCCTCAAGGTCGGCATCATGGACGAGGAGCGTCGCACCACGGTCAACCTGAAGGCGTGCATCAAGGCCGCCGCCGACCGGGTGGTGTTCATCAACACCGGATTCCTGGACCGCACCGGCGACGAGATCCACACCTCGATGGAGGCCGGCCCGATGATCCGCAAGGGTGCGATGAAGAGCACCACGTGGATCAAGGCCTACGAAGATGCCAACGTCGACACCGGCCTGGCCGCGGGCTTCGCCGGAAAGGCGCAGATCGGCAAGGGCATGTGGGCGATGACCGAGCTGATGGCCGACATGGTCGAGCAGAAGATCGGCCAGCCCAAGGCCGGTGCCACCACCGCCTGGGTGCCGTCGCCGACGGCGGCCACGCTGCACGCGATGCACTACCACCAGGTGGACGTGTTTGCGGTGCAGAAGGAGCTCGAGGGCAAGACCCGAACCACCATCGACGAGCTGCTGACGGTTCCGCTGGCCAAGGAGCTGGCCTGGGCGCCGGAGGAGATCCGCGAGGAGGTGGACAACAACTGTCAGTCCATCCTCGGCTACGTGGTGCGCTGGATCGACCAGGGCGTCGGCTGCTCCAAGGTGCCCGACATCCACAACGTGGCGCTCATGGAGGACCGCGCCACGCTGCGGATCTCGAGCCAGCTGCTGGCCAACTGGCTGCGTCACGGCGTGATCACCGCCGAGGACGTCCGGGCCAGCCTGGAGCGGATGGCCCCGCTGGTGGACGAGCAGAACACCGGTGACTCGGCCTATCTGCCGATGGCGCCGAATTTCGACGACAGCATCGCCTTCCTGGCCGCTCAGGAGCTGATTCTGGAAGGCGGGCAACAGCCCAACGGTTACACCGAGCCGATCCTGCATCGCCGTCGTCGGGAATTCAAGGCACGCGCCGGTGCGTGATTTCCGCCTGACCAGCGGAGACACTGCACGTATGAGACGGCCTCGACCGAAGGGACGCGTACACCGGTATGGGTAGGCACAGCTTGCCGGACGACCCGGAAGATGCCGCCGACGAGCCGTCGGAGGGGTCTTTCGGCGACGATCCGTACCGGGACGACTACGAGCGCTACGACGACCTGGGAGGTATGGACGGCCCAGACGACGCCGATGAGGTGGCCGCGGGTCGGCACAGCGGCCAGACGGCGGAGCCGTCGGCGACCGAGCCGCATGAGACGACGTTCGACGACGACGTGTGGTCCGACGACTACGACGACGCGGACGAGGATCAGCCCCTGGTCTGGGAGACGCGTCCGGCGGCCGCCGAGGCCTATACCGAGGAGGCCTACACCGAGGAGGCCTACCCCGGTGGAGACGACGTGGCACCCGCCGCGGCCGACGAGTATCCGGACTTTCCGCCGCGACAGGCCGGTCCGCCGACGCTGACCCCGCCGCCGCCCGCGCAGCCCCCGCCGCCGCTGTACACCGCGGGCCACCGGGAAGCCGGCGAGTGGCGTGGCGGCCACCGCAGCGCAGGCGGCAGGCGGGGCGTCAGCATCGGGGTGATCGTGGCGCTCGTCGCGGTCGTCGCGGTGGTGGGCGTGTGGATCCTGTGGAACTTTGTCGGCGACGCGCTGTCGCACCGCTCGCACAGCGCGGCGGCCCGCTGCGTGGGCGGCAAGGAGACGGTCGCCGTCATCGCCGACCCGACGATCGCCGATCAGGTGCGGGAGTTGGCCGACAACTACAACTCGACGGCGGGGCCGGTCGGCGACCACTGCATGTCGGTGAGCGTCAAGCCCGCTGACTCCGACACGGTGCTCAGCGGCTTCGCCGGCAAGTGGCCGTCGAACCTGGGCGGTCAGCCGGCGCTATGGATTCCGGGCAGCTCGATCTCGGCGGCCCGACTCGTCGCGGCGTCCGGGCAGAAGATCGTCAGCGACAGCCGTTCCCTGGTGACCTCGCCGGTGCTGCTCGCGGTCCGACCCGAACTGCAGAAGGCCCTCGGCAATCAGAACTGGGCCGCGCTGCCCGGCCTGCAGACCAACCCGAACTCGCTGGCCGGCGTGAACATGCCGACCTGGGGATCGCTGAAACTTGCCCTGCCCAGCGGCGGTAACGGCGACGCCACGCTGCTGGCCGGGGAGGCGGTGGCCGCCGCATCGGTGCCCGCGGGCGCCCCGCCCACCCAGGGCACCGGCGCCGTGCGCACCCTGATCGGCGCGCAACCGAAGCTGTCGGACGCCTCCCTCGGTGAGGCGATGAACGCGCTGCTCAACTCGGGTGACGCGGCGGGCGCGCCGGTGCATGCCGTGATCACCACCGAACAGCAGGTGTTCGCGCGTGGCCAGTCGCTGTCGGACGCCAAGAACAAGTTGGCGGCGTGGCTGCCGCCCGGTCCGGTGGCGCTGGCCGACTATCCCACCGTGCTGCTCAGCGGCTCATGGCTGTCGCGCGAACAGACCGAGGCCGCCAGCGCGTTCGCCCGGTTCATGCAGAAGCCCGAACAGCTGTCCAAGCTGGCGAAGGCGGGGTTTCGCGTCAACAACGTCAAACCCCCGAGCAGCCCGGTCACCAGCTTCCCCAACCTGCCCGCGGCGCTGGCGGTGGGCGACGATGCCACCCGCGCGAACCTGGCCAACGCGCTGAGTTCGCCGTCGGCCGCGGTGGCGGCGACCATCATGCTCGACCAGTCGCTGCCCAACGACGACGCCGGAAAAACGCGGCTGGCCAACGTGGTGGCGGCGCTCAGCGACAGGATCAAGGCGATGCCGCCGAGTTCGATCGTGGGCCTGTGGACTTTCGACGGTCACGAGGGCCGGTCCGAGGTGGCCGCGGGACCGCTCGCCGACCAGGTCAACGGCCAACCCCGCTCGGCGGCGCTCACAGCCGCCCTGGACAAGCAGTATTCGTCCAACGGCGGCGCGGTGTCGTTCACCACGCTGCGGATGATCTATCAGGAGATGCTCGCGGGTTACCGTGCCGGCCAGACGAATTCGATACTGGTGATCACCGCTGGGCCGCACACCGACCAGACCCTCGACGGGCCGGGGCTGCAGGAGTTCATCCGCGGGGCGACCGACAAAGCCAAGCCGATCGCGGTCAACGTCATCGACTTCGGCGGCGACCCGGACCGGGCGACGTGGGAGGCGGTGGCCCAGCTCAGCGGCGGCAGCTACCGCAACCTGGCCACGTCGGCCTCCCCCGACCTGGCCGCCGCGGTGAACACGTTCCTCAGCTAACCCTGTCTGCGCGCGGGGCCTATTCGACCAGCAGCGACAGCGCGGCGTCGGCGTAGGCCTTGGGGTCCTCGACCTGCGGGTAGTGCCCCAGACCGGGCAGCTCCACCACCGGCGCGGCGGGGCGCAGTTCGCGCAGCCCGTCGAGCACGTTGGTGGTGGCCACCGGGTCGCCGAGGCCCCACACGAACCCCAGCGGCTTGGGCCAGTCGCGCACCGCGCCGTGCCAGCGTTGCGCGTAGCGCACCCGCTCGTCGAGGTAGCTGATCAGCAGGTGCGCGATGCGGTGGCCGTCGTTGTAGCACAACAACTCCCACTGCGCGTCGGCCTCGTCCGCCGACAGCGGATGGTCGGACGAGAACAGCCGGCCGAAACCGCGCTGGAAACCGCGCCGATTGACCAGCCGGGCCGCGACGGGACCCAGCGGGCCGCGCAGCACCTGCTGGATCGGCCGCAGGCTGGCCCGGTCCAGGATCACGCTGCCGTTGCTGAGCACCGCCCGTTGCAGCTCGAACGGCAGCCGGCCGTCGAGGTCGCGGGCCAGCAGCTCGGTGGTCACCGAGGTGCCCATGTCGTGGGCGAGCGCCACCACCGGGCCGGCGCCCACCTCGGCGACCACCGCCTGCACCAGGTCGGCCTGCTCCAGCAGGCTGTACCGATGCGGTCGCGGCTTGTCGGACAGGCCGTAGCCGAGAAAGTCCAGCGTCACCCAGGCCCGGCCGGCGAGGTGCGGCAGCACGCCGCGAAAGTCGAACGAACTCGACGGAAAGCCGTGCAGCAGTAGGACAGTCGGCGAGTCGCCCGATTGCGAGCGGACGAACACCCGCCCGGCGTCCGTCGCAATCCAGCGGCCTTGGTCGCGCCACTCGTGGGCGCTCAGTGATGTCACACATCGGGCATACCATCGACAGCGCGATCAGAGGAGAGCAATGCGAATCGATTTCACGCCCGATCCCCGGCTGTACCCGTTCGAGTCTCGCTGGTTCGACAGCTCGCAGGGGCGCATCCACTACGTCGACGAGGGTGACGGCCCGCCCCTGCTGCTCTGCCACGGCAACCCGACCTGGAGCTTCCTGTACCGCGACATCATCGTCGCGCTGCGAGACCGGTTCCGTTGCATCGCTCCGGACTATCTCGGTTTCGGGCTGTCGGATCGCCCGTCGGGGTTCGGCTATAAGGTCGACCAGCACGCCCGGGTGGTCGGCGAGTTCGTCGACCACCTCGGCCTCGACGGCTACGTCAGCATGGGCCAGGACTGGGGCGGGCCGATCAGCATGGCCGTCGGCGTGGATCGCGCCGACCGGGTGCGCGGCGTCGTGCTCGGCAACACCTGGTTCTGGCCCACGGACGTCCTGACGACCAAGCTCTTCAGCCGCGTGATGTCCACTCCCCCAATGCAGTACGCGATCCTACAGCGCAATTTCTTCGTCAACCGCTTGATGCCGTCGGCGACGACGCGGCGGCTCGGCCCGGTGGTCATGGAGCACTACCGAGCGGTGCAGCCCAACGCCGAGGCGCGCCGGGGCGTCGCCGAGCTGCCCAAACAGATCCTGGCTGCGGAGCCCCTGCTGGCGCGGCTGGCCCAAGAGGTGCCGGAGAAGCTCGGCGGCAAGCCTGCGCTATTCGTCTGGGGCATGAAGGACTTCGCCTTTCGCCCCGGCCCTTCGCTGCCGAGGATGCGGAAGGCGTTCCCCGACCACGTCCTCGTCGAGCTGCCGCAAGCCAACCACTTCATCCAGGAGGACGCGCCCGACGAGATCGCCGCGGCCATCGCCGACCGTTTCGGCCGGTAGGGCATGATCCGGTCGCCGCTACGCGAACGCCTCTACCGGCGGGCACGAGCAGACCAGGTTGCGGTCGCCGTAGGCGCCGTCGATGCGGCGCACCGGCGGCCACACCTTCGGCCGGAAGCCCGCGCCCAGCGGATACGCGGCCTGTTCACGCGTGTACGGGTGATCCCACTCGGTGACCAGCAGGCACTCGGCGGTGTGCGGCGCCCCGCGCAGCGGGTTGTCGTCCACCGGCCACTCCCCCGCGCCCACGCGGTCGATCTCGCCGCGGATGGCGATCATGGCGTCGCAGAAGGCGTCCACCTCGGTCAGGCTCTCGCTCTCGGTGGGCTCCACCATCAGCGTGCCGGCCACCGGGAAACTCATCGTCGGAGCGTGAAAGCCGTAGTCCGCCAGACGCTTTGCGACATCGTCGACGGTCACGCCGGTCGCCTTGGTGATACCGCGCAGGTCCAGGATGCACTCGTGGGCGACCATGCCGTTCTCGCCCGTGTAGAGCACCGGGAAGTACTCGTCGAGGCGGCGGGCGATGTAGTTGGCCGACGCGATGGCGGTCAGCGTCGCCGCCCGCAGGCCGCCGGCGCCCATCATCCGGATGTAGGCCCAGCTGATCGGCAGGATCGAGGCCGAACCGTAGGGGGCCGACGACACCGGATGTCCCGCCGGCAGTTCGGGCGCATAGGGGTGGCCCGGCAGGAACGGCGTCAGGTGCGAACGCACCGCCACCGGCCCGACGCCCGGGCCGCCGCCGCCGTGCGGAATGCAGAACGTCTTGTGCAGGTTCAGGTGGCTGACGTCGCCGCCGAACTTGCCCGGTCGGGCCAGGCCCACCAGGGCGTTGAGGTTGGCGCCGTCGACGTACACCTGGCCGCCCGCGTCGTGCACGGCCGCGCAGATGTCGGCGATGTCGTGCTCGTACACGCCGTGCGTGGACGGGTAGGTGATCATCAGCGTCGAGAGCCGCTCGGCGTGCTCGCCGACCTTGGCGCGCAGATCGTCCAGGTCGACGTCGCCGTTGTCATGACAGCCGACGACCACCACCCGCATGCCCGCCAGCGCCGCCGACGCCGCGTTGGTGCCGTGCGCGCTGGACGGGATCAGGCAGATGTCGCGGTGCGGTTCGCCGCGGCTGGCGTGGTAGTCGTGGATCGCCAGCAGGCCCGCGTACTCGCCCTGTGAGCCCGCGTTGGGCTGCAAAGACACGGCGTCGTAGCCGGTGATCGCCACCAGCCAGCTCTCCAGGTCGGCGATCAGGCGGCGCAGTCCCGGGGTGTCGGAGGCCGGCGCGAACGGATGCTGACGCGCGAATTCCGGCCAGGTGATCGGCTCCATCTCGGCCGCGGCGTTGAGCTTCATGGTGCACGATCCCAGCGGGATCATGCTGCGGTCCAAGGCGATGTCCTTGTCCGCCAGCGTCCGCAGGTAGCGCATCATCGCCGTCTCGGTGCGGTACTGCGTGAAGGCGGGATGCGTCAGGAACTCCGACGTGCGCACCGCGATCTCGATGCCGGCCGACGCACCAGCCACCACCCCGAAGGCGTCCAGTACGGCCGCGACGTGGGCGTCGGTGGTGGCCTCGTCGCACGCGACGGACACGTGGTCGGCGTCGACGCGCCACAGGTTGATGCCGTTGGCCTTGGCCGCGGCCACCACCTCGTCGGCCCGCTCCGGGACCCGGGCGAGCACGGTGTCGAAGAAGGCGTCGTGCACCAGCGCATCGCCGAGGCCGGCCGCAATGGCCTCGGCCTGGGCGTGCACCCGGCGGGCTATCGCGGTCAACCCCTCGGCGCCGTGGTAGCTGGCGTACATCGCGGCCATCACCGCCAGCAGTACCTGTGCGGTGCAGATGTTGCTGGTGGCCTTGTCGCGGCGAATGTGCTGCTCGCGGGTCTGCAGCGCCAGGCGGTAGGCGTCGCTGCCATCCACGTCTTTGGAGACCCCGACCAGGCGGCCCGGCAGCTGGCGGGCGTGTTTGGTGTGCACGGCCAGGTAGCCGGCATGCGGGCCGCCGAATCCCATTGGCACGCCGAAGCGCTGCGTGGTGCCGAACGCGGCGTCGGCGCCGATCTCGCCCGGCGGGGCGATCAGCGTCAGCGCCAGCAGGTCGGCGCCGATCGCGATCAGGGCGCCGCGATCATGGGCCTGCGCCACCAGGGCGGACCAGTCGGTGATGCGTCCGCTGGCGCCGGGCAGTTGCGTGACGACGCCGAAAAATTCACCGTCGGGCAGGCCGTCACGCAGGTCGGCGGTGACGATCTCGATCCCCAGCGGCTTGGCGCGGGTGGCCAGCACCGCCGCGGTCTGGGGGAACAGGTCGCTGTCTACGGCCAGCCGGTTCGCGCCGCCGCGCGCGGCGCGATGCATCAGGGTCATCGCCTCGGCCGCTGCGGTGCCCTCGTCGAGCATCGACGCGTTGGCGATTTCCAGGCCGGTCAGGTCGCTGACCATGGTCTGGAAGTTCAGCAGCGCCTCCAGCCGGCCCTGGCTGATCTCGGGCTGATACGGCGTGTACGCCGTGTACCAGGCCGGGTTCTCCAGGATGTTGCGCAGCAGCACCGGGGGCGTGAGCGTGTCGTAGTAGCCCTGCCCGATCATCGACACGGCCACGGTGTTGGTGTCGGCCAGCGCGTGCAGCTCGGCCAGCGCCTCGGTCTCGCTGGCGGGCGGCGGCAGCGCGTCCAGCCCCGGTGCGACCCCGTCGGTGAGCTTGTCGAGGATGCCCGACGGGACCGCCTTGGCGGCCAGCTCGTCGAGCGAGTCGACCCCGATGACGGTGAGCATGGCCTCGACGGCCTGGTGGTCGGGACCGATGTGCCGGTCTGCGAACGACATGGCGAACTCCTGACAGCAAGAGAGGACGAATGAGCGGCCCTCTCCCTCTGTCTTCACCCGTTCACCGGGCGCCTGAGAGATTCGGTGCCGCTGGCCGGCGCCTTTCCCCATCGGCGGGCGAAGGTCGCTGGACCGTCACCGCTTTCCAGAGGCGTCGTTGTCCTACGCGGTCCTGGGGCCTGAGAGGTTGACGGAGAGGTATTGCTCCTTCGGCGTCCATGACTGGCGATCACGGAACTCTCCCGCGCAAGTGCGACGCGAGGTCCAGTCTACTGCCCTGCGCGAGCGCGCGCCGATGCACACCGACACGCCGTCGCGGGCGTACATTTGCGCACGCTCGCCGGCAGGAAGGAGTGCGTCAGCCGATCTTGCGGTCGCGGTGCTTGCGGCGCGAGGCCAGCTCGTCCTCGGGCGCGGCGATCGACTCGCCGCCGTCGGCGCGCTCGCCGGGGAAGTCGGCGATCACGCCGGTCAGCTCGCGCATGGCGCCGGAGACGGCGATGCCGAACACGCCCTGGCCGCCCTGCAGCAGGTCGACGACCTCCTCGGCGGACGTGCACTCGTACACGCTGGTGCCGTCGGAGAACAGCGTGATGTTGGCCAGGTCCTGGACGCCGCGCTGGCGCAAATGGTCGACGGCGACCCGGATGTTGTGCAGCGAGATGCCGGTGTCGAGCAGCCGCTTGACGATCTTGAGAACCAGGATGTCCTTGAACGAGTAGAGCCGCTGGCTGCCGGAGCCCGCCGCGCTGCGGATCGACGGCACCACCAGGGAGGTACGGGCCCAGTAGTCCAGCTGGCGGTACGTGATGCCGGCGATCTGGCAGGCGCTCGGCCCCCGGTAACCCACCAGCTCGTCGGGAACCGAGTCGTCGGGGAACAGCCCGGGCTGGACGGGTGCGGCCGCCGCGGTGACGCTGCGGCCATCCGCCGCGTTCGCGGGGTCGGAAAGGTCCAGCTGCCCTTGACGTGGCTGCTCGCTCACGGTGGTTCCTCTCGCCGATCGCGCTCGTGTACTAGCTGCGTCACTGGCTGCCCCCGGCAGCCACATTCGCTCAGGCCCGAGTGCTAGTGAGCATACGCTTTCCACCGGCTGCCGTGGCCCGAGATCATCTTCAGTGTCTGGAAAAGTATGGCGGTCGTCGCGCCCGGTGGCCGCTTATCCGCGAGGCGTGTCGACAAAGCCAAACCAGATGAGACGGATCCGTAACGTTCCCGACGGGTCTGGTTACCCGGTCAGGTGGCCTTGAAATCGTCCGGAGACACGCTGTCGAGAAATTCCTTGAACTTCTCCACCTCGTCCTCGCGGACGGCGCTGCCGGACTCCTCGTCGCTCTCGTCGGGGATCAGCAGGCCGGCCTGGGCGAGCACCGCCTCCTCGACGTAGATCGGCACGCCGACCCGCAACGCGATCGCCACCGAGTCCGACGGACGGGCCGACACGGTGATGTTGCGATCGAAGATCAGGTCCGCGTAGAAGGTGCCCTCCTGCAGGTCGACGATTCGCACTTCCTTCAGCGAATGTCCAAGCGCAGCAATGAGATCCCTGATCAGATCATGGGTCAGCGGCCGGGGCGGCTCGACCCCCTGCTGCTCGAGTGCGATGGCGGCCGCCTCCGACTGCCCGATCCAGATCGGCAGGTACCGGTCGCCATTGGCCTCGCGCAGCAACAGCACCGGCTGGTTCTGCGGCTGCTCGACACGAATGCCGACAACACGAACTTCACCCATCTGTGTCTGCCCTCCGCACATGCCGCCGTGTCCGACTCAGAGCCCGATGCTTGGTCGTCAGCGGCCACCGACAAGACCAGTCTTCGCCGAACACCAAGCTGTCGAAGGAAGTCTAGTCCTCAGCGGTGAAGAAGGTCGCGAACCGCCGACTTGATCAACGATGTATGCAATGTGATGGCGAGCGCGGCGACCTCGCGGGCCAGCTCGTCGGCGCGGTCGCGGGCGCCGGCCTTGCCCGCTTTGACGAGCGGACCGGCGATCTGTGCGATCAGATCGGACTGCCGGTCGGCCGCCGAGCGGAACGCGCGCAGATGCCGTGGCTCCACACCGTATTCGGACAGCGCACGCGCGCATTGCAGGATCACGACGGCATGTTCGTCGAAGAATCCGCCCTGCCCGGTGGTGATGACTCCGGCCTTGAGCAGCGCCGTCAACAGCTCAGCGTCCGCTCCCGACCGTTCCAGCAGGTCTTCGCGGCTGAGCCGGACCCGGGTGGGTGCCTCCGCCTTGAGGGCCTTGAGATCGGAGCCCGGGCCCGATCCCCCCGACTTGCCGTCGGCCACCGACACCAATCGCGGTACGCCGTAAGGCGATCCGGCCGAGGGCAGCTCGCCGTCCGGCTGGGCGTCCAGCTGTGCCCGGATCACTTTGAGCGGCAGGTAGTGATCGCGCTGCGCGGTGAGAATGAAACGGAGCCGCGCACAGTCGTACGCGGTGAACCGGCGATAACCCGACGCGGCGCGCTGCGGCGTCACCAGCCCCTCTGCCTCCAAAAAGCGGATTTTGGAGATGGTGACATCGGGGAAATCCGGCCGTAGCAGGTCTAGGACCGCCCCGATCGACATCCCGGCAACCGCCGGGCTATCGGGTGCGCTCACTAGCCTCCGGTTCCCCCGTCGTCGCCCTTGGGTCCGGTCAGGAACACCAAGCGGAACTTGCCGATCTGTACCTCGTCACCGTTGGCCAGGACCGCAGAGTCCACCGGCTCGCGGTTCACGTAGGTGCCGTTGAGGCTGCCGACGTCGACGACCTGGAATTCGTTGCTGTCCAGCCGGAATTCGGCGTGCCGGCGGCTCACCGTGACGTCGTCGAGGAAGATGTCGCTGTCGGGATGCCGCCCCGCGGACGTGATGGCCTGGTCGAGCAGGAAGCGCGACCCGGCGTTGGGCCCCCGCTTGACCACCAGCAGCGCCGAACCCGCCGGCAGGCCTTCGACCCCCGACACGGTGCTTTCAGAGCCCGACTGTGCGGGAGCGTCCAGTTCGTTGAGGAAGTCGGCCCGAAAGACGGAAGTCGTCTCCACGGTGACTTCGTCAGAAGTCTGGTCGTTGTCTGTCACCCGCTGCTCCTTACTGGCTGCTGTGGCATTGTCCGACGGAATGCTGCCTTCTCGATACCTAAATGCCGCTCAAATTTTCTGAACAACCCTAAACATCAATGTGTCGACCGTACCGTGCACCGATCGGCAATGTGGCCCTCGACCGCAAGATCTTCGCGCGGCGCTGGCTGGCACATTAGCAACCGTCATTCGGTCAGTGTGCCGCGGTAGGCCTCTGCGTCCAGCAGCGCCGCGAGCGCCGGCTCCAAAGCCGCCGCGTCGGACACCTGAATATCCAGCAGCCAGCCGTCGCCGTACGGATCGGAATTCACCAGCTGCGGGCTGCCGTCCAGCTCGGTGTTGACCGCGGTCACGGTGCCGGACAGTGGCGCATACAGGTCCGAGACCGACTTGGTGGACTCCACCTCGCCGAACGACTCGCCCCCGGACACCTCGGCGCCGACGTCGGGCAGCTGCACGAAAACGACATCGCCCAAAGCCGATTGCGCGAAGTCGGTGATGCCGACCCGCACGGTGTCGTCCCCGCTACGGCGAACCCACTCGTGTTCGGCGGTGTAGTGCAGATCGGACGGGATATCGGTCACGGAAAATCCTGTTCTGTTCGGTTGGGCTCACTTGACGGGCTGAGCGTATTGGCGGGGTTTTGGTTGCCGCAAGGTGGTCACCTCGACGCGGTCGGACTGCTGCACGCTCATCCGGGCGCCGACGCGCTTGACGCTGTCCTCGGCGCCGCCGGGGATGTTCATCGCCGCGGCCAGCGTCGGCGGATCGCCTATCGCCAGAAGCGAATACGGTGGCGACAGCGCCTTGCCGTCGATCGTCAACGAGCCGGGGTTGCCCGCCACCCAGGTATCCACGCCGACGCGAACCGATTGGTGCGGATCGTTGATCTGGATGGCCTCCGCACCGGCCGCGCGCAACTCGTTGATGACGTCCAGCATGGTTTCCGGTGCCACCCCAGGACCGAAATCGTCGATCTTGACGACGACGCCGGGCCCGGTCGCGCCGACGGCGCCGACCAGGATGGACAGCGCCGCCAGCCGGGCCTGGGCGCTTTCGATGGCGGCCTGGTCGGTGTTGCCGGACGCCTTCATCTTGTTCAGGGTGTCCTGCAGTTCGGTGACCTCGGTTTCCAGCGTCGCCTCGCGTTGCCGCAGCGAATCCAGCAGCACCAGCAAATCCGCGGGACGGGCGGTGTCCAGCGAGTCACCCGACTTCGTCTGGCGCAGCTGGGTGACGATCGCGATGCCCAGCATCAGGCATAACAGGACGGCCAGCGCGCCGAACACCAGGCGGGAGCGGCCGCCACGCAGCCCGGTCCGGCGCACCCGCCCGATCTCGGGGCGCGGGCGGTCCGCGGGCAGTTCGTGACGCCCGTGCTCGACGGGGGGTTCGGTGGCTTCCGGAGGTTCCGGAGGTTGCTCACTCACCGGCGTCACGCCCCGAACAGCCGGCGCCGCAGGGCGGCGGCGTTGCCGAAGATCCGGATGCCCAGCACCACGATGATCGCGGTGGACAGCTGGGTGCCCACACCCAGCTGGTCGCCGACGTAGACGATCAGCGCGGCCACCAGGACGTTGAACACGAACGACACCACGAAGACCTTCGGGTCGAAGATCCGCTCGAGGTAGGCCCGCAAGCCGCCGAACACCGCGTCGAGGGCGGCGACCACCGCGATCGGCAGATAGGGCTGGACGACCTCGGGCACGGCGGGATGGAAAATCAGGCCGAGCACGATGCCGATCGCGAGCGCCGCAATACCGATCATGCTGGCCGGATTCCCGTCTCGTCGGGCACGAGGGCTTCTCTCACTTGGGGTCTCACTTGGGCCCAATCTTTGTGGCGAACTTGACATCCCGGATGGCTCCGGCAGGCAGCGACAGGCGGTCAGAGGCGTTGACGCTCACCCCGACGCCGTAGGAGGCCTCCAGCAGCCTAAGACGGTGCAGTCCGGGGCTGTTCTCGAACATGTCGCGCATGCCGTGCGGCGGCCCCACCGCCAGGATGGTGTACGGGCTGCTGGTGGGGTTGTTGTCGACCAGGATCGCGCCGCCGGCCTGCCGGATGGTCACGTTCGGGCCGATCCGGGCGCCGCCGACCGAAATGGCCTCCGCTCCGCTGGCCCACAGCGAGTTGACGACCAGCTGCAGGTCACGGTCCAGGATGATCTGCCGGCTGCCGTTCACCCGCTGCTTGGACACGTCCGAAAGGTTCGGGCCCACACCGGGATCGGTCACGGTCACGGTCAGCCCGGGACCGACGACCGCGGTGCTGGCCGCGGCGAGGCTGAGCACGTCGAGCTGGGTCAGCAACCGTTGGCCGATGGCGTTGTCCGCCAGCACGAGCCGCTGCAAGTCGTCGACCTGCGACGCCAGCGCGCTGCGGCGCTGGGCCAGCTTGCCGGCGGTGGCCTGCGTCGACCGGACGCTGGCCGCCAGCAGCTGCTGGGCGGTGCGCACTCCGGGCGCCACCGACCGGGCCTGCGCCACCGCGGCGGCGAACACCGTCGCGACCAGCATCGCCGCCAGCGCCTGCCAGAACCAGCCGAAAACCCGCGCGCGCTTGCTGGGCGGACGGTCGGTGCGGCTGCGTTTCTCGGCAGCAGCGGCGTATCCGGGGTCCAGGTGCTCCGACAGCAGCGCCCGCAGCAGCGACGGCACCGGGATCAGCTTGGGCCGCGACGCCGCGTGGGCGCTGCGGCCGGCGTTGGGGTCGTAGCCGCCGAGCAGCCGATCGCGTTCAGGCATCGCTACCCGCTTTGACCCGGGGCAGCTGCCGCAGCACCAGCGTCATCTGCACGATGTAGAGGACGAACGCCCACAGGTACATGTACAGGCCCCAGCCCAGAAAACCCCAGCCGAAGGCGCCGACCACCCGGCTCCACAGCGCGTGCCACTGCCCCAGCAATACCAGCGGAAAGCCGGACATCAACGCGAAAGTTGCCGCCTTGCCGACGTAGGTCACCGGCAGCGCCGAAAGGCCGCGACTGCGCAGCAACGGCAGCGTCAGGGCCAGCAGGCCATCGCGGGCGAGCAGCGCGATGACGAACCACCAAGGCACGATCCGGGCGACCGCCATGGTGATGGGGACCGTCACCATGTACAGGCGGTCGACCGCCGGGTCCAGCAGCACGCCGAGCCGCGACGACTGGTTGAGCGTCCGGGCGATCTTGCCGTCGGCCCAGTCGGAGACACCGCTGAACATCAGGATCCCGACCGCCCAGCCGTTGGCGTGCGCGACGAGCAGCAGGTAGATGAAGACCGGGATGAGCACCAGCCGGATGGCGCTGAGGACGTTGGGCACTGTCAGCACTCGATCGGGCGGGTGCACGGCCTCCATGAGCCGTGACCTTAGCCCGGTGGCGATGCGGTCCGCACCGCGGATCGGTGCGCGGCCCCGCGACCTGCGCCGACGCGGTTCGCCGGATGTACCGAAGCGAGCCGCTAGCGAAACACCCCGGGCAGGCTGAGCGTCGACAGCGTGTCATCCGACAACGGGTTGTCGTTGACCATATACGTCCACGTCGACGTCGGTCGCGCCAGCTTGGAAAGATCCAGCCCCTGCTCGTCCTCGAGCACGTTCGCGGTTTCGAACGTCTGCTGTGCGGCCTCGATCGCGTCGGCGGCCAGCGAGGCGAAGGCGTCGACGGCCAACCTGTGGAACTCGTCCAGCGGGTTCTGCCGGCCCAGCGCGCGCAAGTGGATGCTTTCGCGGATGTCGGCCAGGTACGCCAGGTGATCGGCCCAGCCGCGGTCCAGGTGATACAGCATGATCAGGCGGCAGATCTTTTCCAGGCGCGCCTCGGCTTCTTTCTTCTCGGCGTCCTTCTCGGCCTTCTTGGCTTTGTCGTCCTTTTTGGTCTTGTCGTCCTTTGCGGTCTTGTCGTCCTTTGCGGTCTTGTCGTCCTTGTCGTCCTTTGACAGCGCCTTGACCAGCTCCTCGTAGCGGTCCGGCGCCAGCTCGGCGAGTTCCTCACGCGCAGTCGCGGTGCGCAGCAACGTGTCTCGGCGATCCACGATGATGGCGCGCTGCTGCGCGATCAACTGGTTGTAGCGCCAGGTGTTCGCGTGGACGTCGAGCATCCGGCCCTCCGCGACCCGCTGGGCGTGGTCGAGCATCCCCGCGGCCTTGGGGCTGACGATCCGGCCGTCCCCCGTTTCCGGGTCGGTCTCCATCGGCAGCTTGTTGCGGTCGAGGTTGGCCGCGACGACGTCGTCTTCCCAGCTGGAAAAGAACACCGAGGACCCCGGGTCGCCCTGCCGGCCGGCGCGGCCGCGCAGCTGGTTGTCCAGCCGCTGGGTGTGGTGCCGTCCGGTGCCGACCACGTGCAGCCCGCCAAGCTCGGCCACCCGGTCGTGATCGGACTCGTCGGACCCGCCGAGTCGGATGTCGGTGCCGCGCCCGGCCATCTGCGTCGACACCGTGACCACGCCGTACTTGCCGGCCTCCGCGATGACCTGCGCCTCCTCGGCGTCGTTCTTCGCGTTGAGCACCACCGCGGGGACGTTGCGGCGCAGCAACCGCTCGTGCAGCTCTTCGGATTCGGCGACGTCGCGGGTGCCGACCAGCACGGGCTGGCCGGTCTCGTGCACCTCGGCGATGTGGTCGACGATCGCGTCGTTCTTGGCCGCGGCGGTGATGTACACCCGGTCGGACTCGTCCTCGCGGACGTTGGGGGTGTTCGGCGGTATCGGCGAGACCCCGAGCTTGTAGAACTGGCGCAGCTGCTCGCCGGCGGCCAGCGCGGTGCCGGTCATGCCGCACACGGTCGCGTAGCGGTTGATCAGCGCCTGCACCGTGATGGTGTCGAGCACCTCACCCGTCTCGGTGGTCTCGATGCCCTCCTTGGCCTCGACGGCGGCCTGCAGGCCGTCCGGCCAGCGCTGCAGCTGCGCGATGCGGCCGCGCGAGGAGTTGATCAGGTGCACGGCGTCGTCGCGGACGATGTAATGCACGTCGCGCTGCAGCAGCACATGCGCGTGCAGCGCGACGTTGACCTCGGTCAGCGTGGTCCCGACGTGTTCCTCGGAGTACAGGTCGATGCCGCCGAGCGCCTTTTCGACCTTGCGCGCGCCGGTCTCGGTCAGGTGCACGTTGCGGTTGTCGGAGTCGGTGTCGTAGTCCTCGTCCGCCGCCAGCTCCCCGACGAGCTTGATGATCTCCAGCCGCGGCGTCTCCCGGTGACTGGTGCCGGCCAGCACCAGCGGCACCAGCGCCTCGTCGACCAGCACCGAGTCGGCCTCATCGATCAGCGCCACGTCGGGATTCGGCGAGACCAGGTCCTCGACGTCGGTCACCAGCTGGTCGCGCAGCACGTCGAAGCCGATCTCGTTCACCGAGGCGTAGGTGATGTCGCAGCCGTAGGCGGCCCGGCGCTCCTCGCTGGTCGACTCGCCGGTGATCCAGCCGACCGTCAGCCCCATGGCCTCGATCAGCGGGCCCATCCACTCGGCGTCGCGGCGGGCCAGGTAGTCGTTGATGGTCACGACGTGCACGTGCCGGCCGGCCAGGGCGTAGCCCGCCGCCGCGATCGCGCCGGACAGCGTCTTGCCCTCGCCGGTGGCCATCTCGATCACGTCGCCCGCGAGCATGCGCAGCGCCCCGAGCAACTGCACGTCGAACGGCCGGAGGTCGGTGGCCCGCTTGGCGGCTTCCCGCGCGATCGCCAGGAACTGCGGGATGTCCTCGGAGGCCGCGAGATCGTCGAGGTTGAGCAGCCCGGCCGCCTTGCGCAGTTGCGCGTCCTTCAGATCGGCGGCTTCCTCGTCATACTCCGCGGAGGCGGTCACCTCGGCGAGGGAACGGGATTTGTTCTTCTCCGTGCTGGCGCCGAGCAGTCGCCAGAATCGGCTGCTGACTCGGCCAGGTTGGCTGCGGGTGGTCTTCGGCACAGGTCAACGGTACGCGAGCGGGGCGACCGATCCGTCGGGCCGTTAGGCCAACACTCAAGCCAGGTTGGAGCGCCGCGGATAGGCGATGCTCGGGTCGGTCAACACGTTGACGACGGCGGGCTGTCCGCTGGCGAACGCGCGCTCCAGCGCGGGGCGCAGCTCGCCGGGGGCGGCCACCAGCTCGCCGTGGCCGCCGAGGGCGCGGACCACCTCGTCGTAGCGGGTGCCGGGCCGCAACTCGGCCACCACCGAATAGCCGTACAACGCCTCCATCGGGTGCTTTTCCAGCCCCCAGATCCCGTTGTTGCCGATCACCGACACCACCGGCACGTTGTGCCGGACCAGCGTGTCCCACTCCATGCCACTGAACCCGAAGGCGCCGTCGCCTTGCAGCAGCACCACCTGGCGGTCCGGCCGGGCCAGCTTGGCGGCCAGCGCGTAACCCGGCCCGGAGCCCAGGCAGCCGAATGGGCCACTGTCCAGCCAGCAGCCGGGCTGGTAGCTGTCGATCATGCGGCCGGCATAGGAGCCGAAGTCGCCCGCGTCGATGATGACGACGGCGTCGCGGTCCAGCATCGGCGCCAGCTCGGCATATACGCGCATCGGGTGCAGCGGGATGCGCTCGTCGGCCAGTTCGCCCTTCTCCAGGTCGCGCGCGGCCGTTTCCACCGTCCGCAGCTGATCGATCCAGGCCTGCGGGTCGGTGTCGCCGTCGGCGCCCAGCGCCGACAGGATCGCCGTCAGGTCGCCGTAGAGACCGGCCGCGATCGGCCGGGCGTGTTCGCGCTCGGGCCGGGCACGGTCGGCCACCACGATCTGCGTCTGCTCGCCGAACACCTTGCCGAAACCTAGGCGGAAATCCATCGGCACGCCGACGACGAGCGCAACATCCGCCTCGCCCAACGCTTTTCCGCGAGCCCGCGAGAAGGCCAACGGGTGGTCGGCGGCGACGACACCGCGGGCCATCCCGTTCATCAGCACCGGGATCCGCCGCTGTTCGGCCAGCGCCAGTAGCGCCGCCTCCGCGTGGCCCCACCAGACGTTGGTGCCCGCCATGATCACCGGCCGCTCGGCGGCCGCCAACAGGGCCGCCGCCCGGTCCAGCGCGTCGCCGTCGGGCGCTTCGGCAGCCGGCAGGTCGGTCAGAGCGCCGGGGCGCGCATCATCTTCGGCCATCGAAAAGACGTGATCCATGGGGAAGTCGACGAATCCGACGCCCGACGGCGCGGTGACGGCCGCCCGCAGGGCGTCGTCGACCAGTCGGCCCGCCGCCTCGGCCGACTGCGCGGTGGCGGCGAACCGGGTCAGCGGCGCCACGAACGGCACGTGGTCGATCTCCTGCAGCGACCCCATCCCCCAGCGCAGCGCGGGCGCCCGCCCGCCGAGCACCAGCAGCGGCGACTGGTTCTGCTGCGCGGCGGCTATCGCGCTCATCCCATTGGTGACTCCCGGACCCGCCGTCAGCGCGGCCACCCCCGGCACCCGGGTCACCTTCGACCAGCCCTCGGCCGCGAAGGCCGCGGTCTGTTCGTGACGGGTGTCGATCAGCCGGATCCCCTCGTCGCGGCAGCCGTCGTAAATGGAGAACAGGTGGCCGCCCGACAGGGTGAACATCGTGTCGATACCGCTGGCGCGCAGTCGACGGGCAATCAGGCGGCCGGCGTGCACGGTCTGGCTGGGTGGAGCGTCGGTGCTCATGGCGGCAGCCTATCCGGCACCCCTCCGGTACCTTCGCGGGGAAGCACGCCCGCCTGTGAGGAGTCGTCTTGGAACGCAAGCCGTTCGAGCCGTCCATCGACTGGTCCGCCGCGGCCCTGGATTCCTTCCGGTGGCTCGCCGTCGCCTGGCTGATCAGCGCGGCCTGCGTCGTGCTCACGTTGGTCGTGTTCCGGTATTCGACGGTGTGGGGCCGCCAGTTCTGGCGGATCAGCGGTGGCTACTTCACCGGCCGGCACGCGGTCCGGGTCTGGCTGATGCTCGGGGTGCTGCTGCTGTTGGTGCTCTCCGCCGTGCGGCTGGACGTGCTGTTCAGCTACCAGGGCAAGGACCTCTACGACTCGCTGCAGACCGCGTTCGAGGGCATGGGGGCGGACAACACGAAGCTCTTCCAGTCCGGCAAGCACGGCTTTTACATGTCGCTGGTGCATTTCAGCGTGCTGTCCGCGATCTTCATCGGCCGCCTGCTCGTCGACATCTACCTGACCCAGCGATTCATCATCGCCTGGCGCATGTGGCTCACCGCCCACCTCACCGACGACTGGCTGAACGGCAAGGCCTACTACCGGGACCTTTTCATCGAGAAGCCCATCGACAACCCCGACCAGCGCATCCAGCAGGACGTGGACATCTTCACCGCCGGTGCCGGCGGCACGCCGAACAACCCGTCCAACCAGTCGCAGCAGATATTGCTGTTCGGCGGCGTCCACGCCGTCGCCTCGGTGATCTCGTTCACCGCCATCCTGTGGAGCCTGTCCGGGCGAGTCGAAATGTTCGGCGTCGGGATTCCGCGCGCGATGTTCTGGATCGTGCTGGTGTATGTGCTGGTCGTCACCGTCGGCGCATTCTGGCTCGGGCGTCCCCTGATCTGGCTCAGCTTCAGCAACGAGAGATTCAACGCGGCGTTCCGGTACGCGTTGGTGCGGCTGCGCGACGCCGCCGAGGCGGTCGGTTTCTACCGCGGCGAGCGCGTCGAGCGGGCGCAGTTGTGGCGGCGCTTCACCCCGATCATCGACAACTACCGCCGGTATGTCCGTCGGGCCGTCGCGCTGAACGGCTGGAACTGGTCGGCGGGCCAGTTGATCGTGCCGCTGCCGTGGCTGGTGCAGGCTCCGCGGCTGTTCCGGCGCGAGATCGGCCTGGGCGACGTGGGCCAGACGTCGAGTTCGTTCGGCCAGATCCAGAACGGGTTGTCGTTCTTCCGCGACAACTACGACAAGTTCGCGCCCTACCGCGCGGCGATCATCCGGTTGCACGGGCTGGTCGACGCCAACGAAAAGGGCCGAGCGCTGCCGTCGGTGCTGGTCACGCCCAGCGCCGACGCGGTCGTCGAGCTTGCCGACGTCGAGGTGCGCACACCGGCCGGCGACCGCTTGATCGACCCGGTCGACGTGCGACTGGACAGCGGCTCGTCGCTGGTGATCGTCGGGCAATCGGGCTCCGGCAAGACGACGCTGCTGCGCAGCCTGGCCGAGCTGTGGCCGTACGCCTCGGGAACCCTGCGCTGCCCGGCCGGCGACAACGAGACCATGTTCCTGTCACAGCTGCCGTATGTGCCGCTGGGCACGTTGCGCACGGTGGTCTGCTACCCGAATTCGCCCGACGGCATCGCCGACGACCTGCTGCGGGAGACGCTTTCGCGGGTCGCGCTCGCGCCGCTGAGCGAGCGGCTGGACGAGGAGCGCGACTGGGCCAAGGTGCTCTCCCCGGGCGAGCAACAACGCATCGCCTTCGCCCGCGTCCTGCTCACCAAGCCGAAGGCCGTCTTTTTGGACGAAAGCACGTCCGCTCTCGATGAGGGGCTGGAGTACGCGCTGTACCAAATGCTGCGCACCGAGCTGCCGGATTGTGTCGTGGTCAGCGTCAGCCATCGTCGCGCGGTCGAATTGCTGCATGACCGGCAGCTGGAATTGCTGGGCGGCGGCCAATGGCGCCTGGGCCCGGTGGACGCGGAGCCGGCGCCGGTCTAGGGCCCCCGTCGAGGAGGGCGCCGGCCCGTCCCGAGCCCGCGTCGGTGGCGTCGAGCCTGCGGTGAGGGCGTGGTTTTCGCCGCTCTTCCCGCCGCCACCGCAGACTCAGGGTGCCGGCGCCGTTGCTGCGGCAGCCGCGTGCGCACCGGCGCGGCGGCCGAAGAACGAGCCCTCACCCAGCTGCGTGCCGCTGGCGTAGCCCTTGCCGTCCTGGGCGATGTTGGACGCGCACGCCCCGACCGCGTACAGCCCGGGGACGACGGTGCCGTCGGCGCGCCGCACCTCGCCGTCGACGCTGACCGTCAGGCCGCCGATGGTGAAGCCGGAGTACATCGCCCGCCCGAGCGACATGTCGAACACCGCCCACGGGCCATTGGCCTGCGGCGCAACGTATTCCGGCTGCTTGTGGAAGTCCGGATCCTCGCCCTTGGCCGCGAACTCGTTGTAGCGGTCCAGCGTCGCCGCGAGGTTGCCCGACGGGATGCCCAGGGCCTCTTCCAGTTCGGCGATCGTTTCGTAGCCGTCGAGGAACTTGATCAGTGGCATGGCGGGCATCTCGGTGTGCGCCTCGTCGACGATCAGGTAGGCGGTCTGCTCCGGCTGCTCCAGGACGAACGCCGACGTCCGCGAATGGTAGGAGTCCTCGGCGACGAACCGCTTGCCGTCCTTGTTCACGATCACCCCGGTCAGCAGGATTTCGGGCGGATAGGCCGCCGCGGTGATGAACAGCTCGTCCATGTCGCGGGTGGCCCCGCCCGCCGACACGCCCAGCCGGATACCCAGCCCGTCGTCGTGCGGGTTGCCCAGGATGTATGGCGCCACCAACCCGTGGTGTTTGGTGCGCCGGGGCTGACCCAGCGCGGGGGTGTGCTCGGCGACCATGTCCGGGTTCATCGCGAAGCCGCCCGCGGCGATGACGACCGCCTTGGCCTTGACCGCGCCGGTCTCGCCGAAGTGCTTCCAGGCAACGCCGACCACGGCGCCGTCGTCATCGACGACGAGGTTCGTCGCCCCGGTCTCGTAGCGGATCTGCACGCCGAGCTCGTCGGCGCGTTTGACCAGCAGGTCGATCACCATCTTGGCGCCGCCCAACTCGCCGGGCACCGGCACCGAGTGGCCGCGCGGTGCCGGCACCGCCTGCTCGCAGAACGGCCACACCTTTTCGTTGCCGGTGTAGCTCAGGCCTTCGGTGCCCGGCGGGACGACGACTTTGCCGGGGTAGAAGCTGCGCTCGAACTCGAAGCCCAGCGCCTCGAGCCAGTTGAAGTGTTCGACGCTGCCCTCGGAGTAGGCGCGGATCTTGGCGTGGTCGGGTTCGCGCGACGCGGCCACCAGGTACTTGTACATCTCCTCGGCCGAGTCGGGGTGACCCGTCGCCTCCTGTACCGCAGTGCCGCCGCCCAGGTAGAAATGGCCGCCGGCCATCGCGGTGGTGCCGCCGGCCGCGGCGGCGCGCTCGAGCACCAGCACCTGCGCGCCCGCCCCCGCGGCGCTCACCGCCGCGCAGCCGCCGCCGATGCCGAAGCCGATCACCACCACGTCGACGTCGTCCGACCAGGCATCGACCGCGTTCACACTGACCGTCGCTGGTATTTCGGTGCTCACTGCTGCTCCCGTTTGATGTAGTCGTAGAAGGCCTTCAGCTTCGATGGGACGTAGGCGATCTCGAGGAACGGCACGCCCGCCTGCGGCGCCGACACGTAGGCGAACAGGCCGCCGATGCCGCCCGGCATCACGCCCTGCTGGACGACCGGGGCGCCGTCGGCCGCCGCTGCCGCCAGCGCCGCGTCGAATTGGCCGGGGCTCTCGGCCTCCACGCAGATGTGGTGCAGACCCGCCCCGTGATCGCGGAGAAAGTCACTATAGACGTTCTCGCCGCGGACCGGCGAGATCAGCTCCAGCTGCATGTCGCCGAGGTAGCTCAGCGAGATGTGCGCGACGAAGTCGGCGGGCTCGCCGTGGTAGCTACAGCTATCCGGACCAAAGTGCACGTCGGGAATCCGCACCCACTTTCGGACGCCTAACAGGCCGGTGAGGGCCGTTTCGGTGGCATCCAGGTCAGGGGTAACCCAAGCGATTTGTGTCGGCGATTGAACGGGAAGGGTCATCGTCTCGCAGGATAGCCCAGAGTGTGCGCCGCGAAAATGGGCCCGCGGATACTTTGCCGCCGTCGGTGATCGCCGTGGAGTAAAGGCCGGGTGAACACGTTCTAATTCCCTGCCGAGCCGGGTTCTTGTCCGGGTCAGTGCGCGGCGAGCACGCCCACGACCAGCCGAACCTGCGTATCGAATACCGACTCGGGGTTGCTCAGCGTGTCGGCGCCGTACTGGCCGAACACCTCCAGGCTGATCGCGCCCACCACGACGGCCCACAACAGAAAGCACTTCGCGATCACCAGGTCGTCGCCCGGGAAACCGAATTCCTGCCGGATCCGGTCGAAGTCCGCTGACATCGGTTGTGGGACAACATCATTGGTAAGCCTGATGTCGCCGGTGGTGATTCCCGTCGCGATCGCGTCGAAGAATGCGCCGACGACACGGGTGCCCACGCCGACCGTGCGTTCCGGCGGCGCGTGGTATCCGGGCACCGGACTGCCGTACAGCAGGGCCCAGCGGGACGGGTGCTCGACGGCCCATCGCCGCGCGGCCCGCGCGATCGTGAGGACGTCGTCGCCCCACGTGCCGCTCGCGGCGTCCTCGACGGTCTCGCTCGCCGCGCGCGCCAAGTCCACGGCGTCGGCCAGGTCGGAGTACGCGTCGACGAGCAGCAGCGTCAGCAACTCGTCGCGGCTGGACACATACCGGTACACCGCGGAGGACACCATGCCCAGCTCACGGGCCACGGCGCGCAGCGACAGCCCGGCCGCGCCGTGCTCGACCAGGTGGCGGCGGCCGATTTCGACGATGCGCGCCTCGATCTGCTCCCGCGACTCCTGACGTTTGCCCACCGGGCCAGTCTCGCACATTCGAGATCACCGCTCTTGCTTTTCCTGCGGGCCTGTGGCACGGTAAACCTAATCGAGAGCACTGCTCTCTAGACGCCCAGAGAGGACCACACCATGACCACGCGCTACGACGAACCCAACCGGACCGCCCGCGCCGCCACCTCCGTCATCCGCTGGCTCGCCGAGCTGGGCATCAGCATCGCCGGTACCCGCTCGCTGCGCGTCCGGGGCCGCAAGACCGGCAAGGAACGCGCCGTCGTCGTCAACCTGTTGACCGTCGACGGCGTCGACTACGTCGTCTCACCGCGCGGCAACACGCAGTGGGCGCGCAACGTGCGGGCGGCCGGCGAGGTCGCCGTGGGCCCGCGCTGGCACACCCGACGCGCCGCCGTCAGCGAGGTGCCCGACGACGCCAAGCCCGAACTGCTCAGACGCTATCTGGCCCGGTGGTACTGGCAGGTCAAGGACTACGTCTTGGGGCTCACGCCGGAGTCCGGCGTCGACGAACTGCGCGCGGCCGCGCCGTCGATCCCGGTGTTCGCCCTGGCCGCCGCGCGCTAGGCGCTACCCGGCGCCGCCGCCGAGGTCGTCGCGGGACATCTGGGTGACGGTCTGCCACGACACCGCGGCGGGCAGGTCGCCCCAGACGCTGTTGAAGATGCCGACGATCTGGCCCGGACCCCCGTTGGGTGCGAGGTAGATCGGCCCGCCCGAATCGCCCTTCTGGCTGGCGACGCTGCGCGACATGGTGAACCAGCCGTTGTTGACGCTGACGACGGTCCCGCAGGTTTCACCGGTGACCACGCCGAAGTGGCAGACCGGCTGACCCGGCGTCACCGTGCCCGCGCCGGCGTCCAGCGCCCGCCCGCCCGGCAACACGTTGCTGACGGCGACGTTCTCATCGAGCACGATCGTCTCGTAGTCGGCAATCTGCTGGTCGGTAGCCACCGTCGTGCCGGTGGGCGTGTTGTCCCGGAACGCCGCCATGCGGCCGATGGGGTTGTTCGCCCAGTCGAAGACGGGTCCGCCACCCCGACAGTGGCCCGCGGTGTAGGCGATTCTGCGGCCGGTGTCGACGAAGCCCAGGGTGCAGACCTTGCTGCCCTGATGGATCTCCATGCCGGGGAACACCGCCGGCGGATCCGCACTGGCCTTGCCTGGCATCCCCACCGCGGCGGCCCATAGGGCGACGGCCGCGGCACACGTGCGTAAAGCCTTGCGCGGTGTCCTACGAGGCACCATCGGACTCCGATCCGTCGGGGCCGGCCGCAGCGCCGACCAAAGTTTGGACGGCTGCGGCTTAACCATCCTCGACGTTCAGCTTTTCGCGCCGTTCGCCGCTGGCGTTACCTGAACGTGATCAGGCGCAACCGCATCGCTGCCGGCGCGGTCCGCCCGCGGCTGCCAGCCGGGCGGCCCGAAGACGTAGCCCAGGCGGTCGCGCAGGCGGGTGGCCGAGCGCCAGTCGCGGGCGATCGCCACGTACTCGCGGGTCTGCAGCTTCCAGATGTTGAAGGTGTCGACCTTCTTGGTCAGGCCGTAATGCGGGCGGAACTCCTCGGTCTGGAAGGTGCCGAACAGCCGATCCCAGAGGATCAGGATGCCGCCGTAGTTCTTGTCCAGGTAGAGCTGGTCCATCCCGTGGTGCACGCGGTGGTGCGACGGGGTATTGAGGACGAATTCGACGGGTCGCGGCAGCTTGCCGATCCGCTCGGTGTGCACCCAGAACTGGTAGATCAGGTTCAGCGACCAGCTGAAACACACCATCCAGGGCGGAAGCCCCAGCAGCGGCAGCGGCAGCCACATCAGGACCTCGCCGCTGTTGTTCCATTTCTGGCGTACCGCGGTGGCGAAGTTGTAGTACTCGCTGGAGTGGTGGGCCTGGTGCGTGGCCCAGATCAGCCGGACCCGGTGGGCGATGCGGTGATAGCCGTAGTAGAGCAGGTCGACGCCGACCAGCGCGATGACCCACGTGTACCACTTGCCCGGGGAGAGGTGCCAGGGCGCCACGTAGGCGTAGATCGCCGTGTAGAGCAGCAGCGCCAGCGTCTTCCACGCGGCGCTGGTGGCGATGGAGACCAGCCCCATCGAGATGCTGGCCCAGGAATCCTGCCTGAGGTAGGCGCCGGACGACGGCCGTGCCGGGTCGGTTTCGGCGGTCTCCATGCGCGCCAGGCGCCGGGCCGCGGTCCACTCGAGAATGAGCAGCAGCAGAAAGAACGGGATGGCGAACAGCACGGGGTCCCGCATCTCTGCGGGCAGCCCGAGCCAGAAGCCTGTCAGCGCATCCACAGCAGACAGATTACGACCCCCGGCGGGTGCCCGGTGAGCGCCTGAGGGAATACGGCGTCGTCGGGGTACAAACTATCTCTGATGACTAGAAACCGCGGCATGCTCAAGCTCGGTGTCACCCAGCGACTGCTGCGCGCCTCCGGTGTGCGGAACCGGATCTTCCCGGCCGCGAAGCTGGACCAGTGGGCGGCCCACCCGCGACTGCCGTACACCGGTAGCCCTTCGAAGCGGGTGCTCAAGAAGATCGACGTCGTGCGCGACGACCTCAACGGCCGCCCGGTCTACCGCGCAACGCCGCGGCTGACGGACGGCGAGCCGCTCGCCGGTCAAGTGCTGTACCTGCACGGCGGCGCCTACGTGCTCGATCTGATGCCGCACTTCCACTGGCCCGCGATCGCGAAGCTGGCCAACACGCTGCGGCGCACCATGACCGTGCCGATCTACCCGATCGCCCCGGAGCACAGCTACCGCGCCGTGTTCCCGTTCCTGCTGCAGCTCTACCGCCGCATGCTCGAGACCGCCGAGCCGAGTTCGATTGCCTTCATCGGTGATTCGGCGGGTGGCGGGATGGCGTTCGCCTTGTGCCACGCGGTGCGGGACGCCGGGCTGCCACAGCCGAGCGACGCGGTGCTGCTGTCCCCCTGGATGCACGTCGGCTTGCCGGATCCCGACGTGCCCGCGGTCGCCAAGGTCGACCCCTTCCTCAACCTGGACGACCTGCGCGCGGCGGGCATCCGCTACGCCGGCGGCGACCCCCTGGACACTCCCCTGGTCAGCCCCAGCGTCGGGCCGCTCGACGGGTTGCCCCGACTGACGGTGTTCACCGGCACCCACGATGTGCTCAACCCCGACGCCCGGGCCTTCCAGAAGCGGGCGGCCGACGAAGGGCTGGACATCGGCTGGTACGAGCTCGACGGGGGCCTGCACACCTGGATGTTGCTGCCGGGTCACGACGCCGCGGTGGCGGTCGACCAGATCCGTCGGGTGCTCAGCCAGTGACCGACGTGCTGGTGATCGGCTCCGGGTTCGCGGGGCTGTGGGCCGCGCTGGGAGCCGCCAGGCGCCTCGACGAGCTCGGTGTGCCGTCGGGCGCGGTCACCATCACCGTGCTGAGCGCCAAGCCTTTTCACGACATCCGGGTCCGCAACTACGAGGCCGACCTGAGCGCCTGCCGCATCCCGCTGGCCGCCGTGCTGGACCCGGCCGGTGTCGCGCACGTCGTCGCGGAGGCGACCGCGATCGACACCGACGCACGCACCGTCGCAGTCGCGGGCGGCGTCACGTACCGCTACGACCGGCTGGTGCTCGCGGCGGGCAGTTGCGTGCTCAAGCCGGATATCCCGGGCCTGCGGGAATTCGGCTTCGATGTCGACACGTACGACGGTGCACTCGCGCTGCAACATCACCTGCGCGGGCTGGCCGACGGGTCGCCGAGCCCGGCCGCGGCCACGGTGGTCGTGGTGGGCGCCGGGCTGACCGGGATCGAGGCGGCGTGCGAGCTGCCGAGCCGGCTGCGCGCGATGTTCAGCGGCGCCGAGCCGAGGGTCGTGCTGGTAGACCGCAACCCGCACGTCGGCTCCGATATGGGCGCCGCGGCGCGGCCGGTGATCGAACAGGCCCTGTCGGACATCGGCGTCGAGACCAGGACCGGGGTCGGCGTCGTCGAGGTCGACGAGGACTGCGTGGCGTTGTCGTCGGGCGAGCGGATAGCGGCGGCCACGGTGGTGTGGTGCGCCGGCATGCGCGCCAGCCCGCTGACCGAGCAGTTGCCGGTGACCCGCGATCGGCTGGGACGGGTGCCGGTCGACGGTCAGCTCCGCGTGATCGGGGTGCCCGCGGTGTTCGCCGCGGGGGACGTGGCCACCGCCCGCATGGACGACGAGCACGGGTCGGTGATGTCGTGTCAACACGGGCGCCCGATGGGCCGCTACGCCGGCTACAACGTCGTCAGCGACCTGTTCGGCGAGCCGCTGCTGACGCTGCGTATCCCCTGGTACGTCACCGTTCTCGACCTCGGACCGTCCGGCGCGGTATACACCGAGGGCTGGGACCGGCAGGTGGTGGCGCAGGGGGCGCAGGCCAAGGCGACCAAGCAGACCATCAACACCGTGCGGATCTACCCGCCGCTGACCGGCAACCGCGCCGACCTGCTGGCCGCGGCCGCGCCCGACCTGCAGGCCCGCCCCGAGACCTAGCCGACCCGGAGGCGCCCGTTCCCGGTCGGCAGGCATGTGCAGGTTTGCCCGCTTTGCGCGACAAGGTGTCGCTACGAGGCGGGCAAAAAGCCATATGCCCTACTTTCTTGCGGCAGGTGGGACTCGTGAGTGCGAGGCGGGGCGCCGCGTTGAGAGCCCAGGCCGGCGCCAGGGTGCACACAATGCCGGTCGGCGCGGCGCATCGCCGTACATCTGCGCACGCTCGCGAAGCACCCGACGGACCTAGTCCGGCTGCTCGCCGGCGTACCAGTGCACCGCGTAAATGCCGGGCTGCAGCGACAGCTCGGCCACCAGCCGCTCCAGTCGGGCGGGCGTGTGGCCGTCCATCAGCAGGTGCGCGGTCAACGTGGTGTTCTCGCCCTCGCCGCCCTGCCCGGTGTGGATGCCGCGCAGGATGATGTCGTTGCTGGCGGTGTGTTGCACGATCTGCGCACGCGCATACTTGGCGGTCTTGGGCCGGCACACGACGTCCAGCTGGTAGGCCTGCAGGCCCTCGTCTTCCTCGACGGTGTTGTCGTGGTCGATCAGGCGGCCCAGCGGGCGCCCGAACACGTGCACGGCCACCACGGCGCCGGTGGCGATCAGCGCGAACACCAGATGTCCCGATGCGGCCAGCACCCCGACGGCGGCCGAGCACCACAGGGTGGCGGCGGTGTTGAGGCCGCGGACGTTGAACCCCTCGCGCAGGATCACCCCGCCGCCGAGGAAGCCGATGCCGGAGACCACATAGGAGGCGACCCGGGTGGCGCTGGTGTCGTCGGTGACGACGGAATACAGGACGAACAGCGTGGCGCCGGTGGCGACCAGCGCGTTGGTTCGCAGGCCGGCCATCCGCGCGCGCCACTGCCGCTCCAGGCCGATGAGCGCGCCACACCCCATGCCGACACCCAGCCGGAGCGTGAATTCGCCGACGCTCAACGCCTGCATGACATCGCACTTCCTCCCGTTCGCACGACGGAGCGGCAGCTTCGCAGATGCGGGTTAACAGCAGGTGGAGCCAAGGCTAACCGGCGGCGGCGCCGCTTTAGGACTTTGGCGTCAGGTGCTCGGGGCAGTACACGTTCGACGCGAGCGCGGCGAACTTCGCCGCGCCGTCCAGCGTCATGCCGGGATTCTGGTCCTTGACGTCGTTGACCACCTGCAAACCCGTTTCGCCGCGGCGCATCAGTCCGCACACCGCCTGTGCCGAGGCGATGGCCTGCGCCGGGCTGCGGTAGGTGATGCCGGCGTTGTTCAGAGCCGCGATAAACGAGCCGTCGTCCCCCTCCGGCTCGCCGTGCGCGGGCGCAGCGAGCCCGACGGCGGCGACGACGCCGACGAGTGCCACCAGCGTTCTCATGCCCGTCACCGCAGTTGCGAGTCCGGCAGCGTGACCTGCGGCTTGTCGCCCTTGCTCACGTGCACCGCGTGGATGCCGGGCTTGGTCGACAACTGGTCGAGCAGGGCGTCGAGTCCGGCCTTGTCGACATTCCAGTGCTGCACCGAATCAGGCTGTTTCTGCAGCTTGGCGATGACGTCGTCGAGTTTGACGGGCTCGGCGGCCTGCTTTCCGCCTTTGGCGCGCGCGCGTGCGCCGCTGCCGCTGTACACCTGCGCGTTTCCCAGGGCGCCCCCGGTCATGCTGCCCAGCGCCGCCTGGCTGAGGAGGCTGGCCGGCATGCCCGCCGCGGGAGCGGCGCCCAGGCTGGTCGCCGGCAGTGCGCTGGTGGCGAGCCTGATCGCCGGCGTCGCCGACGCCCAGCTCGGTGGCACCGCCAACTTGCCGACCATGTTCGCCTCGCCCACGCCGGCCGATACCGCGCCGGACAGGCTGGCCGATCGCAGCCCCAGTCCTGCCCCCAACGCCGACTTCGGGATGTCGAGGCCCGGGACCGGGGGCTTCCAGAACGTCTTGAACTCGGTCATGCCGAGGTTGATCGGGCTCATGCTGTCGTTGGCCACCGTGCTGAACCGGCCGATGTCGGCGAGGATCCCGAAGGTGAGCTGCCAGGTTTCGCCGGCCAACGGCGACCCCGTCAGGGTGTTGAGCACCTGGTCCCAGAAGCTTATGTAGCCGCGCGACGCGTTGCCGATGGCCTCCAGCAACTGCGTGATGAGGTCGAACGGGAAGGCCGCCGCCGCGTTCGGCGCGGCCGCCGCCGCGCTGGTGCCGCCGGCGACACCGCTGGCCTGGCCCACCGCCGCCGCCTGGCTGGCGAGCCCGGACGCGTTCGTGGTCTGCGGCGGGTCGGTGAACGGTGTCAGCCGGGAGGCGGCTGCCGACGAGCTGGCGTAGCCGAACATCGCGGCGGCGTCCTGCGCCCACATCTCGGCGTATTCGGTCTCGGCGGCCGCAATCGCGGCGGTGTTCTGCCCGAAAATGTTGGTGGCCACCAACATTGCCAGCTGCGCGCGGTTCGCGGCGATCTCTGCCGGGGGGACGACCGCCGCGAACGCGGTCTCGTAGGCACTCGCGGCGGCGCCCGCCTGGCTGGCGGCCGACCTGGCCTGCGCCGAGGTGGCCGACATCCATGCCACGTAGGGCGCCGCGGCCGCGGCCATCGCGACGGCCGAGGGGCCGGTCCACGCCTCGTTGGCGAGGCCCTCGACGATCGAGCCGTACGAGGCGGCCGTGGACTGCAACTCGGTCGCCAGGGCTTCCCACGCGGCGGCCGCTGCCAGCATCGGCCCCGCGCCGGGTCCGGCGTACATCTCACCGGAGGTAATCTCCGGTGGTTGGAACGCGAAACTCATTGCCCCACCTTCCCTTTGCCTGCCGCTAGCCGGCGGCTGCGGCGTTGGCGGCTTCCGTGGCCTCGTACGAACCGGCGCTCGTGGCCAGGGCGTTCACGAACATCTGGTGGATCGCCGCCGCCTGCGCGCTGACGGCCTGGTACATCTGGGCGTGCGCGGCGAACTGCGCCGCCGTCAGCGCCGAAACCTCGTCCGCGGCAGCGGGAATGACGCCGGTGGTCGGGGCCGCGGCGGCGGCGTTCTCGGCGTCCATCGCGGCGCCGATTCCCTGCAGGTTGCCGGCCGCGGCCGCCAGCGCCTCCGGTTGTGCCGTCACAAATGACATCTGTTCTGCTCCTTGTTATTTGGGCGTCGAGTGGTCAGTCCGCCGGGACCACGATGATCGTGGAGGTGGTGGCAATGTCGTCCGCGACGGCGCCACCGGTGGCCTGCGTGCCGTTGCTCACGGTGCGCATCGTGGCGCCCGCGAGCGCGCGTCCCGCGAGGCTGGCCATGGCCATCTCGCCGAACACACCGGTCTCGGTCACCGCCGGGGCCGCCGCGGCCGCGTCCAGCCCCGCGCCCGGCAGCACCGACGCGACCGTCCGCATCACCGGGGCGGCCGAGACCCAGCCGCGCGGCACCGACAGCGAGCCGACCAGCGTCGAGCGGCCGATCGATGCCGCGACTCCCCCGGGCCCGGGCTCCGGGGTCACCAACGACACGTAGCCGCCCCGCAGCGGCGCCAGGCCCCCGGCGGGGGTCTTGCCGCTGAGCAGTTCGGCGACGCCCGGACCGTTCTGCGACAGACCCAGGATCTGCAGGGACAACAGCCACCAGCCGCCGGGCAGGATGATCGCCCCGATCGGGCTGTAGGCGCCGGTGATGGCCGCAAACAGGGGCCGCAGATTCGACACGATCGGATAGATGGCGTCGATGATCGTCGCCGCCGGCGTCGCCGCCAACGGGTTGGCCAGGGCGCTCGTCGAGCCGAGGCTTTGCAGCATATTGGGCACCAGGTTGATCAGCTGCGATATCTGCGACTGGATGTCCGCCGCGGGTGCAGCGGCGGCCTGCGCCACGGCCGCGGACTGGCTGGCCACCCCGGCCGGATCGGTGGTCTGCGGCGGCTCGGAGAACGGCGTCAGCTGCGTGGCGGCCGCCGACGATCCGGCGTAGGCGTACATCGCGGTAGCGTCCTGGGCCCACATTTCCATGTACAGGGCCTCGGTGGCCGCGATCGCCGCGGTGTTCTGGCCGAGGATGTTGGTGGCGATCAAGGTCATCAGCAGGGTGCGGTTGGCTTCGATCACCGGTGGCGGCACCGTCGCCGCAAAGGCCGTCTCGTACGCAGCGGCCGCGACCCTGGCCTGCATCGCGGTTTGCTCCGCCTGCGCCGCGGTGGCTGTCATCCACGCCACGAACGGCACCGCCGCGGCCGTCATCGCCATCGCCGCGGGCCCCTGCCAGGACCCGACGGTCAACCCCTCGATGTTCGCGCCGTAGGCCGCCGCGTGGGAATGCAGTTCACTCGCGACGGTGTCCCAGGCCGCCGCGGCAGCCAACATCGGCGCCGGGCCCGGGCCCATGTACATCCGCCCGGAGTTGACCTCCGGCGGAAGCGCCGCGAAGTCCACAAACACGCCTTTACCTCCCCGTCCTCAAGGCCGTCCGCAAGCCCGTCCGCAAGCAACCGTGAGCGTGTCGGTCGCGTCCGCGGCCTGCGACGAAACCGGGTCCGCCCTCGCCGCGGCCACCCGCCGTTCGGCGCCAGTCATGAGCCGAAAGCCCTTCGGCGCCAACAGGAATCACATCGGCAGCCGGAGCGATATCGGCCCCGTTATCAGCAATCATGATGCTCCCGGCGGTCGCCGGCTGCCCCCGGCCGTCGCCAGCGGCTCCCCCTGTCCGCCGCCGAGGGCACGGGCTACCTCACTGGTGACGACGTGAGAAACCCTGCCGGCGGCGATGGTTGGGCGGCCTTCCGTATTCCCTCCGATTCCTTGGTTGGCCGCCATGGTAATCACGGGCATTTGGGCGTGCTGGCAAATCTGTGGAGTTCATATGAAATCCATCAGATCGGTCGGTGACTCGGTGCCGTGCGGCGATCATCGCGCGGCCCGTACCAGGAGCGGCGCGGTCGAGGTGACCGGGGCGTGGCGCTAACTGATGCGCGCCAGGTTATGCGGTTGCTGCGCTACCGAACGAGGAAGCGGCTCAACGTGCTGAGCCGTAAACGACTGCTATGCCTTGGAGAGTTGGTTGGGGCAGTAGAACTGCGCCGCGATCACGGCGAACTTGCTCGCGTGCTCCATGGTGATAGCAGGATTGTGGGTCTTCAGATCGTGGACGACTTCGAGCCCCGATTCACCGTTGTTCAGGCAGGTGCACACCGCCTTGGCCGACGTGATCGCCGACGCCGGGTTGCCGAAGCCGATGTCGCTCTGCTGCAGCGCGGCGATGAATCCGTTGTCGTCGCCGGCGGGTTCGGGGGCCGGGTCGGCGTAGGCCGGCGCGGCGAGGCCGATCACGGCGGCCACGCCGAGTAGCGCAAGGTGCATTCTCACAATTGGTCCTCCCAACGGCTGCCGCGTCGAATCGTGCTGTCTGTCAACCCAACTGCGCATCGGACGGCACGACTTGAGACTTGCTTTTCAGATGCACGGCGTGGATTCCGGGTTTCTTCGCCAGTTGCTCGAGCAGGCTGTCCAGGCCCTCCTGGTCGACGCTGTGGTGCTGCACGCTTTCGGGCTTCTCCGAGATTTGGGCTACCAGGCGCTTGAGCTTCTCCGGCGAGGTCGCGTCTTTCAGGTCCTTGATCGGGGTGAGCCGACCTCGGACGCGGGTACCCGACAGCGCGCTGGGTGCCCCGGCGCCCAAGGCACTGCCGAGCATGCCGGCCGCGGACATCGAGCTGAACAGGCTCGCCTCGCCCAGCGCGGCCGCCGGCACGGCGTCCGCCCCTGCCTCGGACAAGGCCGCGGCGACCATCCTGATGTCCGGCGTGGCTGCCGCCCAGCTCGGCGGGACGGTCAGCTTTCCGACCAGTGTGCCGCGTCCCCAGTCCGCATGCACCGGGTTGGTTGCGCCGGTGAGCCAGCCCCGGCCCCAGTGCGGCGTCAGGCCGCCCCCGAGCAGGTCCTTCGGGAGCAGCCCGCCCGCCGCCGCGTGCGGGGCGAACTTCAGGAATTGGGATGCGGGGAAGTTGACGAGCAGACCGATGTCGTTGAAGCCCGTGGTGAAGCCCAGGGGCGTCTTGATCGCGTTGTAGACCAGCGCCAGCGACGATGCCGCGCTCGGTCCGAAGAGGGAATTCAGCAGACCGTTGATCGTTTGGGTGTAGTCGGTGCTGAGGTTCGCGCCGACCTGCAACGCCCAGGACAGCGGGTTGGGAATCGACGTCAGCGACGACACCGCCGATTGGACGCTGCCGGCCGCGGTCGCGGCGGACTGGGATACCGCGGCGGCCTGCCCCGCCACCCCCGCCTCGTTGGTGACCTGCGGTGCGGCGGTGAACGGCGTGACGTTGCTGGCGGTCGCCGAGGAGGCGGCGTAGCTGTTCATGGCCAGCGCGTCCTGAGCCCACATCTCGCCGTACTGGGTTTCGGTCGACGCGATCGCGGGCGTGTTCTGGCCGAAGATGTTGGTCGCCACCAGTTGCGCCAGCAGGCTGCGATTGGCGGCGATTTCCGTCGGCGGGACGTGCGCGACGAACGCCGTTTCGTAGGCGGTGGCCGCGGCGGTGGCCTGCGTGGCGGCCTCGGCGGCTTGCGCGGCGGTGGACTGCATCCACGTCAGGTAGGGCGTGATCGCGGCGGTCATGCTGATCGCCGACGGGCCGATCCACGGCCCGCTGGTCAGGCTGGACACCACCGACGAGTACGAGCCGATGGTGGATTGCAGGTCGGCGGCCAGCGTTTCCCACGCCGTCGCGGCAGCGCGCATCGAGCCCGAGCCCGGTCCGGCGTAGATCCGCCCCGAGTTGATCTCCGGTGGAAGCGTTGCGTAGTACATGTCGACTTCCCCTTAGTCCTCGAGCGCCGGGAGCACGATGATCGTGGCGGCGGCGGGATCGGCCTCGACGACGCTGCTCATCGCGCGCGCCATGCCCCCGCCCCCGGACCCGAAAGTGGTTGCGCCGAGACCCCGTCCGGCCAGACTGGACAGGGCCATCTGGCTGAACATGCTGCCGTCGGCGTCGGCCATCGCGGCCTCGGGTAGAGCCGCCAGGTTGTTGGGCAGCGCCGAGGCGAGCAACCTGACCTCCGGGGCGGCCTGGGTCCACCCCTGGGGCACCGACATGCTGCCGACCAGCGCCGCACGGCCCATCGAGGCGGATGTCGCGCTGCCGGTCAGGCTCGCGCCGGGCATGTGTGCGGGGAGGTCGCTGGCCAGCGGGGCGAGCGCCCCCGCGATGGGTTTGGCGGGTCCGAAGAAGGACTGCAGGCCCTGCCCGTTCTGGGCGTACGCATAGACCTGCCCGAATGACAGGAACGGGCCACCGGGTATCGACGAGAGACCCTGCAGTGAATATGGGCTCGATACCAGCGTGGACATGATGGTGTTCCAGTTGGTCAGGTCGGAGGTCAGGCTGGTCGGCAGCGAAACGTTGGCCAACTGCGGTATGTCGAGCCCTGACAACAGATTTCCCGCACCGCCGGCCTGCCCGGTGTTGCCGAGCGTCGTTCCCAGGTGCTGCAGCATCGTGGGCACCGAGTTGATCAGCTGGGACAGCTTCGAACCGATGTCCAACCCGGTCGAGGCGCTGGTCTGCGAAACCGCGGCGGATTGCAGGGCGGTGCCCGACGTGTTGGTGGTCTGCGGCGGCTCGGTGAACGGGGTCAGCTGCGACGCGCTGGCGGAGGAACCGGCGTAGGCGTACATCGCGGCCGCGTCCTGGGCCCACATCTCCACATAGTGGGCTTCGGTGGCCATGATGGCCGGGGTGTTCTGCCCGAAGATATTGGTGGCGACCAGCGCCGCCAGCAATGCCCGGTTCGCCGCAATCACCGGCGGGGGCACCGTGCCGGCGAAAGCCGTCTCGTAGGCGGCCGCGGCCAGTTTGGCCTGGGTGCCCGCCACCTCGGCCTGCGTGCCCGCAGCGTTGATCCAGGCGACGTACGGTGCGGCGGCGGCGGCCATCGTCATCGCGGACGGACCCGTCCAAGGGCCCGCCGCCAGGCTGCTCACCGTGGACCCGTACGAGGCCGCCGTGCTCTGCAAATCCGCCGCCAACTCGTCCCAGGCCGCCGCTGCGGCCAGCATCGGCCCCGATCCGGCACCGACGTACATGCGGCCGGAGTTGACTTCCGGCGGAAGCGCACCGAAATCGACAAACACTCCTGATTCCCCCGGTTCCTAGGTCGCAGCGGCCGCGTTCGCCGCCTCGGTCGCCGCATATGACGCCGAGCTGGTCGTCAGGGCGGTCACGAACTGCTCGTGAATCGCCGCCGCCTGGGCGGCCATCGCCTGAAACATCTGGGCGTGCGCGGCGAACTGTGCCGCGGTGAGCGCCGACACCTCGTCGGCCGCGGCGGGAATGACGCCGGTGGTCGGGGCGGCCGCGGCCGCGCTTCCGGCATTCATCACCGAACCGATGCCCGTCAGACTGCTGGCGGCTGCTGCCAGCGCCTCCGGCTGGGTGGTCACAAACGACATGTCTTACCCCTTTCGACGATGTAGTCAGGTTGTAGCTCGGCCCTATTTCGAGTTGCGGGACGGCCACCGTAGCGATTCGGAAATTGTTATATCGTCCACGACTCTGGCGCAGCGCTTTCACGTGGTGACCAGCCTGCATTGAACTTATTCACGATGCGTTCCCGGCAGGTAATCATCATGTAAACAGAAATATCACTGCGGTCGAGACCGGGTGTGAGATCTTTGTTTAATTTTGGTTGTGGACACACGAAAATGCCAGGTCACAGGCTTGTCTAGCACATGACCGGCTGTTGGCTTTATTGTTTGCTCTAAATCCGGCGGGCCGGAATTTACCCCTTATTGGACTGTCGTTGAAATAGTCAAATTACGGGTCAAGGAAAATCGCACCCATAATCTCGTCGTGACAGGCAACCGAGACGAGATATCCGGTTCCCCGCCGCCTCGACACCGTCGAATCGGTTGGCAATTGGCATACTCTCTCCCAACGAATTTCACCAAGAATACATATGCGCTACTGCAGAAAGCCTGCAGCGACGCTGCGAGTTCGCTGGGAAACGGGCGGGAGCGGCCCCGCGGCCCGAAACCGCCGGTCAGGGCGGGGGTCAGGGCACCGCCGCGGAGCCCGCGTCGGCCCCGCGACGGCACGAAAAGCCAACGCCGAGAGCCGGATACACCGTCGAGGTCAGCCGGCGGCAGGCGGGCGCGCGACGAAGTTCGGGCGGAAGCCGTACTGGGGCATGGCGCGGCCCGAACCCTGGGCGCCCACGCCGCCGAACGGCACTCCGGGCATGCCGGCCGCACCCTGCGGCGCGATCATCGGCGTGCCCCCCAGTGCGGACCCCAGCGGGCCGTGTACCGGCGCGGCGGCGGTCCAGCCCGGCGGCACCGACAACGTGCCCACCGCGGCCGACTTGCTCAAACCCGCCGACACCGCGCCGCCGAGCCCGCCCACCCCGCCCACGCCGACGAACGGGCTGGTCAGGGCGCTCGCTGCGTCCCCAATGGCACCCCCGACGACACCGGCATTCGCGCCGTTGCCGGCGAGGCCGATCAACGACGAGAGCGCCGTGACCGGCGCCATGCCGAGCCCGGATGACGCCACCGTGTTCCAGAAATTGGAATTCAGCCCCAACACATCCCAGATGCCGTTGCCGCCGGAAGACGTCCCCGTGGATCCCGCTCCGACCGTCGACGCGAGTTGTTGCAGGGACGTGGGTATCGCGGACATCAGCTGGGACAGCGTCGACTGCTGGTTGCCCGCGGCCACCCCGCTGGCCTGAGCGACCGCCGCCGACTGCGCGGCCAGCCCACCGGAGCTCGTGGTCTCCTGCGGCTGGGCGAACTGGGTGAGCTGGGTGGCCGTTGCCGTAGACGCGGCGTAGCCGTACATCGCCGCGGCGTCCTGGGCCCACATCTCCGCGTACTGGGCCTCGGTGGCCGCGATCGCGGCGGTGTTCTGCCCCAGGATGTTGGTGGCCACCAGCACGGCCAGTTGGCTGCGGTTGGCGGCGATCAGCGGGGGCGGCACCGTGGCCACGAACGCGGCCTCGAACGCGCCGGCGGCGGCCTCGGCCTTGGCCGCGGTCTCTTCGGCCTGCGCGGCGGTGATGTCCATCCACTCCACGTACGGGGTGGCCGCGCCGGCCATCGACGCCGACGCCGGACCATGCCATTCCTCGCCGGTCAGCGCGGCCAGCACCGAACCGTAAACCAATGCGGTCGAGCGCAACTCGGCGGCCAGCCCGTTCCACGCCGACGCGGCGGCCAGCATCGGGGCCGATCCCGGCCCCGCGTACATCCGTGCGGAGTTGACTTCGGGCGGAAGCATCGCGAAATCCAGTGCGGCGGTCATCGTTTGCCTCCCCTTCAGCGGGCAGCGATCGCGTTGATGGCCTCGGTGGCGGTGTAGGACTCGGCGCTGGCACCCAACATCGCGACGAACATCTCGTGGATGGCCATCGCCCGGGCGCCCGCGGCCTGGTACATCGCGCCGTGGGCGTTGAATTGTGTTGCCGCCAAGGCCGATACCGGGTCCGCTGCGGCGGCGGGCAGAGCGGTCGTCGCGGCGGTCGCGGCCATGTTCTGCGCGGCCATCGCGGATCCGACGGCGTTCAAGTGGCCGGCGGCGGCGGCCAGCGCTTCTGGATGCGCAACTACGAACGACATTGGGCTTCTCCTTGTCGGAAAGGGGACCCGGGCGCTGGATTTACGCAGTCCAACAGCACGCATCCGCGCAGCGGAAGCGTGAAGTCTTTTGCGGCGTAAGCCGATTCAGACTGTGGAAGGGGTGCCGGGGTCGGATCGCAACGAAATGGTCAGCGGTCTGGAATACGGACTATCACCAGGACTCATTTCGCTCTCACCTCCTCTCGGCCAGGGCACACGGGGATGCCATGTGGTGTACGCGAGGTTGAGGGCCCGACAAACAAGCCGGGCGCGGCACCCCTCTCGTCAGAGCTTTGGCACCACACGGCGTATCCGACTCCGTGGAGCCGGAAGCCACTTGGGCTCAACCCTTAAGCCGGGAAGAGCTGTCCTGACCCTGGGCGTCTTTCGACGTTCGAGGTCAGTGGCCTGTATCCGTGTAGACGCCTCACCTAGCGAGGTGCATACAGAGGCTATGGTGGCACTCACATCGTTGTGAGTCAACTCAGCTGCAACCCGAGCGCGATTGCGTCGTCACCAAAAGGCCGGGAAATGACCGAGATCCGGCTACCCCGCGGCGGGCGGATGCGACATCACGGTGAGGCGGAAGCCGTACCGAGGCCCGTTGCCCCAGTGCGATCCGGCTCCGCGCCCCACCGGAAAGCCGGGCATGCCGGGTGCGCCGGCCGCGCTCCCCTCCGGAACCGCGGCGCCGTTCCAGCCGCCGCCGGGCAGCGCCACGCCGGCGTGGTTCTCCACCTGGGCCACCGCGGACCAGCTCTGCGGCACGGACAGCCGCCCGACCAAGGCGCCCTGATGCACCCCGGCCGACACCGTGCCGGCGTTCATGCCGGACAGGCCCGACGGCACGGCCAGCGCAGAGCTCAACGACGCGTTGGGTGGTGAAATCAACGGCGTCCACACGGCGTTCCCGGTGCCCGCGCCCATCGGCGGGAGCGCGGTGGTCTCCGGTGCGCCGCCCAGCGCGACGGCGTTGATGTCGGCCATCGCCGCGGTGACCGTCTGCTGGATTATGGCCGGGTTGGTATAGCCGCCCGAGATGATCCCGTTGAAGAAGTTGGAGTTCAGGAAATCCCACGTCGGGTCGTCGGCCGCCAGCGGCGATGTGAGGGACTGCAACGCGTTGGGAAGCGCGGATGTCAGCTGGTTCAGCGTTTGCTGCACACCGCTGGCAGCCGCCGTGTTGCCGGACTGGGAGACCGCGGCGGATTGGGCGGCCTGTCCGGACGGGTTGGTGGTCTGGGGCGGCTGCGAGAACGACGTCAGTTCGGCGGCCGCCGCCGAACCGGCGGCGTAACCGTACATCGCGCCCGCATCCTGTGCCCACATCTCGCCGTATTCGGCCTCGGTGGCCGCGATCGCGGCGGTGTTCTGGCCGAGGAAGTTCGTCGCGACCAGCAACATCAGCTGAGCGCGGTTAGCCGCGACCACCGCCGGCGGCACCGTCGTGGCAAACGCGACCTCGTAGGCCCCCGCGGCCGCGGTTGCGTTCGCGGCGGTCTGCTCGGCCTGCGCCCCGGTGCTGCTCATCCAGGCCATGTACGGGGCGACCGCGGCCGCCATCGTCGCAGACGCCGGCCCCAGCCAGCCTTCCTCGGTCAGGCCCGAAATCACGGACAGATAAAAGGATGCCGTCGATTGCAGCTGCTCGGCCAGGCCGCTCCAGGCCGAAGCGGCGGCCAGCATCGGCGCCGAGCCCGGCCCCAAATACATACGTGCGGAATTGATTTCCGGAGGTAGTGCGCCAAAGTCCATCGCCGCCGACCCCTAACGAGCCGCGGTAGCGTCGGTGGCTTCGGTGGCCACTTGGTGGACGGGCAGGCGGTCGGCGCCGTTCGGTGCGCCGCCGGCCGCCGCCAGCGAAACTGATTGTGTCACTGCAAAAGACATCGGACTTCTCCCTGTCGGTCCCATCGGATAGTCCGACCCGGTTACGGGCCCTGGCCGCCGCGTTGGCGTCGCGGTGCGGCGCGGTGTTGGGTACGCGGCGCCCGCCGAATTCAGACGGTGAAATGGCGCCGTGACCGGATCGGAAAGAAACGGTCAACTTCGTACAGCCACAGTCGGTCAGGCCAGCCGTCCCACCTCCTGTCATGGTCCGCGCACCCGGGGCAGCGCCGCAGTTGCGCAGATCGGGGTGCGTCATCCCAGCAAAGCGATTTGCCAGTCGCGACGCCCCTCTCGTCGGAGCTTCGGCACCGTCAGCGTAGCGGGCCGAGGCGACGCCCGAAGGCAGTTGCGGCCAACGGCCTTCGCCCGATTCGACGAGATACGAACGCCGCACCGCACAGCGGCGCGGCGGCGGCTAGTCCGACTTCTTCTCGGCAACCGCGGCGCTCAGGCCTGCGAGCAGGTCCTCGCCCGTGAGCGCCTTGAACCGCAGCAGTTGGTCCGCGCTGAACTCGGTCAGGTCGCTGGCCAGCACCGCGTCCAGGTCCTCGTCGTCCAGCCGGAAACTGCGGTGGTCGCGCGCCTTCTCCACGACGTTGCGGACGAAGCCCGCATTGCCGAGCGTGTCGATGCCCCGGATCAGGTCGCCGTCCTCGGAGTAGGTCTCGTCGTTGTAGAACCTGCTGTACGACGGCAGCAACACCTCGGCCTCCGCGTCGGTGATGACATCCTCGTTCTCGTTGCCCATCAGTTTGGTGAGCGCGATCAGCTCTTCGGGGGTATAGCTGTAAAACTCGATCACGGTCGAAAACCGCCGTCGCAGACCCTGATTCACTTCGAGCATCTTTTCCATCGCCTTGGCGTAGCCGGCACCGAACACCACCAGCTCGTCGCGATGATTCTCCATGTACAGCAGCAGCGTGTTGATGATCGCGTTGCCGTACGGGTCGCCCTGGGAGTAGCCCTTCTCATGCAGGGTGTGCATCTCGTCGAAGAAGACGGCACCGCCCAGTGCCCCCTCGAGCATCTCTTCGGTGTTCTTCTCGGCGTCGGCCATGTAGCGGCCCAGCAGTTTGGTCCGGCTGGTCTCCACCACCACCGGTTTGCGCAGCACGGTAAGCCCGCACAGCTGCTTGCTGAAGGCCCGCGCGACCGAAGTCTTGCCGGTCCCCGGCGGCCCGAGCAGCAACGTGTGCCGCGACGTCACCGGCACCGGAAGCCCCATCTTGGCGCGCGCCAGGTTCACCTTGGTGGTGGACTTGATGAGTTTGATTTCCTTCTTGGCCTGCTCCATGCCGAGCATCGCGTTCAGCTCGGCGTCGCCCTCGGCCAGGTATTTCGCGGCCGCCTCGGCGTGCCGGGCGGCTTCGGTCTGCGCGCGGGTCGGCGCGCTGTCCGGATCCCACGGATCGGTGCGGGCCTCGATCGTTTCCGGGTCGGTCAGCACCAGCCGGAAGTTGGGGTTGTCCAGGGCCTCACGGGCGGGCGTGAACTTCGGGTCCCGCGAGTACACCCGGCGCAGCAGCTCGATGGCCTCGTCCTCGCGACCGACGTGGCGCAGGCACATGCCCTGGGTGTACAGCGCGATGTTGGCCGCCCCCGGCACCCGGTCACCCTCGACGGCCTCCGAACCGCGGCGGTATGCCTCCTCGAAGACCCCCAACGACGCCAGCGCCGTCGTGGCCATCGCGGCGCCCGCGGCCTTCAGCTCGGGATGACGCCACGGCGTCGCCTCCGGGAACTGGACCAGCACGTCCGGCCAGCGCTTGGTGCGGAAGTACAGCACGCCGCGCACATAGCTGACCAGCTCGGCGTCGAACGGATGGCGCGGCTCGACCCCGTCGAGCAGGTCGGCCGCCTCCTGGTAGCGCTTGGCCTCGGCCAGCACGGCGGCGTACGCACAGGTCAGTGAGTCGACGCTGGTCACCGCCAGCCGCAGGAACAGCCCGTCGGAAACCTCGGGCCGGAACTGCAGATCCGTGACGCCGAGACGACGGGTCTCCCAGCCGAACGTCCTTACCGCCGCCCAGGCCCCGGCGAGCACGTCGATGCCCTGATCACCGGCCAGGATCCGGGCCAGCCAGGCGTCGCACATCCCCGGGTCGAGGTTGGTGGCCGTGGTGAACATCTGCGACGCGACCTGCGGGTTGTGGCTCGGCTGTAGGCCGTTGACGGAAATTCCCGACGCCAACAATCCGGCGACCATCGCATTGCGGGCGTCTTCGGCGTTTGATTGCGGGCGGGTCATCGCCCTGCAGGCAAGCTCGTCGAGCCCTCCTGCGCCTGGCCCAGCTCGAACATCACTTCGTCGTGGTCACGCACACCCCGGCTGGGCAGCGACAGCCGGGCGCGCAGCGACGGGGTCGGGAGGCTGGCCCGCACCGCCGCCAGCTGACGGCCGGTGAGGCGGTTGAGGCCCGCGGCCAGCTCCTTGGGCAGCTTGCCGTCGGTGTGGTAGCGCACCCACGCCGAAACCTGCGGCCGGCCGCCGCGGCTGGTCAGCCGGATCGTGAGCACGGTGGCGTCGGTCTCGGCCTCCCACAGCGCGTCCAGCGTCTCGGTGTCGATGTCGGCCGGCGTCACCCAGAAGCTGGTGGTGTAGCCGTTGAAGTGCTTGAGGTGGCGCCAGCCGGGGCGGCTCCAGGTCGGCTCCAGGTCGGCCAGCACCGCGGCGTCGACCTCGGCGAGTTCGTCGGCCGTCAGGGGGCGGGCCGCGCAGGTTTGCCCGTCGAGGTCCTGGGTGAGCCGCTCGGTGGCTGCCACCAACGTGGAGGCCAGCGAATCGCGAACCGCGACCGCGGGGACGTTGCGCTGCGGGTTCATCCGCAGCACCAGCCAGGTCTTGCGCTGGTACGAGTCGGGCTGATCGTTGAGATCCTCCCACTCCTCGGGACCCCAGTCGTCGAGCTTGGACAGCTTGGCCGCATTGCCCCCGCGCCGCACCTTGAGCGAGACGATGTCAATGCTGTCGAGGTGAATGTCGAACTGGCGCAATCCTTCAGCTACCGCCGCCACCGGGAGGGCGGCCGACGGCGACGTCCGGTGCCGGTGCCGGCCCGGCGCTTCCTCGTCGCCGCTGTCCACCGCGATCACCGCAACCAGCCGGCCCTGGTACTCGCGCACCCCGACCGTGTCGCGCCCGAAGCGGCGCGCGTGGTCGATCGCGGGCGTGCACCCCGCCGCCAGTGCGGTCCCGGGGTCAGCGGACCAATCCCACACCCACGCGGCCAGGGCCGAGGCCACCGTGATGCCGTGGTAGCTGACCAGCGACAGCAGCGTCACCAGCGCCGCGATGCCGACGCCCACCCAGAACGCGACGTGGTTGTCGCCCTGCCACGACTTCGGCGCATGGCTGGCCAACAATAAGATCAAGATGTCGACCAGGAATACCGCGGTGACCCGCGGCCATGACAAAGCCAACCCCAACTTTCGCTGAGCCTTCATTACCGCTCCGCCCTTATTGCTGCTTCCGCGAACGCCGCATCAACGTCGCCGTACCAAACACCGCGCCAGCTATCAGCAGCGCACCGGTCAAGCCACCGGCGGCCACCCACACCGGCACCATATCGCGAGGAGGGTGCGGCGTGGGCAGGTTCAGCGGCGCCGATAGCTGGGTCGGCGGCTTTGCCGGCCCTTCGGGTACATCCCAGGTCAGGGCCGCCACGGGGTCGATCACACCGTGCCCGACCACGTTGTCGACACCACGCGCCGGCGGCCGCGCGGTATGGATCAGCCGGTTGATGACCTGGTACGCCGAGAGCTGCGGGAATTTGGCGCGCACCAGCGCGGCCACCCCCGACACGATCGCGGCCGAGAACGTGGTGCCCGATACCGGCAACAGCGCGTTGTCCGGCCCGTCGATCGCGTTGATCAGGCCGTCGTCGCGCGGCGAGAGCCCGACCACGTCGGTTCCCGGCGCGGCGATCGAAACCCAGGGGCCGGAGACGCTGGATTGCATGGGCGTGCCATTGCTATCCACCGCGCCGACCGTCAGGACCCCGTAGTCGCTGAACCAGGACGGCGTGACGACGGTGGTGACGCCGTTCCAGCCGCGCGGGTCGGTGGGCTGCAACGGGTCAGGCGCCGGGTTCTGCTTGCAGTCCTTGGACCCGGTGTCGCCCGCGGCGGCCACGATGACGGCGTTCTTGTCGACGGTCGCATAGTGCACCGCGGCGCCCAGCGTGCGCTGGTCGATCGGGTTGCGCGCGCTGATGCAGGTCACCGACGAGATGTTGATGACCTGGGCGCCCATGTTGGCGGCGTGCACGATCGCGCGCGCCATCGTCTGGACGCTGTCGATCTTCTGGACCGTCTGCGGGTCCTCGTCGCCGGTGTAGGGATCCTTCAGTCCGAACGCGAGGCTGGTCTGGCGGATCGAGATGATCTCGACGTCCGGGGCGATACCACTGAACGCGTCCGGCGGTGCCGCGGCCGGGGCCGGCGGTGCCGGGGGCGCCGGTGGCGGCGGTTTGGGCGTCGGGTCCAGCGGGATGGGCCACTTGACGCCGGTGACGTGTCCGCCGCCCGAGTGACCGGGCACCGTCACCGTGCCGCCGCCGTGATTGCCTGCCGGGGCCTGACCCGGTCCGGGGCCCGGTCCCGGGTTCGGTCCGGGAGCCTGGCCCGGCGCCTGCGCCGGTGGGGGTGGCGCCGGCGCAGGCGCGCCGAACGGCGGTGGCGGTCCGTTTTCCTGCGTCGGCGGCACCATGGTGATCGTCTGTGGCAGCGGCGACAGCGTCACCGTCTGTGGCGGCGGCGCTTTCGGCGGCGGCTCGGTGGTGGGAATCGTGACGGGCTTGCGCGGCGCCGCCGGCGGGCCGGCCGCGCCGTTCGCCGGAGCCGCGCCGATCATCGACGCAACGATGGTGCCGTGGGCGTCACAGTCCGACAGCCCGTCGCCGCCGGGCATCACGTAGTCGCCGCCGGGGATCAGGTGCGGGAACCTGGGGTGCGGGGTCACGCCCGTGTCGATGACGGCGACCTTCACCCCGGCGCCGCGGCCGAACGCCCAAGCCTCCGACAGGTTGAGCATCTCCATGTACTTTGGCGGCATCCGGAAATCGGTGCCCGGGACGACCCCGACCTCGATGCAGTAGTTGTTCTGCTTCATCGGCGCCGGGGGCCCGGGCGGGGTGTCCGGCGGCACCGCGCCCGGATCCATCGGCGGAGGCGTGATCGCGGCTGCGGGCGGCAAGCCCGCTAGCGCACCAGTAGTGAGCAGCATCGCGGCGGTGGTCGCTCGCGCGACGCGACCACGCCACAACCGCCCGCTAGCGGTACCGAATCGCTGCATAGACATTCATCAACCACAGTGCCAGAGGGAAGATCGGCATCAGGCACAGGTATTCGATCCATTCCACGAACTTGCGGAACAGCGGGCTGTAGATGGTGTTCGGCACGACCGCCGCGGCCGTCAGGCCCGCCGCGGGCAGCAGCACGAGGATCGCCACCCCGATCGACACCGACAGCGGCGACGACAGCACCAGCACATACCGGCTGACCACGGCGGCCACTACGACGACGGCCGTTCCGGCCAGGATGATCGCCTGCCAGCGGTCGACGTACGAGCGGCCGCGCAGCATCAAGAAGCCCGCGACGAACCCGCTCAGCAACAGCGGGAGCCAGCGCTGGAACGTGTGCGGGTCGGACAGCGCGGTCAGCGACGCCACGACGAGCACGCCCAGACCCACCAGCAAGCCGGTCAGGAACGACCTCGCGCGCTCGGCCTGCAGCAGCACATCGCGAACCGACGCCGGACCCTCCAGGACCGGCGGGCCGCCATCGGTGCGCACGACGGTGGTCGGCAGGTCGGGCCGGGCCTCGAAGACCCACCGACTGGTGGCCGACGGGAACACGGGCAGCCGGATGCCGGCCAACCGGCGGGCCAGCGCGGGCGCCGCGTGGTAGCCGATCACGCAGGTCAGCACCACGCAGGACAGCAGCGTGACGGCGCTGGTCATCGCGACCATCCGCGACAGGCTGGCGATCGTCGTCACCGCCGCAACGGTGACGATCGCGGTGTAGAGGCCCAGCCGACGGCCGGTGAACCGCAGGATCAGCATCGCGGTCACGGTGAGCACGCCGAAGCCCAGCAGCGCCTGCGGGGACCCCAAGGGCCCCGGCGGTGCGGAGCCGGCCGCCACGGCCAGCGACGGCAGCGCGCTGATCAGGATGATGTCGCCGACGCGGCGGTCCTGGTCGGTCTTGGCGCGCATCAGCAGCAGCACGGCAACGGCCACCACCAGCACGGCGGCCACGGCGGCGAAGATGCTCGGCAGCACCGAGTTGTGGTGCCAGCGGTACCAGCCCAGCAGCGCGGAGGCGAGGAACACGCCCGACGCCACCATCGTGGCGCCCACCTGCACCGCCATTACCGGGTCGATCGCGGCGAATCGTTTGCTGAGATTCGCCGAGACCGCGGTGGAAATGTGCTCGATGACTTGTGAGCGGTGCTCGGTGTCCGCGATGAAGCGAATCCAGAGTCGGTCGCCGTCGTAAACGTCCTGCTCGGTCAACGACTGGGTGGCCCGCAGGGGCGAGCCGTCGACCAGGCACAGGGCCCATCTCCCGCGCCCGGTGGTCTCCAGCGGCGACTCGCCGAGCTCCCGGAGCCGGCTGTTGACCACCTTCAGCAGCGGGTCGGTCATCAGCGAGACTGGCGCGTTGGCATCCAGCAAAACGCCGATCTGGACGCCCTCGCCGGCCATGATGCCCACTACGACAGCCCGTGGCTGTGCGACACCCTCAATGTCAGCCTGTGGCATGTCAGCTACCGCGGTCATAGCCTTGCACCCCCTGCCAATTCCGAATTCATCTGGTTTGCCCTCGCAGTTAATAGTTCAGGTAACGACGGTTTCAGCTTTGCTGCTGATTCTAGAGAAGAATGACGCGTTCGCATCTCGAGAGTATTTTATGTTCAAACACGTTGCCGAATCCCGCATCTCGTTACGCGGCTGTTAAACCCTGCTGTGAGTCTTCCACTCGCCGTACGGCAATGTGTCCAGCACCGTCTTGACGCCTACCTGCACCAACTGCGGAGTCGCCGGGCAAATCGCCAGCCACGCCTCCCCCGAACCCGCGGTGCGGGCCTGCTGGTAGAGCGCGATGCGGCCGCCGGACCCGTCCTTGAGCGACAGCACCGAGGCGCTGGGACCCTTCGCATCGTCGCGGTACTGCCGCGCATACACGGCGACCTCGGCCGCCGGGTCGGAAAGTGCCTGCCCCAGGGCGGCCACGGTCGCGGCGCTGATGCCCATGCGGCGCAGGTCGCCACCCGAAAACACGTTGAATCCGGACTCCTGCCACGACTTTGTGGCCTCGAGCATCTCCTCCAGCGGCACGTTGACCGCGTTGATCGCCGCCGGTTCGGCGTGGTGGATCGATTCCAGGCCGTCCATCACCAAGGCCGCGATCGAGGCGCTGTCCGACACGGCGACGTCGTCGACCGTGATGTCGCTGCCAACCCGAACCGCGGACACCCAGTGCTGGCCTCGGCGCGCCAAAACCACCCGAAACTCGTTGTCGGGGATGTCGCGCGACCCGGGCGGGGCGTCTTCGTCTTCGACCACGCCGTAGAGCAGCTTGCCGCGGGAGAGCAGCGCGACGACCTCGAGGTCGGGCGCGGCGAGGACCCGCATCCGGGTCGCGACTTGCTCGTTCACCTCGTCGTTGACGACGATGCCCTGCTCACGCATGATCGCCATCCCGGGGTGCTCGTTGAGCCAGTCATTGTTGTCGGTAGACACATAGGGCCGGCACCGGAGTTCCGGCGCTACGTGCCGAATGTCCAGCAACGCCTGGAGCATCCAGAATCCGTCGACGTTGACGGTGATGTCGGTGCGGGTGCTCTGTTGATCCATCAGTTACCTCATGGGTTGACGTGCTCGGACACTGCAGGGCGCGGCAGCACACCGCAATGGTGTACTGCCGCGCCCGAGGTTAGTTGTTAGGCCCAGCTGGACCCGACGGCACTGTCCGTGCTGGCCATGTTGCTGCCGGCCGACTGGACCTTCTGGCCGTGCGAGTTGGCCTGCTCGTAGATCACCTGGAAGTTGCGTCCCAACTGGGTGATGAACTCCTGGCAGGCCACCGAACCAGCGCCACCCCAGAAGTCACCGGCAGCCAGCACATCGCGGACGATGGCCTGGTGCTCGGCTTCCAGCGAAGCGGCCTGGGCACGGATCAGGGCGCCGTGGGCATCCACGTCGCCGAACTGGTAGTTGATTGTCATATCGGTGTTCTCCTAACGATTGAAAGGTTACGCAGCGTCGGCTGTGACCGCTAGCTGCTGAGGATCTGCTGCGACGCCTGCTCTTGCTGCTCGTAGTTGTTGGCGTCGCGGATCAAGCCGTCGCGCACACCGTGCAGCATGTTCACGATGTTGCGGAAGGCCTGATTCATCTGACCCATGGTGTCGTAGGAGGTCGCCTGGGCGGTGCCACTCCAGCCGGCACCGGCGATGTTCTGCGACGACGCCCACATGCGACGGGCCTCGTCCTCGACGGTCTGGGCGTGGGTCTCGAAACGACCAGCCATGGCCCGCATCGCGTGCGGGTCCGTCATAAAGCGTGTTGCCATATTGAATGTCTCCTCAGTTACTTGATTGCTTGCAATTGTCGTGCTGGAAGGCGATGGCCGGACTGGTTACGCGACCGCGCAACAGCCCAACCGAAAACTAATGAACGCTCCCCCTCTCATCGGTGCCGGTGCCACCGGCCGTTCCAACACGGCTGAGCAGACATGAAGCCTTAACGTTGGCGTTCGATTGCCGAACTGCTCTTACCGTCCCGGGCGCTTCCTGGCCCAGCAGTCGATCCCCGAGATCACCGACTGCTGGGGGGTTGCCGTCGCAACCCATGCCATGCCGGACTGGTTAGCCGGCAGCGGCTGCGTTGGCGGCCTCGGTGGCCGCGTATGAGCCGGAACTGGTCGTAAGGGTGTTCACGAACATCTCGTGAATCGCGGCGGCCTGTGCGCTCACCGCCTGGTACATCTGCGCGTGCGCGGCGAACTGCGCCGCGGTCAGGGCGGAAACCTCGTCGGCCGCAGCGGGCACGACCCCCGTCGTCGGGGCGGCCGCGGCAGCGTTCTGCGCGCTCATGGCCGAACCGATCCCCTGCAAGCTCCCGGCCGCCGCAGCCAGTGCTTCTGGCTGCGTGGTCACGAACGACATGTTGCTTCCTCCTCGATCGAATTGATCAGCAACCGCTCTCTGGCACTGAGACTAGATGACTCCGTGGCCGCAGGCTGGTTTCCAACGTTACCTGTTTGCAAGTGTTCACGGGGCAACATCAAAAATTCACCTTCGGTAACGGCAGAGTAACAGCGCCGGCCCCGCCGCTGAGCCCGGCGCCGGGCATCTTGCGGTGCGCGGTGCTCCCCCACGAAAACGCCGTTGAGCTGCGCGTTCGTGGCGCCCGACCGGGGTCGCAGCGACATAAAATCTGACCGCGCGAAGCCGGCCCCGATGAGACCCGAGCGGACGTGGCGGGCGCTTTGCCCCGCAAATGGCGTTCCTGCAAAGTTGCCACCATTTTGCTGCATGTTCGATGTGTGGCTATCCGGCGGGCATGGGCCGGGCCATGACGGTGGGTTTGAACCCGTACCGCGGCCCCGCCCCGGCACCGCGGCCGGAGCCGAGGCCACCGACGGGCATGCCACCGAGCACATTGCCGGCCCCGGACTCGCCGGCGGTGATGGGCTCGCTGATCGCCTGGACCGCCGGCCGCACCGTCGGCGTTGTCGTCGTTCCGCTCCAGGAGGACGGCACCGCCAGGTGCCCGACGTGGGATGCGTTGCCCAGACCGGCCGCCACCGGGTTGCTGGCGGCGGCGCCTGCCGCTGCCGGGATCCCGGGCGGCTTGGGCGCTGCGGCCGCCGCCGCGGCCGGGGCGTTGAGGAGCCCCGCCGATTTGGCGACCTGAGTGAAGGAGTTGCCCATACCAACGCTGAAGTACGGCAGACCCTCGGTGTTGTACAGGAAGCTTGCGTACGGCTGCAACCCGTTCAGGAAGGCCCCCATGTTTGCGGGCAGTACCGTCTGCCCGGTCATCAAGAACCAGATCTCGGACAGGATCGGGAATTGCGTCGCAAACTGCGACACCAATTGCTGGGTGCCGCTGGGGGTGGCCAGCTGGCCCAGCTGCCCGGTGACCTGGTTGAGGAAGTTTTGCAGCGTGCTCTGGATCGATGCCGCCGACTGGGACTGGGCGGCGGACACCGCCGCGGCCTGGGTACCGGTACCGGCGGAGTTGGTTATCGTCGGCGCCGGGTTGAACGCCTCGACCTTGGAGGCCGTGGCAGAGGACGCGGCGTAGCCGTACATCGCCGAGGCATCCTGGGCCCAGAACTCCAGGTATTGGGCTTCCAGCTGCGCTATCACGCCATTGTTCAGGCCAAAGAGGTTGGTCTGCTGCGCCTGGGTCAGCGCCGCACGGTTAGCCGCGATCAACGGTGGCGGCACCACTGACGCGAACGCGGTCTCGAAAGCCCCGGCCGCCGCCTGAGCCTGCGCGGCGGATTGCTCGGCTTGTGCGGCGGTGCTGCTCATCCAGGTCACGTACGGCTGGACGGCGGCGGCCATCGTGGCCGAGGCCGGACCCATCCACTCCTCGCTGGCGAGCTGCAGTACCACCGTCTGGTAGCCCTGCGCCGCCGAGGTGAGTTCGGCGGCGAGCGCGTTCCACGCCGACGCCGCAGCCACCAGGGACGACGCCCCGGGGCCCGAGTACATCAGCGCGGAGGTTATCTCGGGCGCGAGCCCGCCAAAGTCGAGTGCCATGCTTTATTCCCCTTTGTCCCGCTTGTCGCGCGTCGTCATCCCGCCGCGGCCGCGTTGGCGGCCTCGGTGGCCGCGTACGACCCGGAGCTGACGCCCAAGGTGTTGACGAACATCTCGTGGATGGCCGCGGCCTGGGCGCTGACGGCCTGGTACATCTGGGCATGCGCGGCGAACTGCGCGGCCGTCAGTGCCGAGACCTCATCCGCGGCCGCCGGCACCACACCCGTCGTCGGGGCTGCGGCCGCCGCATTCTGAGAGCTCAACGCCGAGCCGATTCCCTGCAGCGTGCCCGCCGCCGCCGCCAGTGCCTCGGGTTGCGTGGTCACAAATGACATCGGATTTCCTCCTGAATAACCTTCCGGCACATGGCCTTCGGGATAGGTTGTGGATAACGCTAATTCAATTGCTCGCCGCAGCGCGCCATGGCTGCGAGTCGATTACTGCCGGACAACTGCTGTTCACTTGTTGATCACCCTCGCTTCACTGTGGACACGTCTTAACCCGCTGACGGTGGGCGGGTCAGCACGGCGTAGCGGAATCCGTACCGGACGCCCAGGTTGCCCGTGCGTTGAGCGCCGCGGCTCCCGGCGAGCGGCACTCCGCGCAGGGCGGCGTTGACACCGTTCCCCGCGGCCCCCTCGCCCGGTGAGGCGAGGCCGGCGCTCACCGTCTTTGCGGCGCTGCCCTCCGCAACGCCGGGTGCGCCGGTCCAACTGGCCGGGACCGACAGCCCCCCGATCCTGGTCGCCGACGACAGGCTCGCCGTCGCCGCGTGCGGCGAAGCCCAACCGCCCGCGTGCAGCGCGGCGAACTGCGGCGTCGGGTACCAGGCACCACCGGCACCGGCCGTCGTTCCCAGGCCGTTGAACGTCTGCTGCCAGATGGACGTGCCGAAGTTCGCCAAGCCCACCCCGAAGTAGGCCTGCAGCAGCCGTACCACCGTGGTGTACTGGGCCGGAGCCAGCCCGAGCCAGTTGTTGCTCGGAGTGGGTAGCCCCTCGGTCAGCAAGTTGTAGACGGTGTTGGAGATCAGGCCGCCGTTGGTCGCCGCGGTCGACGTGGCGGCCTGTTGCGTCACCTGGGGCACGGCGACGCTGGAGAGCAGCTGCGGGATGGTCGTAGCAACGGACTGCGCGGAGTTGCCCGCCGGCGCGGCCGTGGCTTGGGCGACCGCGGCGGATTGGCCGCCGGCCGCGCTCGGGGTGGTGGTAGCCGGGGGGTCGGTGAACCGGGACAGCGTGGTGGCGAGCGCCGACGTGGCGGCGTAGCCGTACATGGCGGCGGCGTCCTGGGCCCACATCTCCATGTAGTCGGCTTCGGTCGCCGCGATGGCCGCGGTGTTCTGACCGAAGAAGTTCGTCGCGATCAGCGTCATCAGCAGGACCCGGTTGGCCGCGATCACCGGCGGCGGCACCGTCATCACGAACGCGTTCTCGTAGGCGGCGGCGGCCGCGCGGGCCTGGGTCCCCGCCTCCTCGGCCTGCGCGGACAGCGCGCTCATCCACGCCACGTACGGGGTGACCGCGGCCAACATGGCCCGCGATGCCGGACCCAGCCACGGGGAGCTGGTCAGCTCGTCGATAGCTGACGTGTAACCCGATGCGGCAGAAGCCAATTCGGCCCCCAGCCCATCCCAGGCAGAGGCAGCGGCCAGCATCGGTCCGGAACCCGGCCCGCTGTACATCCGGCCCGAGTTGATCTCGGGCGGCAACGCTCCGAAGTCAAACACCACCCCTCCTCAACCGCCTCGCTGGGCGGTCTCGGCGTTCGCCGTAGCTATCGCACACATGCAGCTGCGCTGCTGCCGTTCCAGTAAGTTCTTTGGCCCGCGGTTGTCGCCGAGCGGCCCGACAAGTGCCGGGCGGTCATCGTTCACCGGAGGTAGGAATCATTCGCAGCTAATGCCTTCTGCCCCGATATCCCTTCGGTGTCTCAAGTCCGCGAGCGACACCTCGTTTGTGACCGATTCGCCGCTCACCAGAGACTCTAAGGGGCGAAACAGGGCTTGGAAGCCGACGACGCCAACTATTCATTCCCCGCAAACTGTTGTTAAGCCAGCGTTTAGGCTGGCTTTCAGCCGACCGTCGGCGACCTGCGGAAATGGCGTTCGGCGCCGAGTAATGCGCGCCACATATATGAAAGGTATGGACGCCGGAACCGGGCCCGCTGCGGGGTCAGTCGTCCTCGAGAATCAGGGCCATCTCGGGGCAGGACGCGACGCCGTCGCGAGTCAGCTGTTCATCCTCGGGGCGCACCCGGTGTTCTTCGAGGATCGAGTAGCCCGACTCGTCGATCGGGAACAGGTCCGGATCCACCGCGTAGCACTGGGCGTGTCCCACGCATCTGGACTGCTCGAGACGAACCTTCACTGGCGGTGTCCTCTCTCGACGGCGGCGGGCCGGCGTGCCGCGGATTGCGATCCCGTCATCGAATATGCCTCAGTCGCCGGATTGGTGGGCGCATTACGGGCGTGCCATATTGGGAGCCGCCACCACCGCATACCGGTCTGCAGACCAGAAGGAAGATCGCGCACCGCATGAGCACGCTGGGCTCCCCCTCCTCACCGGGCCGGACTGAGGCGTTTTACCTACCGCGGCTTGAGTATTCGGAGCTGCCGTTGGCCGACGACCGTGGGGTCGGATGGAAAAAGCTGCGCGACGCCGGGCCCGTGGTGTTCATGAACGGCTACTACTACCTGACCCGACGCGAGGACGTGCTCGCCGCGCTGCGCAATACCGCGGTTTTTTCGTCGCGAGTGCTGCAGCCGCCGGGCAGCCCGCTGCCGGTGATCCCGCTGGCGTTCGATCCGCCGGAGCACACCCGCTACCGCAAGATCCTGCAGCCGTACTTCAGCCCGCACGCGCTGAGCAAGTCCCGGCCGGTGCTTGTGCGCCACGCCACCGAGATGATCGCCGCCCTGGCCGGCCGGGGCGAGTGCGAGGTGATGGCGGATTTCGCGGATCTTTACCCCTTCCAGGCGTTCCTCGACCTTTACGGTCTGCCGGTGGCCGACCGTGACCGGGTGATCGCCTGGAAGAACGCCATCGTCGGTGACCAGCCGAATGTCAGCTACGCCGATATCGAGCAGGCCCAACTGGCGCTGTTCGAATACCTCACCGAGGCCATCGCGCAGCGCCGCGAGAACCCTGGCTCGGACATGCTGTCGCAGGTGATGACCGGTGGCGGCGACTTCACCGACATCGAGCTGCTGGGCATGAGCCACCTGTTGATCCTGGCCGGCCTGGACACGGTGACGGCGGCGATCGGCTTCTCGCTGTTCGAGTTGGCGCGCCGGCCGCAGCTGCGCGAGGAGCTCCGCGAAAACCCTAGGCAAATACGGGTCTTTATCGAGGAGATCGTCCGCCTGGAGCCGTCGGCGCCGGTGGCGCCGCGGATCACCACCGACTTCGTCAACGTCGGCGGCATGACGCTGCCGCCCGGGTCTCAGGTGCGGCTGTGCATGGCCGCGGTCAACCGCGACGGCAGCGACGCGACGTCCACCGATGATCTGGTGATGGACGGAAAGGTGCACCGGCACTGGGGTTTCGGCGGCGGCCCGCACCGCTGCCTGGGCTCGCACCTGGCGCGCATCGAGCTGACGGTGATCGTGGCCGAATGGCTAAGGCAGATCCCCGACTTCGATCTGCCCGCCGACTACGTGCCCCAAATCGATTTCCCGTCTAAGACGTTCGCGCTCAAGGCGTTGCCGCTGCGCTGGACCCCTACCGCTTGACCTCGGTCGCTGCCACCTGCACGAAGACACCGGTGTCCTCGGCCATCAGCAGGCCTCGGCCGCGGGGCAGCGGTCCGCCCTTCATCTTGCCGCGGATGAAGCCCTCGTCCGGGTCGGCGTCCATCACCAGCAGCGGCGCGTTCGCCTGGTGCAGGGCCCGCAGCATCGGGTCGCTGCCCGCCGAGGACCAGCCACCGAAGGTGCGGGTGACGAGCACGTGCAGGCCCACGTCCGCGGCCCTGGTCACCCAGGCCGCGGCCTTGTGCAGCGGCGAATCGAAGCCCGGCGGTAATTGCTGAATGTCGTCGACGATCAGGAAGATCTCCGGACCGCTCCACCACGACCGCGACAGCAGCTCCTCGGCGGACAGGCCCGGTGGTGGTTCACGACTGGCCAGCAGTGCCGACAGGTCGTTCATCATGGCCGAGACGCCGTCCAGGTTGTAGGCGAACTTCTCCACGTAGTCGGTGCCCAGCGCGGTCAGCAGCTGACGGCGCGGGTCGACCAGCCAGACCTGCGCGGACGGCTTTCCGGGGGGCGGCGGCGGTGCGGTGCTGGCGCCCGGTGCGTAGACCCGGCCGATCTCGGACATGATGGTGGCCAGTGTCGTGGTGCGCCCACATTCGCGTCGGCCGGTCACCATCAGGTGCGCGTTCTCGGCGAAGTTGAGGTACACCGGCGCGAGGTCCAATTCCGAGATGGCCCAGGCGATCCCGCCGACGCCGACGCCCTGGCGGGTATCGCGCGCGGCGAGCTCGCGCACCTGCTGCACGCCGAACCTGGCCGGCAGCCGGCGCACCGGCGGAGCGTGCCCGCTGGCCAGCCTGCTGACCGCCGCGACCACGCTATCGGACTCGAAGACCTTGTCGGACGTGCTGCCCAGCGCGGGCCGGGCCACCAGCGTGTGCAGGCCCGCCTGCGGGTCGGCGTCCAGCCGGACGTAGTTGACCGCGACCATGCCGCGCCCCGGCTTGACCGGAACCTCCTTGGCGAACCGCGACCGGACCAGCTTGGCGTCCTCCACCGCGGCCAGGCGCAACTCGACGCGGGAACCGAAACCGCTGCGCACCGGTGGCCGCAGCTCGGATTCGCGGTCCGCGCTGACCACCACGTGCACCCCGAAGGAGGGGCCCTGGTTGATGATCACGTTGACCTGCTCGATCAGCACCTCGTTCTCTTCGGCGAGGGCCCGGTAGTTGTCGATCACCAGGTAGACGTCGCCGAACCCGTCGTTGGGCACGGGGCCGGGCTCGCCGCCGAACTTGCGCCGCCGGAATACCTCCATGGACGCGATGCCGTATTCGAGGAAGCTGCGCTTGCGCTCGCGGACCAGGGCCAGCAGTTCGGCGACGGTGCGCCGCACGCCGTAGGGATCGGTGGGGCCGGCCACCTCGCCGACGTGCGGGAGCTGCGCCACCGTGGTGAGCGCGGTGCTGCTGTAGGCCAGGCAGTAGAACTGCACCTGCTCCGGCGTGTGGGTCAACGCGGCCGAACAGATCAGGGTCTGCAGCGCCGTCGTCTTGCCCGAACCGCCGGCGCCCAGGATCAGCACGTTCGCACCCGGCCCCGACGTGTCGACCGCCCACGGCGGTTGGTCGTGCTTGAACGGACGGTCGATGATCCCGATCGGGAACGTCAGATCCCGGGCGGTGCCGTAGTCCTTCTGCCACGGGCGGCCGAGGAAGCGGTTCACCAACTCGTCGATGGCGATGGGCTGGGTCAGCGGCGGTTGCCACAGCCGGTACGGCTCGAAGTTGATCCGGCGCAGCTGCTCGATGATCACCGTGCCGACCTTCGGCGTGCGGATGCCCTCTTCCTCTTCCTCTTCGAGCTCCTCCACGAGGAGGGCCTCGCCATTGGAGTGCACGGGTTCGGGGTCGGGTCCCGCCTCGGCGACCTCGAGGGGGGTGAATGAGTTGGTGAACAACTGCGGGCGCACGTAGTCGATGCTGTGCACCAGCACCGGCGCTTCGTCGCCGTCGACGGTGATGCCCCGGGAGTAGTAGTCGCGCCACAGGAACTCGGCCTGGAACCGGATGATGTCCTCGAGGCTCTTGCGGAAGTACCCCAGGCCCGCCTGGGCCGGCAGGTTCACCGCGTTGGGCACACCGGCGGCCTGCGCGGCCCCGGCGGTGCGTGCCTTCAGCACCAGGCGGTAACCCATGTTCTCCATGAGCTTCTCCGCGCGGCTCTCGATGGTCTGCGACGCCATCATCAGGTGGATCCAGTAGGCGCGGCCCTGCCGGCCGATGGAGTCGAGCACGTCGACCGCGGTCGGCATGATGCGGAACCACTCGTAGAACTCGTCGATGACCACCACGAGCATCGGCAGCGGCGGCATGTCCTGCCCGCGCGCACGCATGCGCGACCGCACCGAGTTGTACTCCTTGGCGTCGTCCACGCCGGCGCTGTCGCAGACGGCCTTGCGGCGGGCGATCTCGCCCCACAGCGCGTCCAGGAACCTCTCCATCAGCGCCTGGTCCTCTTCGAGGTCGGTGATGATGCGCGAGACGTGCGGCACCCCGGCGAACGGCTTGACCGCGGACCCACCCTTGAGGTCGGCCAGCACGAACTGCAGCTCCTCGGGCGGGTGGCCCAGCATCAGCGACTCGATCACGGTACGCACCAGCGTCGATTTGCCGGAACCGGTGGTTCCCGACATGACGCCGTGCGGGCCGTCGCCGCCCTCGTCGAGGGACTTCATGTCCAGGAACAGCAGCTCGCCGTTGTCGGAGCGGTTACCGAACGGGGCGCGCAACCGGGAGCGGCCCATGGTGTCGGTGCGCTTGCCCCAGAGCGCCTGGAAGTCGATCTCCGACGGGTCGTCGATTCCGTAGTAGGACAAGATGTCCCGGGCGCCGATCTGGGTGACCCGCTGACCGATCTCCTCGTAGGCCTCGGCGAGGCGCCAGCGCGCCAGCTTCTGCGCGAACTCTTCGGACTCCGCGACGCTGAAGTGGTCGGTGAGCGCGAAGAACCACGGCTTGTCGTCGATCACCATCCAGGTGTCGCGGTCGCGGGGCAGCGCCTCGATCACGCCCTTGTCGTCGAATCGCAGGGTCCGCTCCGGGATCGAGGTCCACATCGAGGCGCCGGTCAGGTCGAAGAACGTCACCCCGTCCACGCCCTCGGCGCTGATCACGTACTCCCACTGGGGATCGGTGACGTCGGCGATGATCACGTGGTGCGGCGTCGGGCACTGCGCCGACGAACTGGCGTGGCGCGGCGTGAAAGAGCCACGGCCGGCGAACAATTCGGCCTGCTCGGCGGCGAACTCACGCACCGAGCTGTAGACCATCCGGGCGTTGCCCGCGGCGTCCTGCCGCCGGGGGTCACCGAAGTGCGGAAGCCACTTGACCCAGTCCCACTCCTCCAGGTTGGAGCTGACGACGATCATCTGGACGTGGTCGGGCCCGTGCGAAAAGGCAAGCTCGCACATGATCGAGCGCATCAGTCCCACGACCTGCTCGCGATCCCCGATCAGCGAGTACCAGGGCTCCACCAGCAGCGAGATCATCTTCGGCAGGTTGTAGACGACGCTCTGGTAGCGGCCGAACTCCTGCAGAGCCTTACCGGTCACGGGCTCCAGCTCGATGTCGGTCGGCATGTTCTGCGGCTCACCCCAGGTCACCTCGGGCCGGGTCATGCCCACGCCCACCCGGACGACGCCGAAGTTGAGGTCCTTGCCGTCGGGCTTGCGCTCCCACATCCGCGACGATCCGATGGCGGCCGACAGGGTGCTGGGCGCCGGGTGGAACCACCGGTAGTTGGCGTCCATGCTGTCCGCCGACTCGTGTGCCGTCTCGCGCAGCATGTCCAGCATCAACATGAACTGGGCACGCATGGCGTCCAATTTCGGCCGGCTCATCTGCTGCTGGCCGCCGAACCGGCCGCCGAACATCATCATCATCATGCCGCCGACCATGAAGATCGGGAAGATCGAACCGGCGCCGCCGAACACGTGCGAACCGCTGGCGAACGTCATCGCGACCATGCCGCCCAGCAGGCCGATCACCACGACGCCGACCACGATGAGCCACCACGGCTTGCCCTCAGGCGGCGGAATGCTCAGCGGGGTGGGTAGGACGATGTTCTCCGGCTTGATTACCGGAGGCCGCTCAGGCGTCGGCCGTGCAAAACCACGTTTCACTTCGGTACCACCAGTTCTTGAGGTGTCATGTCCATCGGTAGCGTGTCGTGTTCCACCAGCGCATCCGCGCGGGACAGCGTCGGCCCCTGCGGCAGCAGCCGCAGCGCCACCCACGGCGCCAGGCTCGGCTGCAGGGTCAGGCCCAGCGCGTCGCGGGCCTCCTTGGTGTCGTCGACCCCGAACCGCGCGCCGGCATCGGTGATCCACCACAGCGACTCGGCGGTTTGCGCGCCCGGGTGGTTGCCCGTGACGGCGACGAAGTTGCCGTAGTTGTTGGCGAAGTAGACCTGGTCCGCCTCGCGTCCGGTGGTGTCGGCCTTGACCAGGGACACGACCTTGTTCAGCTTGTTGGCAGGCACGGGGATGGTGGGGCCGGAGACCACCTGGACGCGGGCCCGGTTCTCACCGTTGGTCCGCTCCCACCACCAGCACGTCGACGGGTTCTCCCGGATGTCCACCACTTCCAGCGGGTTGTCCGGGTACGACGACAGGTCCAGCTTGTTGACCACCGGCATCTTCGCCAGGGCCGCGGGTTGCACGGTCATCGGCTTGCCGCCGCCCGGGCCGCCCGCGTTCTGCAGGATCTGGGCCACCAGCGGCGGAAGCGTCTGCACGCCTTCGGTCAGCACCAGCGAATACTGCTGCGGGCCACTGATCTGCGGCGTGACGAGGATGGTGCCGACGGGGCCCGGCGCGTTCGGGAACGTCGCCGCCCCATTCACGTTCGGCACCTCCGGCACCACCAATTCGGGGCCGACCGGCAGCGCGTCGTACAGCGCGCGGCTCATCGGCCGGGCCTGGCTGACCTGCTCGGGCGTCAATCCCAGGGGCAGCAGGACCGCGCGGTTGGTGGGGTCCACCCGGGACCGCCTGCCCTGCCGGATCACCCACGCATCCCCGCCGTAGCTGAGGACCACCGCGTCCGATCCGTTCAGCACCCGCCGGTGGCCGGTGAGTTCGGGGGTTCCGTCGATCACCGTCACCGTCACGCCCTGCGGCGACCCGATGCCGGTCGAGGTGGCGACCGTGTCGCACACCAGCCAGGACGACGACGGCGGGCTCTTCGGCGCGAACGACGTCGGGGCGCCCGGGATGCCGACCAGCGGACCGTGCGGCAGGGTGGCGATCTGGCTGCCCCGGACCAGGTGCGGGTTGTCCGGGCGCCCGGTGATCAGCCGCGCCGACGCGAGGTTCAGCGCGGGGTACAGCCGGTCACCGACCCGCACGTACAGCGCGCCGGAATCACGGTCGGCGATGATCGGCGACTCGTTGAGCTGCCCGGACGGGTTGATGAAGGACCACAACAGCGCGCCCAGGCAGATGACCAGCGCCGCGGACACCGACGCCACCACCGCCAGAATCTGGCGGCGGCCCGGCTCGACCTCCATCCGGACGCGCCAGCGGGTCAAGGCCATTGCCGTACGCCGCGCCAGGAACTGATAGCCGGTTACCTGGGTCCGCGTCGACAACCCGAGGCCGTACCCCGTCCCGCGCCGCCCGCGACTCTCTTCCGCCACGTCTATTCACCATCCGGTCTGGTAGAGCGCCTGGATTCTGACCAGTGCGCAAATCACATCGACAACCGTAAGGCACCTACACAGACCTCGCCACGCGATAGCGCGCACCCACGCGCGCACATCAAGTGGCGCACACCGATGAGCTGCCACTTTGTCTGTCCCCGCGGCTGTCTCCCCGAGGCGCAGCATGCCTTCAAATGGCATGGTAGCGATCCGCGGCCGACTCGGCCTGTCGAAATGCGCAAGACGCGGACGACCCGCGTCGCGGGGCGCCGGATCCGACCCGCAAGATTGGCGGCATGAGTGAGCTCGCGCCCTCGCTGGTCGAACTGGCCGGACGGTATGGCATCGCGACCGGCTACTCGGACTGGACCGGGCGGTACGTGCCGGTCCCCGAGGCCACGCTGGTCGCGGTCCTGGCGGCCTTGGACGTCCCCGCGGCGACCGAGCAAGAGCGTAACGCGGCGCTGATCGCGCAGGCGCGGTCGTACTGGGCGCGGGCGCTGCCCGCGACGGTCGTGGCGCGCTCCGGTGCGCCGACGCGGTTCTGGGCGCATGTGACGCACGGCCATCCCGCCGAGGTGTGGCTGCGCCTCGAGGACGGCACCGTCGTGAGCGGCCCGCAAAGCGGTGTGCGTCAGGTCGACAACTTCACCCCGCCGTTCGATCTGGACGGCCGCTGGGTCGGCGAGGCCAGCTTCGTGTTGCCCAATGACCTGCCGCTCGGCTACCACCGGATTGCGCTGCGGTCGGACGACGCGGAGACCAGCACCGCGCTCATCGTGACGCCGGATTGGCTCGGGCTGCCGGAGCGGCTCGGCGCCCGCCGCGCCTGGGGCCTGGCGGTTCAGCTCTACAGCGTGCGGTCCCGGCAGTCGTGGGCCGTCGGCGACCTCACCGACCTGGCCGACCTGGCCGTGTGGTCGGCCGCGCGGCACGGCGCTGACTACGTGCTGGTCAATCCTCTGCACGCGGCGAGCCTGACGGCTCCGATCGAGCCTTCGCCGTATCTGCCGACGTCGCGGCGATTCGTCAACCCGCTGTACCTGCGGGTGGAGGCGATCCCCGAGTTCGCCGACCTGCGCGGCCGGCGACAGGTCCGGCGGCTGCGGTCTGACGTGCAGCGCCGGGCCGATGCGCTCGACGCGATCGACCGGGACGGCGCATGGGCGGCCAAGTGCGCGGCGCTCGAACAGCTGCACCGGGTGCCGCGGTCCGCGGGCCGTGAGCTCGCCTACGGCGCGTTCCGGGAGCGCGAGGGGCAGGCCCTGGACGACTTCGCCACCTGGTGCGTGCTGGCCGAGAAGCACGGCGACGACTGGCACCGGTGGCCGGCATCGCTGCGTCACCCCTCGGCCGAGGGTGTCGCCGCATTCCGCAAGAAGAACGCGCGGGCCATCGACTTCCACCGCTGGCTGCAGTGGCAGCTCGACGAACAGCTCGCCGCCGCGCAGTCACAGGCGGTCCGCGCCGGAATGGCGCTGGGCGTCATGCACGACTTGGCCGTCGGCGTGCATCCCAACGGCGCCGACGCGTGGGCGCTGCAGGATGTGCTGGCGCTCGGGGTCACCGCGGGCGCGCCGCCGGACGAGTTCAACCAGCTCGGGCAGGACTGGTCGCAGCCGCCGTGGCGGCCGGACCGGCTCGAGGAGCGGGAGTACGAGCCGTTCCGCGCCCTGATCCGGGCGGTGCTGCGGCACGCCGGCGGGGTGCGCATCGATCACATCATCGGGCTGTTCCGGCTGTGGTGGATCCCCGAGGGCGGACCGCCCACCCAGGGCACCTATGTGCGCTACGACCACGACGCGATGATCGGCATCGTCGCGCTGGAGGCGCACCGGGCCGGCGCCGTCGTCGTCGGCGAGGATCTCGGCACTGTCGAACCGTGGGTGCGGGATTACCTCTTACTCAGGGGCCTGCTGGGCACCTCGATCCTCTGGTTCGAGAAGGATCGGGACGGAGGCGGTCCCCTGCCGGCCGAACGCTGGCGGGACTATTGCCTGTCCTCGGTGACCACCCATGACCTGCCGCCTACCGCCGGATATCTGGCCGGCGACCACGTGCGACTGCGGGAGTCGCTGGGGCTGCTGACGCGGCCGGCGGCCGAGGAGCTGGAGTCCGACCGGGCCGAACTCGCCGCCTGGATGGCCGAACTGCGCCGGGTCGGGCTGTTGGAAGAGGGTGCCGAGGACGATCCCGAGCGGGTGGTGCTGGCTCTCTACCGCTACCTGGGCCGGACTCCGTCGCGGCTGTTGGGGGTCGCGCTGACCGACGCGGTCGGCGACCGGCGGACCCAGAATCAGCCGGGCACCACCGACGAGTACCCCAACTGGCGGATTCCGCTGACGGGCCCCGACGGCCGCGTGGTGATGCTCGAGGACGTGTTCACCGATCGGCGGGCGGCCGATCTGACCGAGGCCGTCCGCGCGCAGAGCGCCCCCGCGGCCGAGTGAGACGGCGTTGAATCAAGCGATGACCCTTTCGGCGTCCGACCGGGCGGACCTCAGTGATCTGGTGCACCGGTATGCGGCCAACGTGGACGATCGCCGATTCGACTCTGCGGCAGATCTTTTCACTCCCGAAGCCGAGTTGATCCTGCCGGATCCGCCGACCGCGCTGACCCCGATTCAGCCGCATCGGGGCAGGCCGGCCATCGCCGCGGCGGTCGCCGCCGTCGGCGCGCTGCTGCGCACCGAGCACGCGATCGTCGGCGAGGTCTACGACGAGGGCGGCCCGGCCGCCGCGCGCGGACGCATCACGTGCATCGCGCACCATTGGAACGAACGCAACGGCGAGCTGGTCGACGTGGCCTGGCATCTGCGCTATGACGACGAATACGTGGCGACCGACGCGGGCTGGCGGATCGGCCGCCGCGCGTTGACGATCAACGCAATCGAGACCCGGCCGGTCCGCCGGGTACTGCCGCGAGAGCCCGCCTGATGACAGGTGTGGATAATCGGTAATTTTTACAGTTGCACTGGTATATATTTGGGAGGTGACAATCCCCGAATGTCCAGGTGCCGACCCACGCACCGCTTCCGGCTCCCTGTCCACGATGGCGGGCACACCCCTGGTGTCCATCCCGGACTACCGCAATGAGATCCATGAGGCCGAAGACAGCATCGACGTCGAAACCTATGGCGGCGGGTTCGACCTCACCCGTCGGGCCACCGCGCCGCGGCTGCGGGTGGGCCGCGACAAGTGGTTCAACCTGCTGTGGCTGATTCCCATCGGTTTCGCGTTGCTGGTGGCCGCGGTGGCCATCGGCAAGGGCCTACACAACATGCCGGCGGTGCAGGCGTTCATCCAGCGTCACCCGGGGACCGAGACCCATTCCGGCGCCACCCCCGGCCTGCCCGCGTGGATCGGCTGGACCCACTTTTTCAACCTGTTCATGATGATGTTCATCATCAGGACGGGGATCCAGATTCTCTGCGACCACCCCCGGCTGTACTTCAGCCGCAACGCCACCCCCGGCAAAGACGAGTGGCTGCGGGTGGGCCCGCCCGTCCCGGACGATGAGCTGTGGACGGCGAACTCCGACACCGTCGCATTGCCGCCGCAGCTCGGCCTGCCCGGCTTCCGGCACTCGATTGGGCTGGCTCGCTGGTGGCACCTGGGCATCGATGTGTTGTGGCTGCTCAACGGCGCGGTGTTCTACGTGCTGCTGTTCACCACCGGGCAGTGGCGACACATCGTGCCGACCAGTTGGGACGTCTTCCCCGATGCCGCGTCGGTCGCGGTCCAGTACCTGTCACTGAACTGGCCGGAGGACAACGGCTGGGTCGCCTACAACGGCATGCAACTGCTCGCCTACTTCACCACCGTCTTCATCGCCGCGCCGGCCGCGCTGATCACCGGCCTGGGCATGTCACCGGCGCTGTCGCAGCGGGTGCACTGGCTCAGCAAGCGGTTGAGCATCCAGCACGCACGCTCCCTGCATTTCCTGGTGCTCGTGTACTTCCTGTTCTTCATCTTGGCGCACGTCACGCTGGTTTTCGCGACCAGCGCGCTGCGTAACCTCAACCACATGTTCGCCGCCCGCGACGACAACGGCTGGATGGGATTCTGGATCTTCGCCGCCGCCATGGTGGTGACGGCCGTCGCGTGGGTTTGGGCCACGCCGTTCACGATTCGCCATCCCCGCGTGGTGCAGCGGGTCGGCTACGCGCTGGTCGGGCCGTTCCAGCGAATTCTGGAACAGTTGGATCCCAAGCCCGGCGCCTTCACCGAGAAGGACATTTCCCCGCACCACTGGCGCAACGGCCGCCTGCCGGAGACCGTCGAATACAAGGAACTCGAAAAGGACGACTTCGTCGACTGGCGGCTCAAGGTCTATGGCCTGGTCGAACATCCCACCGAGTTCTCCCTCGACGACTTGAAGGCGCTGCCCTACCACGACCAGATCAGCCAGCACTTCTGCATCCAGGCCTGGTCGGGCGTCGCCAAATGGGGTGGCGTGCAGATGAAGACGATCATGGACATCGTCAAGCCGCTGCCCGAGGCGAAGTGGGTGGTGTTTTATTCGATGGGCCTCGGTGCCACCGGCGGGATCTACTACAACGCGCACCACATCGGACAGATGGACCACCACATGACGATGTTGGCCTACAACATGAACGACCAGCCGCTCCCCTACATGCACGGCAGGCCGCTGCGGCTACGTAACGAATTGCAGCACGGATTCAAGCTGGTCAAGTGGATCAAGGGCATCGAGTTCGTCGCGGATTACGCCGACATCGGCAGTGGTTACGGCGGGTACAGCGAGGACCACAAGTACTTCGGGCGGCACCAGACGCTCTAGGTTTCGCGGGCCGCCAACTCGAAATCGTTTTCCCAGAGGGCGTTTCGGGTAGCCCACGCCCATGGGTGACGCCGACGACGCGAAGGACGACGCAGAGGACCACGCAAAGGGCGACGCAAGGGACGACGTAGCCGACGCGGAAAAGGCGCCCAGGATCGTCGTTCTGGTGGCCGCCGCGGTGGTATTCGTGGTCGGTGTGGCCAATTTCGCCCTGGGCCAGGTCGGTCTCGGCGTAGCCGCGGTCAGCGTCGGCCTGCTGGTAGTCGGGGCCGGCTTGAGCTGGCTTGCCATGGAGCGCAGGCGCATTCGCGAAGCGGACCGGAAGTGGTGGACCAACCACCCGGCGCGGCGATGACAGCGCCCAGGTACTCGGACCCTATTGAGTGGGGCAGAGCGAGGTGACCCAATCGTCAAGGATCTTGTGGTTCGTCGTGTAGCCCGGGTCCTCGAAGTGCGCACCGCCGGTCCCGACAAAGTGCTCGATGGCTGCCTTGACCGCTGCCGGCGGCCGATAGCCCTCGAGGGTGTCTGCGGCGCTACGCGCCGCGTCGGTGTTGGACGCCGCCAGCAGATCGACGTTCGCTTCGTTGACCCCACCACAACGGCGGGAGTCCAATGGGACGACCGGCGCGACGGGCGCTACCGCGGGTGCGCCGGCCAGGGATGGGGAATGGCCGCCCGAACAGCCTGTCAACAATGCTGCGCCGAGCACGACGGCGGCAGTCGGCCAGCATGCCGCCATGAACACCTCCCGCGGCGAAAGGTTACTGCAGGGCCGCGAGGTTGTGCACCGACTTCTCCACGTCGGAGCGCAGCACCCGGGCCACCAGCTTGCCGATCCGCCCGCCCAGCAGACCGCCCTTCAGCTCGGCGACCAGGTGGAAGGTCGAGCCGGGGTCGTCGTCGGTGACGCTCATCGACACCGCGAGGCGGATGCCGCCGCGGCCGCGGCCCTGTAGCTCAATCGAATTCGGCTCGTCGTAGTGGGTGATGGTCCAGTAAATGATGTTGCGGAAACCCTTGACCTTGATCAGCGACGCGATGCAGGTGCCCTCTTCGATCGTCTCGGGAACCTCGCCGCGCCACCCCCCGAAAATCGTCATCCACTCGTCGAATCGGCGCAGGTCGGACGCCAGTTTCCAGGCGGACGCCGGGCCCAGGTCCGACGACGTCGAAACGTCTACTCGTGCCATCTCTCCAGCCGCATCTGTTGGGTATCAATAACAGCGCGACGAAACGCGCTGTCTGCCTTTAATACCCGCGTGCGACGAGCCGAAACCCTCAACCGTCCCAGGTGGTGTCCAGCTGGTGGGCCACGTCGATCACCTGCGCGGCCTGTGACTGCGGCGAGTCGATTTCGTCGGCGACGTAATGGGCGATAAAGCGGCGGATCTCCCCGTCGACGCCGGCGAGGATGCGCAACACCTCACCGCGAATGGACTTGGACGACACGTTGACGGTGATGTCGGAGGGCCGCGGTTTGGCCACGTCGACGATCAGGACCAGCGGCATGGCCGCCCGCGCGGTGGCCTTCAGCGCGATGTCCCCGGTGACGGTGAACCGCTGCTTGTCGAGCCGCAAGTCGAGCAGCAGGTCGATCGACAGGGGGATGTGGATGACGAAGGTGATGCTGTCGCCGAGGCGCCGCGTCACTCGCGGCTCTTTGACCTTGACGTTTGCGCTTACTTTCGCGATCCCCCCGGGGCCCTGGGCGATGGGTTCCATGGCGAACTCGGTGCCGGCGAAATCGTCCAATGCGGCGGCGACGCGCTCGGGGGTCACGGCGTACTCGAAAAACCTACGGCCGAACTCTTCGTAGGTGACGTAGTCGTAGTTTTGCATAGATTCATACCGTCTCACGTTCCCTGCCCATATGGTCGCTGAACCGCCCGCGTCGTCGAAATTTCGCGCTGAGCTGCTCACCCATACCTCGGCAGGCCGCGGCGTGTGGGATTGGTCGCCCCGCGGGGCCGTTGTGAAGAACGCCACAAGCGGCCGGTTCGATTCGGTGTGTCGGGTGGCCACCTGCCAGGCTTGGACAAACTGGAGGTGTTGGAATCTCATGCGCGCGCATGAATTTACTGATTCGCCCTCGGCGGCATCCAGGGTAGAGGAATCGCTGACCTGGCTCGGCGGTGGGCACTGGCGCGAGCTCGGTGAGCGTCACGAACGGTCCACTTACGCCGTCGCGGGCGCCGTCGTACTGTGCGGAGCCATGCTGGCCTCGCTCGTGTCGGGCCTGGCGGTCGCCGCGGCCACGGGATGGCCGATCTGGTCCGTCGTCGGGCCCGCCCTGCTCTTCGGCCTGCTCGTCGGCGCGGTGACCCGCGGCGTCGCCGGCGGCCCTCGGCGCGGGGTTGCCGGCGTCCTCGGGCGCGCCACGGTCGCGGTTGCGGTGGGTGCGGTGGTCGCCGAGTTGGCGTCGCTCGTCATGTTCTCCGGTGCGATCGACCGTCGTCTCGACGAGCGGGCCTCAGCAGCAGCGGAATCCACTCCGGCGGTGGCGCAGGCGGCGTCCGCCCTGGACCAGAGCCGTCACGCGCGGCTTTCCCTCGACACCGCGGTCGAACAGGCCCGCGGACACTTGGACAACGCGCTGGTCGTGGCTCGCTGCGAATACCACCCCACGCCCGACTGCCCGCAGACCAGGATCACCGGCGTCCCGGGGGCTGGGCCCGAAACACGAACGGCCAATGAGCTTCTCGCCGACGCGCGCCGGGAACTGGACGCCGCGACGGCGACCCGCGAGCGCGAAGCGCCGGCGCTGGACGCCCGCGTCGCGCACGACGAGCAGGCCCTCGGGCAGGCGCGCCACACCGCGACCGCCGGCGCGGGCCGCGGCCTCGGTGCCCGCTGGGTCGCGCTGAACGACCTGACGCTCGCCGGCACCGGCGCGCTGCTGCTGCGGCTGCTGATCATCGCCTGCTGCGCGCTGCTGTACCTGCTGCCGCTGATTCTGCGGCTGTGGCGCGGCGAGACGACCCACGATCGCCACTGGACGGCCCGCGCGAAGCGCGAACGCGCCGAGCTCGAGGCCGACACCGCCATTGCGATCAAGCGGGCCGAGGTTCGCCGCGAGGCCGAAATCATGTGGGCGGAGCACCAACTCACCCAGGCGCGCCTCGCCGTGGAGGCCCAGCTCGAAATCGACCGCGAACACCAACGCCGTCGGGTCATGGAAGCGCTGGAGCCCCCGGAGGCGCCCGTCCGCGCCGTCGCCGAACTGAAGGCGGAGCGTACTTTCGAACCAGTGGAGGAAGACATGTACCTGCCGATCGCCGCTGAAGCCGAAGCCGCCAGCCGTGCAGTCGCCGAATTGCCCGCTGGCGCACCACAAGCCGCGGCCCAGCCCGCGGAGAACCTGCCGATCGCCGCGGCGACCCAAGCCGCGGTCGAGCGCCACGAGGAGCCGGCCGAACGCGCAACCCCGCTGATCCCGTCGATCCCGGACGCCACCCGGGCCGCGGCCCGCTGGATTCGTCCGCTGGTGCCGCCGTTCGTGGCCCGGGTGATCGACAACACCACCCAGCCGCTGCGCACCGCACGTCAGGTGTTCGAAGAGGTCGAGGAGATCGCCTTCTCGCTCAAGCGGACCCGCAAGGTGACGGTGAACACCGAGAGCTCCGACCCGGGGCATCCGGCTCCCCCGCAGCCGGTCGCACCGGCCCCCGAGCCCGCGCCGAACCGGCGCGTCGAGTCGTCGCGGGAGTACGCCGATTCGTGGAATTCCGCGAGTTCCGCGGGTTCGGCGCACGCGGGCAACTATGGTCGCCTGCCCGCCGACGACGGCTACGCCTCCCTGGACCGCGGACCGTCGCACGACCGGGCTGGGGTGGCGCTCGGGTCGCCGGATCGCGCGCGCGAACTGGTCGAGCGTGAGGGCCCGCCCCAACTGCGGCCGCCCGAGGGCCCGCGCGAACTGCCACCCGCGCAGTAGCACCGGCGGGCGTATTATCAGCCGACGGCAGCGTCGGCTGAGCACCACGGCCGCAAGGCGTCTTTCGGGCAACTGCGGACGGATGGGGAGCAGGGCGGCGATCTCGTGACGGCAGCAATAATGGGTCAGCAGTTCGCGGCGACGATCCGACGCCCGATCGTGGCGGCGGCGTCATGAGGATCGGCCTGTTCCTTGCGGACGCGGCGCAGGCCGACCCCCAATCCGGCAAGATCCATGCGCTCGGGCTGGGCTGGCGGCAGTGTCAAACGCCCACGCCCGCTTTCGCTTTGGTGATCATCCTGGACATCGACTGGAGCGAGACCAACCGGCAGCATCAGCTGAAGTGCCAGCTGCTGACCACCGACGGCGAGCCGGTGCAGGTACCGGGGCCCAACGGGCCGCAGCCGATCCTGTTCGAAGCGGCCGCGGAGGCGGGTCGCATGCCGGGGGCGGTGCACGGGTCGCCGGTGCGGATGCCGCTTACCCTCAACATCCCGGCCGGAATTCCGCTGGAACCGGGAATCTACGAGTGGCGCGTCGAAGTCGAGGGCTTCCCGCAGGCGACGGCGGTGGAGGCCTTCGTCGCCATCGGTCCGCCGCTGGGCACCGGCTAGCCGTTCCGCGCTCAGGCCACGGCCAGTTCGAGCCGTTCGAGGCGGCGCACCAGAATGCTCGGCAACCACGGCCCGACGTCGGCGGCCTCGATCACCGACGTGCGCTCCAGCAGCAACCGCAGCACGATCTGCGCCTCCAACCGCGCCAGCGCGGCGCCGACGCAGAAGTGCGCACCCTTGCCGAAGCTGATGTGGCCCTTGCCCTCGGCGCGATCCAGACGGAACTCGCCGGGCGCCTCGAAGTGTGCCGGATCCCGATTGGCCGCGCCCCACAGCAGCAGTAGATGTGAGCCGGCGGCCAACTCCACGCCACCCAGGACGGTGTCGGTGCGAACGTGCCGGTAATGGCCGCGGAATGGCGGCTCGTAGCGCAGCGTCTCCTCGATGAAAGCTCCCAGCAGCCAGGGCTGTTCACGCACCTGCCGCGCAATATCGGGACGGTGCGCCAACATCCAGGCCGCGCTGCCCAACAACGAGGCCGTCGACTCCCCGCCGGCCGCGAACAGCGTCACCATCATCACCTGTGCGGCGACCATGTCCAGTTCACCCGACGCGCAGGCGGCGGCCAGTTCGCCGAGCAGCGTGTCCGGCGGGCCCGCCTGCCCTTGTTTTCGCGCCTCCGCCAGGCGCTCGGCGATGTAGCCGCTGAGTTCCATGACGGCCACGCCGGCAGCGGCCAGCTGTGCCTCATCGACCAGACCTTCGAGCAGCTGGGTGGCGGCGTATCCCCACTTCACGAGCTGGTCGACGTCGGTGTCGGGCACGCCGATGAGCCGGGCCACCACCATCATGGGCAGGCGGTTGGCCATCGCAGCCATCCATTCGATGTGCCCGTCGGCCAGGCGTTCGTTCCACAGCCGGTCGGCAGTCTGGGTCACGAACTGCTCGAGGGCGCGGATCCGCCGCGCCGCCAGGTGACGCACCAGCAGCCTGCGATGGATGGCGTGGGCCGGGTCGTCGGCGGTGGCCAGCACGTGGGTCGGTCCGCCCAGCGGGTCCATCTCGAACGGTTTGACGGTGCCCTCGGCGGTGAAGGTCATGGTCGCGGTCAGATTCGACGAGAAGTCCTGCGGGCGGGCGATGGCGTCGTTGGCCGCCTGCCAGCCGCATACCGCGTAGAACGGGGAGTCGCCGATGCGATGGACCGGGCCCGCGGCGCGCATGCGCTCGTAGAGCGGATAGGGGTCCTGCAGGGTTTCGGTCCCGAAGAACGCGGGAGCATCCTCGACGAGTATCACTTTTTCAGACTGATCGGCAGGTATCCGCACGTCAACGGGCCCGCCACAAGTCGAAATCCGCTGCCGGGCCGGGCCGGGTGACGCCGTCTCACGCCGTGCCCGCGACCAGCGGCTATCATGAGATCGATCGCTACTACTGTCTCAGGTTGAGAAACTACTCCCCCGGTGTCTGCGGTGACGAAGGGCGGTGGCCGGTGCCTCATGACGACTGGCTGGTGGGCGGCGACCGCCGCGCGATGGCCGTCGAACGCATCCATGCCGCCGCCGCCGACCTGATCGCCCAGCACGGGATAGACGCGTTCGACATCGATGCGCTGGCCGCCCGCGTGCACTGCTCCCGGGCGACCGTCTACCGGTATGCCGGTGGCAAGGCCGAGATCCGTGACGCCGTACTCACCCGGGCCGCCGGTCGCATCATCGACGCCGTGCGCTCGGACGTGGAGCGACTGAGCGGGCCGGACCGTGTCGTCACGGCGGTCATCCTGGCGCTCAAGCGAATCCGGTCCGACCCGCTGGGACGGCTGATGCTCGGCTCGATCCGCGCCACCGACGAAATCTCCTGGCTCGCTTCCTCGCCGTTGCTGGCCGGCTTCGCCACCGACATCGCCGGCCTCGCCGAGGGAGACCCAGTGGCCGCGCAATGGCTGGTCCGCGTCGTCTTGTCCCTGATGTACTGGCCCGTCGAGGATGACGACGCCGAACGCAATCTGGTGCAACGCTTCGTGGGGCCCGCGTTCAG